>JAIOJS010000344.1 GCA_019911795.1 Thermoanaerobaculia bacterium | reverse complement strand
ACCAGTTCCAAACTCGGAGCCCGCGCCAGCGGGGATGCCGCCAACCTCGTCGAGACCCACTGTACCCCCGGCCCCACCACGCTCTGCTTGGCCCAGAATCGCCTCCGGGTCGAGACGCGCTGGCAAGGTATCGACGGCACTCAACCCGAGCAACTCGTTCCGGCCCGTACTCTCGCCGATCAATCGGGACTCTTCTGGTTCTTCGAACCCACCAATCCGGAGATCGTCGTCAAGGTGGTCGACGGCAGGGGCTACAACCACGCCTTCTGGATCTTCGCGGCGCCGATCACCAGCCTCTCCTACGACCTTGTCGTCACCGACACCGGTTCGGGACGGGTGCGGACCTATCCGCACGAGAGTTTCTCCCCCGACGTCCTGGTCGACACCGGAGCCTTTGTAGAGTCTCCCCATGCTCCGCTTGCGCCGCAGATCACCCAGCCCGATCGGGATGGAGCGGTCATCGGTGGTTTCGACGTGCACCTAGAAACCGCGGCGATGGTGGACCCCGACCCCGGCGACACCCACTACTGTTCCGAGTACGAAATTTGGACCGCGGACGGTTCTCCCCTCGAGCGCAGGGACGAGGTGTGGCGTGCCGACTGTCTCGGCGGTCCCGGGCTAACCCGGGCTCGACTGGCCGACGGCGAGTGGGAGGGGCCGCGGTCGGACTACCGCTTCCTGGAGTTTCAGAGGCCGTATATCCTGCGAGTTCGTCACCGCGACAGCACGGGAGTCTGGAGCCCCTGGACTGAACGTAGCTTCTCGACCGACGTAGAACTCCATATCTTCCCCTTCCGGCTAGCCGTCGTCGGCTCGTCGGTCGCATGGCTCGACGACCAGGGTGGGCCGATCGATTTGCCAGTCTCCGGACCCAGACCAAGTCTCAGCATCGAAACGGCCGACGGCATCCCTCTGGGTCACTGGGAAGCTACACACCAACCCGGCAATCACTTCATCCCTGGCCTGGAGTTGACGGATCCCCAACCCGTTCGTGTGACCGTCACCAATCCCGGATCCACGCCCCTCCTCCTTCCCCCTTCAGCCCTCCACCTCGTCGAGCTCCCTCCGGACGCAGTCAACGACACGATCTTCCTACCGCAGCTGAACGTTGCCGCAAACCACCAGGTCAGTTTCTGGGTCGCGGACAACGGCAGCACTTTCAATGCGACCTCGGGGCAGAGCGCACCGAACTTCGATCAGCTGGCCCGCTATCTACCCCAGCCCTGGAAGTTACGAGTTCCTGGCTACGCTATCGAACCGGTGGCCGAGGATCTGCAGTTTCCCGTCAACCTCGTCTTCCGTCCTACCGACAGTCCAACGGCGGCCGACGTGCTGCTCTACACCACCGAACTGTTCGGCTCGGTCTGGATCGTGCGCCAGGACGGTAGCCGCGAGCTCTTCGTCGACGGACTCTTGGACTTCGACCCGCTCAGTGATTTTCCAAGTCGTGGTGCGGTCGGGCTCACCGGACTGGCCGTCGACCCGAATAGTGGGGACCTCTTTGTCTCCACCGTCTATGCGGTAACTCTGAGTCCTTCAGAGGAGGTCTTCTCCGCTCGCGTCCTTCGTTTGGGAGTCGACGACCGAGGACGTCACGATGGTGTGATCGAGACCGTTCTCGACTTGGCTCCGGACACTATGATGTCGTCTCACCAGATCTCCGATCTCTCCTTCGGACCCGATGGGATGCTCTATGTCCACCAAGGAGACGGCATGCAACCTGAACGGTCCCATGACCTGCACTCCTTCCTCGGCAAGATCCTTCGACTCCACCCCAACGGCGCCGCGCCGTCGGACAACCCGTTCTACGACACCAGCGATGGCATCGACGCCGCCGACTACGTCTACGCCTACGGCTTCCGCAACCCGTTCGCCGGCGCCTGGAGCGAACTCCTGGGCGAGATGATCGAGGCGGAGAACGGTCCCATCGTAGACCGACTTGCCAGAGTCCACCGGGGCTGGTCGTACGGGTGGGACGCCGACCAGGACGGGCATGGTACCAACGCCGACATGTCGCTCCATGCATCCTACTCGTGGGGACCACCTCCCCACGCTCCGGTCGGCCTCGCCTTCGTGCAACCCAGCCGCTTCGTCGGCAGTTCCTTCCCGGAGAGTGCCCAGCACCTCGGCTTCGTCACCGAGTTTGGCCAAGGCTACATCCCCGGCATGGTCACGACCGGCAAGCGGATATCGGCATTCCGTTTCGACTCCGATGGCTCGCTCGCCGAGGCCCCGACCCCCTGGGTCGAGTACATCGGCTACGCCCGGTCCACCCTCCTTGCCCTCGAAGCCGGGCCGGACGGCCTCTACTTCGCCGAGTTCTTCATCGACGACCCACTCTCCACCAACCCGGTGGCCCGTGGATCCCGCTTGTGGCGGCTTCGTTGGGTGGGTGAGTCGGCGCCGTGAGGGAACGTCGCCACTCGCCTATAATCCCAGCATGAGTTCACCCAAGGAGAAGATCCGAGCCGATATCAAGACCTCCATGAAGAGCGGGGACAAGGAGCGCACCGGAACGCTCCGCATGTTGCTGGCCGCAATGGAGATGGAACGCACCCGCGATGGCAAGGAGGTCGATGAGGAAACCTTCCTCACCGTGGTCCAGCGCAGTGTCAAGCAGCGCCGGGAGGCGGCCGAGCAGTACCGCAACGGAGACCGCTCCGAGTTGGCTGACAAGGAAGACGCCGAGGCGGAGATCCTTACCGAGTATCTACCCGAGCCGGTCTCGGAGGACGAGGTCCGCAAGGCGATCGCCGACTTCGTCGCAACCGAGGGACTCGAGGGTCCGCAGGCGATCGGACGCATCATGGGAACCATCCTCCCGCGCTACAAAGGGCGGATCGATGGTCGTGAGATGCAGCGGATCGCTCGCGAAGTTCTAGGCTAGTCGCCCGTGGCAGAAGCGGAATGACGGCGAGCGAGGCGTCGCCGAGCCACCGTGTCATCGTCGGCACCGCCGGGCACGTCGACCATGGCAAGACCAAACTCCTCGAAGCTCTGACCGGCATCGATTGCGACCGCTGGGCCGAGGAGAAGGCTCGCGGGATCACCATCGACCTGGGATTCGCCCACCTTCGCGACGGGAATCTCCAGGTCGGCTTCATCGACGTCCCTGGGCACGAGCGCTTTCTTCGCAATGCGCTGGCGGGGCTGGGTGGCATCAGGGTCATGCTCCTCGTCATCGCCGCCGACGAGGGGGTCGAGCCGCAGACCCGCGAACACCTCGCGATCTGCGCCCTCCTCGACATACCGTACGCCGTCGTCGCCCTCACCAAGGTCGATCTCGTCGCCAGCGATCTCGTGGAGCTGGCTCAACTCGAGATCGAAGAAGTACTAGAGGGCACTCCGTTCGCCGGGTCTCCCGTCCTCCCGGTGTCCGCACTGACCGGCGCTGGGATGCCCGAACTTCGCTCCATCCTGCTCGCCACTGCCCGCGAGGCTGCGCTCGATGGAGAGGACAAGCGATCGGTCCGACTCCCGATCGACCGCGCCTTCCTCCTCAAGGGCCTGGGCACGGTGGTCACCGGGACCTTGCTCTCCGGCGAGATCGAGGTCGGCGACGAATTGGAGTTAGTCCCCAACGGCGGGTGCGGCAAGGTACGCAGCGTGCAAGTTCACGGAGAGTCCCGGAAACGGGGTCGCTCCGGAGAGAGGGTATCTCTCCAGCTCACCGGCTGGGAACTCGAAGCGCTGACACGCGGCGGTCAGTTGGCGTCGCCCGGCAGCCTGAGCGCTTCCCACAGCCTCCTCGCTGATGTCACGCTTCTCCCCGAAACCGATCTCGAGCTCTCTGGCTGGACCCCGGTTCGCGTGCACCTGCTGAGCGCCGAAGCCCTCGGCAAGGTCCGCCCCCTCGACCCGGCAGTTCTTGGCCCCGGAGAGAGCGGCATCGTCGAACTGCGACTCGACCATGCCGTCGCCGCCCGTCGTGACGATCACATCGTGCTGCGCCGCCCCTCTCCGGCCCTCACTCTGGGAGGCGGGAAGGTCCTCGACCCGCTCTGGCACCGGCGCCGAGGTACCTGGCGCGACGAAGCGGTCCAGGCCATCGCCACCGATATCGACTCCGCGATCACCACCTGGGTCACCGAAGCCGGTGAAGCCGGAACCGATGCGGAGAGCTTGACCCGGCGCCTCGCCACGACGCCCAAAGCGGTCGACCGGGCCCTACAGCAGCTGACGAACTCGGGGAAGCTCCTGCGGGTCAAAGCTCGGGGAGCCCGCGGTCCGCTCTGGCTGGCGCCTTCGGTGGTGCAGCGGGTCGAGCAGCGAGCGAGAAAGGTCCTCACCGAGTATTTCGACCAGCAGAGACTAGCCGACTCAATGCCCAAGGCCGAGGCGGTGCGCCGGATCCTCCGACCCCAGGGTCAAGAGTTGGCCGACACCTTCCTGGACTGGCTAGCGGCCCGCAAGGTGCTGGTGGTAGCCGGCGATCGCGTGGGCCTCTACGGACGCACGACCCTCCTGACCGACGACGAATCGAAACTCTCGAAGGGGATCTTGCAAGCCTTCGAACGCGGTGGTCTAGACCCCCCGGCCCCCTCGGAACTCAGTCGGACTCTCGGTGCCAAGCCGCAGATCTTTGATGGCATGATGCAGTACCTGATCGAGCAGAAGAAGCTCACCCGTCTTCCGGGTGGGCTGATCCTCGCCACCGCCGCCATCGACGATACGCGGCATCGACTGGCCGACCTAGCCTGGGAGCGCTTCGACGTGCCCCGCTTCAAGGACCAGTTTGGTCTCAGCCGCAAGTGGGCGATTCCCATCCTCGAGCATCTGGATTCGATCGGTGTGACCCGCCGCCTCGGCAACGAACGCCAGCTCGTCAGCTGATCTCTCAATCGACTCTGTCAGTCGAGTCTGGTCAGTCTCCCCCGCCCTTGGCCTCGTACCAACTGGCTCCGACTCCAGACTCCACGACCAGCGGCACGGCGAGTTGGGCCACGCCCTCCATCTCGGTAACGACGATCTCGGTGACCGCGGCCACATCCTCCCGCGGGACTTCGACCACCAACTCGTCGTGGACAGTGAGGAGCAGTTGCGCCCGCGGTTGCTCGTCGCGAAGGCGGCGATCGACCGCGATCATGCCGATCTTGAGGAGGTCGGCGGCGGTACCTTGAATACGGGCATTGATCGCCATGCGCTTGGCGTTCTCGCGCACTTGATATTGACGTGACGCCAGTTCGGGGAGACGACGTACCCGACCGTACAAGGTCTCGACCTGAAGGGTCTCGGCCGCGTTGGCCAGCGTCTCCTCGGTATACCGTCGGACCCCAGGGTAGCGGTCCATGTAGGCCTCGATGAACGCCTTGGCCTCCTTGGAGGTAATCTCCAGGGTCTTGGCCAACCCGAAGGGGCTCATGCCGTAGACGATGCCGAAGTTGATCACCTTGGCGGCGCGCCGCTGATCGGGGCTCACCAATGCCGGGTCGATGCCGAAGACATTAGCCGCCGTCGTAGCGTGAATGTCTCGATGGTTGAGGAAGGCATCGATCATGCGCTCCTCTCCGGCGATGTGGGCGAGGACGCGGAGTTCGATCTGACTGTAGTCGGCCACCAGAAGCTGATGTCCCGGTGCGGCGACGAAGGCGCGCCGAATCTTCTTGCCCTCCTCGGTTCGCACCGGGATGTTCTGCAGGTTCGGATCAGCCGATGAGAGCCTCCCCGTCGCGGCAACGGCCTGGTAGTAACGTGTATGCAGGCGGCCGTCAGCGGCCACGAGCTGGGGAAAGGCATCGACGTAGGTCGACTTGAGCTTGGCCAGCTCGCGATACTCGAGCACCTTGCCCGGCAGCGGATAACCCCGCGACGCGAGTACCTGGAGGGTGTCGGCGTCGGTCGAGTAAGACTTGGTCTTGCGGGTCCGCTTGAGGATCGGATAGCCAAGCTTGTCGAACAGGATCTCGCCGAGCTGTCGGGGAGAGTTGAGGTTGAACGGCTCCCCCGCCAGTTCGACGATCTCCTCCTCCAAGCCGCCGATCGCGGTGGCCAGTTCGGTCGACATGGCGTCGAGGAACTCAGTATCGAGTCCGATCCCCGCCTCCTCCATGCGCATCAAGACCGGAACCAGGGGTTCTTCGATCTCCTCGTAGACCTCAGCGAGCCGACCGGTCTTCATTCTCTCCTCGAGGATCGGGAGGAGTCGGTCGATGAGGTCGAGACGTTCACCCACTACGGTGAGGAGGGCGGGGTCGCCCAGAGCCGGCATCTCCCCCTTGCGAAACCCCGCCTCGTCCAGGCTGACCGGTCGGTAGCGCAGCGCTTCCAAGGCCATCTCGGCGAGTGAGAAGCCCTTGAGGGCGGGATTGTCGAGGTAGGCGTAAAGCATCAGGTCTCGCAGCCGAGCCTTGACCGAGACTTCCGGTCCCAACCAGCGCAGGACCTCTTTGAGATCGTGGCCGATGAAGGTTCCGTCAGCCTCCGCGACTCGAGCACTGAGACTCTCGCGCATCGCCGTCTCCATGCCGCTCCTTCGGAAGTCGACCCAACGAGCTCCGCCGTCGCCGTCGCGTACTCCAAGTCCGACCGTCGCTCCTCCAGTCTGTAGCAGCCATAGACAGAGCTCCTTGGGTGCGTCGGCCAGGACCCTTATCGCCTCCGCCGACTCGACGATCTCTACCGCCGGATCGGTAGCTTCCGTCTCATGGGAAGTGGTGAGCTCTTCGAGGAGGGAGAAGAACTCCAGCCGCGAAAAGATCTCCCGCAAGGCCTCGTTGTCTGGCTCTTCAAGCCGCAACTGGTCGGCTTCGAAGGGAACGTCCACATCGGTATGGATGGTCACCAACTTCTTCGACAAGAGGGCTAGGTCGCGATGCTCCTGAAGACCCTCACGGTAACTCTTGCGCTTGATCTCGCTCGCCTTGTCGAGCAGGTTCTCGACCGAACCGTATTCAGCGATGAGGTTTTTCGCCCCCTTCTCACCGATCCCGGGAACTCCGGGGACGTTGTCGACGCTGTCGCCCATGAGCGCCAAGACGTCGATCACCTGTCGCGGGGGAACCCCGAAGTCCTGCTCCACCAGCTCCGGGGTGTAGAGCTTCTCGCGCCCGGTATGGAACATCGAGACGTGGGGGCCGACCAGCTGCATGAGATCCTTGTCGGCCGACACCAGAATCACCTCGTAGCCAGCCTCGGCCGCCTGCCGGGCAACGGTGCCGAGGA
>JAIOJS010000343.1 GCA_019911795.1 Thermoanaerobaculia bacterium | reverse complement strand
GCGCCATCGAAGTCGATGGAAAGCGACTCGAATTTCGACGGGCCGTCATCGCCACCGGCGCCCGGGCCGCCCATCTGCCGATCCCCGGCCTCGACCGGGTCGACTACCTTACCAACGAGAGCGTCTTCTCCTTAACCTCCCTCCCCAAGCGTTTGGGGATCATCGGAGGTGGCCCGATCGGCTGCGAACTAGCCCAAGCCTTCGCAAGGCTGGGTAGCCAGGTCACACTCTTCGAGGCGCAACCGCAGGTCCTGCCGCGCGAAGACCCAGACGCCGCGGAAGTCGTTCAGACGGCCTTGGCTCGCGACGGAGTCCACCTGGAAATCGGCGTCAAGATCGAGGAGATCAGTGGGCGAGACCGCGAAAAAGTGCTGCGCCTGGAGCAGGATGGCGCCACCCGAGAGGTGGCGGTGGACGAACTCCTGGTTTCGGTAGGTCGGGCCCCCAACGTCGAGTCCCTCGAGCTCGAGAAGGCTGGGGTCGAGTTCGACAGGAAGGGCGTCAGGGTCGACGACAAGATGCGAACCACCAACTCCAAGGTGTTCGCGTGCGGCGACGTCGCCTCCCCCCTTCAGTTTACCCATGCCGCCGACGCCCAAGCTCGCCTCGTGCTTCGCAATGCATTCTTCTTTGGACGCAGCAAGAGCAGCGACCTCGTGGTGCCGTGGTGCACCTATACCAGCCCGGAGGTAGCGCACGTCGGACTCTACGCCAAGGAGGCGCAACTGCGCGGCATCGACGTCGAGACCCTTCGTATCGATCTGAAGGATGTCGACCGCGCCCTCCTCGACGGCTCCAGCGAGGGCTTTCTAAAGATCCACCTTCGAAGCGGATCGGACGAGATCCTCGGCGCCACCATTGTCGCCGACCATGCCGGAGATCTCCTCGCGGAGCTCTGTCTCGCCGTGACCCAGAAGATCGGCTTAGGCAAAATCGCCGAGACCATCCATCCCTACCCGACGACCGCCGAGATCCTCAAGAAGGCGGCCGATAGCTACAACCGAACCCGCCTAACCCCGCTCGCGAAGCGCTTCTTCGCAGTCTGGTTCAAGGTTTTCCGATAGCCGGAATCGATAGAGTCGCCATGGTCCTCTAGCCTCGTCGCTCCGCCCCCACCACGCTCGCGGCGGGCGCCCCATCCAGGTTCGACGCCCGACAACTGGAAATCGGGATAAGATTCAGCGCAACGAGAAGGAGAGCTGTCCGTGACTGACTTGACCAACGAGCATCAGGATGATGCTGCCGATCGCCCCCGCAACGTGGCGGATGACTTCGCCCTGCAGGCGGAGATTCAAACCCCAACTCTTGCCCGGGAGTTCTGGGACTTCCTCAAGGACAACAAGAAGTGGTGGTTGGGGCCGATCGTGATCACGCTTCTCATCGTCAGCGCCCTGCTCATCGCCGGCGGTAGCGCAGCCCCGTTCATCTACGCGCTGTTCTGAGCCTAGAATCACGATTAGAGCCGACTCCAAGGCAAGACGCATATCATCCATCCGAATGTCTACTCGCACTGACTCCACCACGCTTGCAACCCTCGGCCTCTTCGAGGGCCTGCCCGCGGATAGCCTCGACCAGCTCGCCGAGAAGTTGCGGCGAACCGTCGTCCCTCCTGGGACTCAGGTGATGAGTGCAGAGCAGCCCGGCGAGGCGGTCTACTTGATCCTCGACGGAGCGGTCAAGGTCAAGCTCTACACCGAAGATGGATCCGAGGTTACGCTCGCCCTTCTCGGCCCGGGCGATACGGTAGGTGAAATGAGTCTACTCGGCCACAGCGACCGCTGCGCCAATGTGGTGACGATCGAAGAGACCACCTTCCTCTGGATGGACCGAGCGACCTTTCTATCTTGTACCGACTCGATCCCCGGTCTGAGCCACAACCTCTCTCGGCAACTCAGCGAACGACTGCGCGACGCCAACGATCAGATCCGCGCCCTGTCGACCCTCGATGTCACCGGCCGGGTTGCGCAGCGCATCCTCCTCTTCGCCGAGCGCTACGGCCGCACCAACCTCGATGGCTCGATCCGTATCCGTCTCCCCCTCACTCAGACCGACATCGCAGAGATGGTCGGAGCTTCACGGGAACGCGTGAACCACGTCATGGGCGACCTCAGGAAGCGGGAACTTCTCACCGTGTCCTCGGGACATTTCATCACGGTTCAGAACGTCGACGCCCTAAAAGAGCTCTGCTAGCAGGCCCGGCGGTCTAGACCACCCAACGGAAACGGGCGGTAGTGGACTGTACCGGGCCGTACCGAGCGCACCGCGCGACAAGTGCCGTGCTTCCCGTGCGGAACAGTCGACTTCATCCGTTCAGTCTCGTCCGCTCAGACCTCATGAAGTCGGACTTCGTCCGATCAAAAGATCACTCCGATCAACGTATCGCAGTGAGTCTCGCTCGATTGTCGCGAAATTTGTCTCCAATCGACAAGAATGTGAGCCCTTTCACAGTTTCATGGTGATCCTAGTGACTGCGGCGCGCCAAACCGAGGGCTAGAGTGCAATTCAACGACCCACCGGAAGCCTCGGTTCTCCCAAGGATCGACCTTTCGGCTAAGGGGAACCCCCCGTTCCCCGGTTCGTCCCTCCTTCTCGTTGGCCGCACCCTAGGGTGCGGCCCTTTTGTTTTAGGGCCCAAGCGAGTCCTGTATCAGAACCCAAGCGAGTCCCCAAGACTCGGCAGAAGCCGCTCGATCACGCTCTTCTTCCTTGGAAGAGAGTCGCCGGTAGATCAAAGAGACTCACGGGTCCGACCGGCGGAAGGGTTGTACAGAGGAGAGCAATCTTGCTATTCTTGGCAAAACTTTCCTCATAGACCTAAGAACACCTCACCATCAAGGAGAGCTGCATGTCCGTTATTCCTATTACCATCATCTGGGATGCCAAGACCGCCAAGATCGTAGACGTCTCCCCGGATCCGGTTCGCCTCACCTGGATAGACAACGACATCGCCCAGTTCATCCTGAAGAGCAAGGGTGACGACAAGGCCGAGATTGTGGATATCTGGTTCGAAGGAAAGGACCGCAAGGGCCCCTTCGCACACTTGGCAGCAACGCCCCACACCAGCGACAAGGCCTGGACTGGCTCCCAGATGGCGCATGTGACGAAGGAGTACAAGTACTCTTTGAAGATCAAGGGGACGAATGGTGAGTATGTCCTGGATCCACGGATGCAGACCGCAGAAGGGCCCTAGCCACCCGCGAAGTCGAAGTAGCTATTCGACCGCCGTCAGCTGGGCCCTACACCCGCACTACTAGATGAAGTCCGCGCGAGTAGGGCGTCGAGTTCCGGCCTAATGTCATCAAACCAAGGAAGGCTGAACCACCGGGGATTCATCCCCCCGCTGATGGCCTTCTCGACGAAGAGCAACGCTGAAGTCCTATCCCCTACGAGGGCATAGACCAGGGACGATTCGAACCAGACCTGCGGGAACTTCGTGTTCTGCACTTCGTCTGACTGCAGGCAACGAACGGCATCGTCCCCTCGCCCGAGGTGAGCCAGACTCTGGGCGCGGAGAAGAGCGTCGCCCCATCCGGTATCAGCGCCCGTAGCTCCGGTCCACTCTACAACCTCCAGGTACAGATCCTGAGCCTCCTTGTCCCGACCTTGCAGTAGCAAGACATCGGCGAGATTCAAGCGTCCCACGGGATCATCGGGTTCCACTCGAAGAACTTGTCTGAAGCTCTTCTCGGCGGCGCCATAGTTTCGTTGAAACAGTTGACTGATCCCCAGGTTGGTCCAGAGGAAATGGTCATCATCCTGCTCCAGCAACTCACTGAATAGAAGCTCGGCCTGTGACGTGGATCCATACTGGAGTTCCAGTTCTGCGAGCTTTCCAAGAGCCGATAGGTTCCCAGGAGAAAGCTCCAAAATAGCGGCCAAATGAGTCCGCGCAGAATCGAAGTCTCCCGCTTTTACCTCCAGGTTCACCAGGGCCATAAGACTTCCCCAGTCGCTCCTTCGCTTTACCACCTCCAGTAGATAGTTACGAGCCTCGTCGATCCTCCCTCGGCGCTCCGCCAGCATCGCCCTCGCCTGCATGACTTCGACCGCGCCCGGATGGACCTTCTCCAGCTCTTCGATGGTCGAGGCTACGCGATCGAGGTTCGACTCGGTGTAGGCCACTTGAATCTCCCCCAACAGGGGCCGCGGGTCGCGAGGACTCATCTCCCGGGCGAGTTCATTGAGCTGGTAGGCGTGTTCCAGATACTCGGGATTGCGATTCTGGGTGTAGAGGAAGCGTACGATTCTTGCCTCCGTCAGATAGGCTTCGACAAACCTCGGCGAGCCCGAACGCACTGCCGCCAAGCCTTGGGCCACCTCTTCCCAATTCGTGCCCGCCGGTCGCGTCTCCATGATGTGGTACCAGTGGAGATAGTTGTCGTAGTCGACGGGCCTCACTTCCAGGTCCCCCACCCCGGGCCGGCTCTCGTACTCGGAAAAACCGGCTCGAACTCGAGCGGCCAGGGCGCTGGCTAGGAGCCGCGCATCGTTCTTTGGGGCCGCGAAGTCGTCGGCCCAGAGGACCGCACCATCCGCACCCACTACCCGCTGCAACGTGATCCACCACTCACTGTCGCGATCCTCGAGGCGACTGACTACGACCTGGTCCGCCGCGGTGGCGCGAGCGATCTCGGTGACGCCTCCCTCCAACCCCTCGACGTCGCCGGAATCCACGGGCCTCACCCCTTCGAGACCCAGAAGAGCTCTTACCAAAGCAATCTGTACCTCGGATCCAACCCGGGCCATCTCCTCTCCCTCTGTCTCCTCGGTACTAAGTACCGCCACCCGAACACCCTGCACCACCGTCGGAACGGGTTCTCGCGTCAGAACCCAGGCCACAAGGAGGAGAATCGCGATGGCTGGTACCGCTGCAATCGCCCCCCAGCGCCGACCCTGCGTGCGAGATGTCTGGAGCGCCGGCAGGAGCCGCCGGGGACGCTCCGGGAGGGTCGCCTCGGGATCGAGGGCCGCGATCAGGTCCAGAGGTTGCTCGAAGCGCCGTTCGGGTTCAATCGACAAGCATCGTTGGATCGCCTGCTCCCAGCGCGGGTGGACCTCGATACCCCGATCGCTCGGCATGGGCAAAGGGTCGCCTTGGAGGCGCTGAATGGCCACCATGTAGGGGCTCTCGTCGGCATACGGCAACCAGCCAACCAGCATCTCGTAGAGCACCAACCCCAAACTGTAGATGTCGCACGCCGGCGTCGGGGGGCGACCGGCGATCTGCTCGGGGGCAGCGTAGGCGGGCGTCCCCACCATGTGTCCACTCTGGGTCAGATCCCCACGCTCCTCGCCGAAGATGCTGCGCGACAGACCGAAGTCGGTGATCACCGCCCGAACGCCATCGCCAGTCGGCTCCAACATCACGTTACTGGCCTTGAGGTCGCGATGGATTACCCCGGCGTCGTGCGCTGCCTGCAGGGCAGAGGCTACCTTGCTGATGATCGGCAGCGCTTCATCCTGTGTCATGGCGCCATCCCGCTTCAGCTTCTCGGAAAGGGTCTCCCCCGAGAGGAGTTCCATGGTGAGAAAGAGAATCTCCAGGCCTCGTGATTCCGAAACATGCTTGCCGACATCGAACACCCTACACACGCAAGGATGGGTTACCTTGCGGGAGAGCAGGATCTCCCGTCGAAAGCGTCCGACCGCGGTAGATCGGTAACCGAGTTCCGGAAGAATCGCCTTGAGGGCAACGCGTCCGCCAAGTTCTTCGTCCTCGGCCTCGTAGACTGCCCCCATCCCTCCCTCTGCGAGGAAGCGAACGATTCGATAGCGTCCTCCCACCTGCTCACCGAGTTCGAACAGCGCGGGCGGGTGCCGAGCTAGGGACTGCAGTCCAGCTTCAAAGTCGGCTCGTCCCAGCGGATCGGCTTGAGTCTTGGCCAGAGTCTCCGAAGACTTGCTCTCGGATACAGGCGCGCCCTCCGGTTCCGGTTGCCTCCCGGATTCCGATGCGTCGCCGGTCTCCCGGTGGTCTCCAGACTCCTTCGACTCGCTCATCTCCCTGCTCTCGCCCTGGACTCTTGGCCTGTTGTTCGCTCGATACGGTAGCGCATCGTAGCATGGGCAGGCAGGTGGACTCCCCAGTTCCACGAGGTCAGGACCGAGTCACGGTAGATCCAACCCTTCACTGTTTTCTAGCTGATGAACCTCCCGGGGGTTGGATCCGCTGGTGCCGCAACGGGCGACGACCGAGCCACAGACTGTTCCGCTCTCGGCGTGGTGATCCATCGAAACGTCGACCTGGGCCACCAGTTCCTCGAGATCAGGCCTCAGAGCCTCGAGGAATCTCCGCCACTCGGACCACCCTCCGTCTCGCCGTCCGACCGTCCTCGGGTACCCATCGTCGCCTCCCTCTACGCCGCCCAGTCGCTTCACTTCTCGAGATCTCTCCGTCATCGCTGTCATCGCTCACCCTCCTTGTGGTAGAGGATTACGAAACGGGGCCACCCATCCTTTCGGCGCCCTCACGAGCCCCCTTGGACTCGGAATAGCCCCTGGACTTGCCATTCGTGGCTATCGTGTTTCGAACGACAGTAAGCAGAAGTAGCGAATTTAGCGTCGGAATATCCCACCTCTCACGACATCATTGCTCAATACTTGACAATTCCGGAAGCGTCACCTATGGTTCCTCCATGTCTGGATTTGACCCACAACGCATCGGAGTCGCGCTGCGACTCATTCGTGTCCAACGTGAGATGGAGGGGCGCGAGGTCGCGGAGCGAGCCGGCATTACCCCTTCGATGCTGAGTGCCTACGAGGGCGGCCGGCAGCTACCGTCCCTGGTCACGCTGAGCAAGATCCTCACCGCCCTGAGTTCCGATCTCAAGACCCTTCACGAAGCACTCCGAATCGGCAAGAGCAGCCCCAGTGGCGAGGTCGCGACTCGCAAGCTGGTGGAAGGCTTGGTTCGCATCGGCCTGGTCGACCGAGACTTCCTCGAAGGCCTGCTCAAGCAGGTCGACTGATCGACCGACTTCGGCAAATTTGCCCGCCTGATACTTGGCCCGCCTGATACTTGGGCACTGTGTTCCTTGGAGCCGTACTCCTTGGAGCCGTAGTCCTTGGAGCCCGAGCGGGTCGCCAGGGAAACACCGGAGCTGCCCGGGGTGGCTGTCTCCAGACGGTCCTAAACCGCGCCGAGAAGCCTCTCGACCTCGTCGAACTCCGGAAAGCGACCCAGCTTCTTCTTAGAGAAGATTAGCTTGCCGTCCCGGCGCACTTCAAAGACGCCCCCTGAGCTCCGGATCAGCTCGGCCTTGATTCCCAGTTTCTCTTCCAGCGAGGCCGCCAAACTGGCGGCGCGGGGCTGGTAGTTTCAAACACCGCAGTACTCAATCGATAGTTGTGTCATGGATCCTCCAGCGGCCACTGTAACATTCCAGACTCACCCTTCCAGATTCCTAGCGACGCGCGAGTTGGGCCACGACTTCCATGTGTCCGCTCTGGGGAAAGAGGTCGATGAGTACGAGGGACTCCAGCTCGTAGATCTCCTCCGTCAGCGCACGAAGATCGCGGGCCAGAGTCGCCGGGTGGCAGGAGACGTAGGTGAGTCGGCCGGCCTTCGCTTCCAATAGAGCTCGCCGCACGACTTTCGAGAGACCGCTGCGCGGTGGGTCGACGACAATACGGTCCACGTTCGCAGGCAATCCCTTGGCCACGTAACTCTCGACGGCTTGCGACATTACCTCGATCCCGGGCAAACCGTTCCTCCGCGCGTTCTTACGCGCAAAGCGCACCGAGACGTTCGAGCCCTCGACCGCGAGGACGTTCTCGTATCTCCGCGCGAGAGGCAGGGTGAGAAGACCAACCCCGGCATAGAGATCGACCGCTACCCCACCCGTCCATGCACCGATCGCCTTGTTGACCAAGACCGGCGTCAAGGTCCGATGGGCCTGGAAGAAGCAACGGGCATCCAGCAGGTAGGAGAACTCTCCGACCGTCATCTTCACCTCGCCCTGGGGAAGGCCCTCGACGGGGGGAGCCGTCGTCAAGCGGTCGTCCCCAGCGAGGAGATCCAATCGACGCGGTCCCGCGAGCGGAATCGCTCCCGGCAGATGAGGGATCATCGCCTCGAGTTCCGGCACGAGGATACGGCACTGGTCGATGGCTACGAGATCGTTCGAACCCCGACGGTGGTATCCCACCTGCACCCTTCTTCGGACTTCCTCCTCGCCGGTATCATCCGTCGTCGCGTCCTCGCTCTCGGGATCCCTCGCCTCCTCGATGACCTTGCTGTGGATCTGAGCCCGAACGCGATAGCCCCAAGGCTTGCCGGCGATGATCTCGGTATTCCGCGGCAAAGAGATTCCGCCCAGACGAAGGAGGGTCTCGCGCACCGCTGCCGCCTTGAACTCGACTTGACGATTCTCCTCGAGATGCTGAAGGTCGCACCCGCCGCAATGAACAAAGTAGGGGCAAGGCGGCTCCCGGCGGCCCGGCCCCGCTTCCAGAATCTCTACGATCTCCGCCCGCCCGTAGTCCGACTTGCGCTCGACCAAGCGAACCCGCAGACGGTCACCGGGAGCCGACCGCGGCACGAACACGGGCACCCCTTGGTAGCGCCCCAATCCCTCGCCGCCGGCCACGAGTTTCTCGACCGTTATCTCGAACTCCTCCACCAGAGCGAGCGCGAGCCCTCGTGGAGCGGCCTCCGATTCCGTAGCGATCTCATCGAATTCCTTCATCACTCCCCCTGATGTCTACTTTCGCCGACGATCACCACGCGGCTGGCCAGATTTCCGAGTTGCTCATCCACTTGGCGTCGCAGGTCCGAAGTGCGATAGCGACGACTCAAATGGTGCAACACCAACGCCTCATTCTGAAAGAGCTCGGCCCGATCCGCCAGGTCCTCGAGGTGGATGTGACCATAACGCTCTCCGCGTTCTCTCATGCCATCACCGAGGAAGGTGCATTCGATCAGTAGGACCGGCACCCGATAGAGGTCGGGTCGCGCCTCGAAGAGATCGGCCCGGGTGTCGCCGCAGTAGGCCACCCAGGGAGTTTCAGACTCCTCGGAGACTTCGGCTCCATCGGCCCGCAATCGAGCGATCTCCCCCCCTGAAAGTCCGCGATAGGCGTCGGCGAGCCGTCGATATCGTCGATGCAGGAGAAAGCCGAGGCTCGGAACCACGTGGGAGGTTGCGAAGCACTCGATTCGAAGATCACTTCCAACGTCGACGCAGTAGCCGTCCTTGGCCCCTATCAACTCGTAGTCGTAGGCGACGCCCTCCAGTTCCTCCCCCGCCTCGATCAACCGACGTATCGGATCCACGATCGCCTCGGGACAGAAGACGCGCGTAGCCTGGGACTCGTGGAGGGTTCGGTGGGAGAGAACGAACGGGACGCCCAGACAGTGGTCGAGATGACCGTGCGAGAGGAAGATATCCGCCGCCCCGGACAGTCGCGCCTCACCCCGACCGACGTCAAACGCTAACCCGGGAGGGTGTACTCGAAACCAGGTCGAATCGCCGGCGAGCGACGCGCCCTCCAGACGCAGCGCCCCCAGTTCGAAGGTCCAGCGCCCATCGGTGCGCGTGCCGGCGACCTCAGATCTCCTTGTAGATCCAGCGACTCAGCGGCTGGAGGCGACGCTTCACACTCTCCGGATCGGGATCGATATGCCAGAGCGTCGCGGCGACCGACGACAGCAAGGAGTTCCCGTCCTGGGGGGTGAAGCAGAAGCCGTACACCTCCCGTGATTTCCGTACCGCAATGGTGGGGCGCACGACGACGGCCTGCGACAGGATTCGACCATAGTAGCCGTGGTCCCGGCCGAAGCTAAAGATAAGGTTGGCGGCGTCCTTGTTGGTCAAGGCCACGCGAGGGTTATCCTCCAAACGCTGCAGAATCTTCTCGCGGGTGGTGTCGTGGTCGAGGACCATGTGGAACCACAGCGAGTGCATGTACTGAGTATTCAGCTTCACCGCGCTGGAGAAGAGGTCGAGGTCCATGTCCAAGGTCTGGAACAGGGAATGAGCGTCTCGGGCGTGGTGGGTGCCGAAGTCCGGATCGTTATGTTTGCCGACCGTCGGAGCGGGGACGAAGGACGACGTCTGAGTCACGTCGTTGGCGCGGCGCATGCAGACAAAAATCGCCCGTTCGAGCCCCAACGGCTCACCCTCACCCTGCTCGGCGAGGGTCTTCAGTATGGTGCCGATGTTGTGGGTATTGCACGAAACGACCTGAAGGAACTTGTCATTGGCCGGATCGAGGGCTTCGTCGTTCACTCCCCGGGCGTACGGCTTGCCGAAGCCAAACTCGCTCCCCTGAGCGATAAAGCCCCGCGGCCCCACCAGGTTGGTGTAGATCTCTTCCTTGTTGTGGTTGCCGGCCGGGGTGCAATCGAGAACGACGGTCGCCCGCTCCAGTGCTTCCTGCTTCTCGTAGCTCACCGCATGGCCCATCGCCTCGAAGTCGGCGGTGCGGTCCGCATCCGTGGCCAGCCGTGCCCCTCGCTCCATGAGGTGGCGAAGCTTGGCACGATCGCTCTCGAGAGGCGTCCGCTTGTGGAAGGTGACTTCGTCGATTCCCAGCTTTTCGCGAAAGTCGGTAAACAGGCCGATCAGCGGCTCGCCGATCGTTCCTGTCCCGACAATGTGCACGATCTTCTTCATGGCACCCCTCGTCTCGGGTTGTTTCTAGTCGATGGTCTCGGGTTGTCTTTGGTCGATGCTAGCGTCGGTAGCTGCTAGTCAGATGTTGGCCGTCGCGCGCGGCCTCAGCAGGTCCTCCCAGCCAGCGCGACGGCGCTCAGGGTACCAGAGTCTCACGGACGGTTCCAGCCTGTAGACTAGTAGCATGATCACTTCCCAATCACTCGACTCGGCATCCCTTCTGGCCATGCCTGCCAGTCCCCACTCGAGGTAACAGTCTCGCATGGAAGACAGCATCAATATTCGAAATCTCTCGATCAAGTGCGGACACTGTCAGAC
>JAIOJS010000034.1 GCA_019911795.1 Thermoanaerobaculia bacterium | reverse complement strand
AGTGACAGGAGATGGCCTCGCGATGGCTGCCCGAGCCGGAGCGCAGTTGGCCGACCTCGAGATGGTGCAGTTTCACCCGACGGCGCTCGCAGCCACGGTCGACCCTCTACCTCTCCTCACCGAGGCCCTACGCGGTGAAGGGGCGATTCTGGTCGACAGTAAGGGAGTTCGCTTCATGCTCGACGAGGATCCGCTTGCAGAGTTGGCTCCACGCGACGTCGTCGCGCGCGCCATCTGGCGGCGCCGTCAGGGCGGATCCGAGGTCTACCTGGACGCTCGGAAAGCGATCGGCGAGCGACTCCCCAAGCGCTTTCCCACGGTGTTCGCGCGCTGTGCGGAGGTGGGAATCGATCCGCGGGTCGATCTGATGCCGGTGACCCCTGCCGTTCACTATCACATGGGTGGTATCGCGGTAGATCTCGAGGGCCAGAGCTCATTACCCGGCCTGTGGGCCTGTGGTGAAACCTCGTCCACCGGCGTTCACGGGGCCAATCGGCTGGCGAGCAACTCGCTGCTCGAGGGGCTGGTCTACGGCGCCGAGGCTGCCAAGTCGATTCGGCGGGTCCTTCCGGATGCTCCCGATGGTCGTGTTGTGTGGCGGCAGGCTCGAACCCTGGCCTCTCACTATCGAAGCTGTCGACCCGAGGTGGATCGTGAGGTCCGAGACCGACTGCGCCAGATCTCCTGGAACTCGGTGGGACTCGTTCGCGACGAGTCCTCGCTGTTGTCGGCGTGCGAAGAATTGGCTGAGATGGAGGAGCGACTCGGTCAGTCGCCTTGGGAAACCGGAAACATGTTGCTCGTCGCCCGTCTAGTGGCGGAGGCAGCCCGACGTCGTAAGGAGAGTCGGGGAGCGCACTATCGGGAGGATTTTCCGGACCGTGACCCGGCCTGGTCGCAACGCTCCTTCTGGATGGCGGAGGACCTGCTCAGCGCCCTGGACTCGAGTTCCGAGGCGGCAGGGTCCATTCGCTTCCATCACGGAGACCTGGCGCCGTGACCGAGCCGGCCCGACTCCTACCCCTCCACCTATTGCAGTACGAGGACGGAGTACGAGCCGCGTTGATCGAGGACCTTGGGCACGCCGGCGATCTCACTAGCAACGCGACGATTCCGGACGGGCTGCGCTGGCGGGGCGCGATCGTGGCGAGACAACCGGGCGTGGTAGCGGGACTCGACGTAGCCCGGACCGCCTTCCGGCTCATCGAGCCGACCCTGAGCTTTGAGGGGGTGACCCGCGACGGTGAGGAGGTGGTGCCCGGAGACACACTGGCTACCATCGAGGGAGCGGCTCGCGGCATCCTCTCGGCGGAACGCGTCGCCTTGAACTATCTTGGCCATCTGAGTGGGATCGCCTCGACAACCGCACGGCTCGTCGCGGCGGTCGGCGCCAGCCACGCCCGCATCGTGTGCACTCGCAAGACGACTCCGGGATTGCGCGCACTCGAGAAGTACGCAGTCCGAGCTGGAGGTGGAGCCAACCATCGGTTCGGGCTCGACGACGCGGTACTGATCAAGGACAACCACCTCGCTGTCGCCGGTTCCGTGACAGCGGCGCTGGCCCGGGTCAGAGAGCGCGTGGGACACATGGTCAAGGTAGAGATCGAGGTCGATACCCTGGATCAACTGGACGAGGCCCTCGAGTGTGGGGTCGATGCCGTATTGCTCGACAACATGGCACCGACTCGACTTCGTCAGGCGGTGGAACGGGTCGCAGGTCGAGCGATTACCGAGGCTTCGGGTGGGATCACCGAAGCTACGGTCGGCCCGGTGGCAGCGACGGGAGTAGACCTGATCTCGGTGGGTTGGATCACCCACAGTGCTCCGTGTCTCGACCTCGGCCTCGACTTTGATGCCTAGGGGCCCGTATCCCCGTGGATCGATGTCGCGATCGAGATATCGCCAACTGCAATCTGGCGGCCGATCGACGGCGGGTCTCGAGGAGGGTTGCCCCCATTCGGGGGAGCGAGAGGATAGGATAGCGGCCCATGAGTGAGCCACTGATTCAAATCGGCAAGGGACCGGCCGGTCGGCTCGATCCCACCGTGCCAAGACAGCCCCGACCCGACTGGCTGAAGATCCGTCTGGCAACCCCCGAGCAGTACCACACAGTACGTCGCTTGGTGGACAAACTCGATCTCAACACGGTGTGCGCCGAGGCTCGTTGTCCCAACATCTACGAGTGCTGGGGCGAGCACGGCACTGCGACCTTCATGATCCTCGGCGAGATCTGTACTCGTCGCTGCGGGTTTTGCGCTGTCAAGACGGGCCGCCCGAATCCAGGCGTCGACGAAGCCGAGCCGGAACACGTGGCGCAGGCGGTGGAGACCATGGGGCTGAAGCATGCGGTGATCACCTCGGTTGATCGCGACGATCTTCGCGACGGCGGGGCGCGACATTGGGCCAATGTGATCGAGGCGATTCATCGGCGCAGCCCCGAAGCGGCGGTGGAGGTTCTGACACCGGACTTTCGCGGAGTGGACGACGCCCTCGATATCGTGCTGTCCGCCAAGCCGGAGATCTTCTCCCATAATGTGGAGACGGTGGAGAGGATGTACCGTAAGGCTCGGCCCGGGAGTCGCTATCGACGCACGCTCGATCTACTGACCGACGCCTCGGAGCGGCGGGAAGACGGGCGTTTCGTGGGACGCGTCAAGACCGGCATCATGCTCGGTATCGGCGAGACGGTCGAGGAGATTCACCAGGTCCTGCGGGATATCCGCGGTGCCGGCGTGGAGATCGTGACCATGGGACAATATCTCCAGCCGACGACCCAGCACCTGCCGGTAGACCGTTGGGTCCACCCGGACGAGTTTGCCCAACACAAGGAGTTTGCCCTATCGCTCGGCTTTGCCCACTGCGAGTCGGGCCCCTTGGTGCGCAGTTCGTACCATGCTCACGAGCATGTGCCGGCCAAGGCGGAGCCGTCGGCGTCGTCTCCTCCCGGAGTTCCGGACACTTCGGTCGAGATGGTGAATTCGACCACGCTCTAGACGGATTGCCGTGGCGACGTCCGGTTCAGACACGACCCCGCGATCCTCTCGGTGGCGAAGGCTGGCCCTGACCTTGGTTGCTTTGGAGC
>JAIOJS010000342.1 GCA_019911795.1 Thermoanaerobaculia bacterium | reverse complement strand
CCCTTGTCCCCTTGGGCATCCTCGCTTTCAGTCTGCGAGGTGTCAATCGTTCGGCGATGCGGGAGCAGGTCGAACGGACCCACTCGGTGGCGGTACGAGCGATCGCCAGTCGGATCGAGGCTCAGATAAGTTCTAGGCTCCAGTTGGCCCAGTCCTTGGCAGCCAATCGCCTGTTGGTCGAGAACCCGACATCGCCCGAGTCGGTAGGTCTCCTGACGTCGGTGCTCCTTTCGCAGGACACGGTGGTGGGGATCGTGCTGCGTGATCCCCTCGGAGAGATTGTCATCCGGGCTCAGCTTCCCGACAACAAGACCGCAGTGGATCGAGCTTTGACGACAACGGTCGAGCAGCCGGTGGTGGAACTCGCCGGCCCTCCGGAGCGCTTGATTCTCTACACGGTTGGCCTCGCCGAGAGCGCTGGTCAACTACAACTCGTCGAAAGACCGGTGTGGCTCGAAGGGATGTTCAAGCCTGAAGAACTGGGCCGCGATGCCGAGCTGAGTCTCCTCGACGAGACGGGACGGATCCTGGGATCGGGAGGCTCCTTGACCCTGCCGCCGAAGTTGGTGGCGTTGGCCACGACGGGCAAGCTCGGAGGAGCACAGGTGATTGCTCTCGAGGACGGCCAAGAGGTGGTCAGTGCCTTCTGGTACCTCACGTCGGCGCCTTGGGTGGTGGTTTCCATTCAGCCGGGAGAGGTGGCGGAATCGCTGGCTCTGGCCCTCGATCGCAGGGCTTTGGTGGCCGTCTTGTTGGGACTGGTACTGGCGGCGCTAGGGGTAGCCGGAGCCTATTCCTCGATCGTTCGTCCGGTGCGGGGGATCCTGCAGGCTCAGCGCGAACTCGAGGGGAAGGCCGAGGAAGGGCAGCCGGTGGGTAGTGAGCTCAACCAGCTGAAGGTCTCCTTCGAACAACTTCGCACCAAGGTGCGGGACAAGAAGGAGCTTGGTCGGGTCTTTCTCGGCCGCTACCAGGTTCTGGAGATCCTCGGCGAGGGGGCGATGGGGACCGTCTTTCGCGGACTCGACCCCAAGCTGCAACGCTCGGTGGCTCTCAAGACGATCCACCTCGATCGCGCCGGCAAGGACGAGAGGCGCGAGAAGCTGGTGACCTCGCTGCTCAGCGAAGCGGTGGCGGCCGCTCGTTTCAGCCATTCGAACATCGTCTCCATCTACGACGTGGAGGATTCTAGTGACGTCGCCTATGTCGCGATGGAGTTGGTCGAGGGACAGGGAGTGGAGAATCTCCTCTGGGAGAGGGGTTCCCTCGCGCCCAGCCTTGCCGTACCGATCGCCCTAGCGGTGGCGCGCGCCCTGGAAGCGGCCCATGACTTGGGGATGGTGCACCGCGATATCAAGCCGGCAAATGTGCTGCTCGGATTCGATGGCTCGATCAAGGTCACCGACTTCGGAATCGCCGGCTACCTGGGCGAGATGAAGGCGGGCAGCGGGTCGATCTTCGGTACTCCCGGATATGTGCCGCCTGAAGCGATCGAGGGCAAGGGCTACGAGGCGCGTTCTGATCTCTTCTCGCTGGGGGTCCTGCTCTACCAGATGGTGACCGGGGTTCATCCTTTCCAGGGAACGGGGGTCCGGGAGATCCTGTTGACCACCCTGACTCGGGAGCCGAGACCGCCTTCGGCCATCAACCCCGAAGTCACGCCCGAACTCGAGGAGTTGATCCGCGGGCTCCTCGCCAAGAAGCCCGAGTACCGTCCAGAGGTCACCGACGTGATCCACACTCTCGAGGGGATGATGAGAGAAGGGGAATGGCATTGGTCCTACGTAGCCGGACCCGAGGCGCCGCCGGCTCTCGGTGCTACTGAGATGACTCTCGAAGCGCAGTGGATCGACACCATGGAGTTCAATGCGGCGAAGCACGGCCAGCAGGCGAGGCCGGTGGGGTGATCCGCGGGGCCGCAGCCTGGTACTTGGAGGGTCTAGTGACGCCAGGCAGCCCGGTGTGGCGTACTCCGGTGGCCCCGTTGCCGTTTCACATCGGACGGCGAGGAGGGGAGCATCTTCGCCTGGATAGTGGCCTCGTCTCGGGCCAGCATGCCGAGCTTTTCGAACTCGATGGGAACCTGAGGGTGCGGGACCTCGGGAGCACCAATGGGACCTTTCTCAACGGAGTCCGAGTGGAGGGGGAGGAGTCTGCCGTGGATGGCGACGTGCTCGTCTTCGGCGATCAGGAATTTCGCGTCGTCGGCTTCGACGCTGCTCAGGGCTTCCGGACCACCCGAGTGATCTCTTCGCTCGACGGGGGAGGTTCTTGGTTGACCCATGGGCGCGAAGTCGAGCAACAGGTGCGGGAGGGACAGGTCGAAATACACCTGCAGCCGATCGTGGGCCTGGGAGATGGAGAACTTTACGGCTACGAGGTGCTGGGAAGAGGTTCCCTGGGTGGGGTCGCGGTGGGCCCCCAGGAGATGTTCATGGCTGCCGCGTTTTCCGGAGTGATCCCTGAACTTTGCCGCGCCTATCGACGGCAGGGTTTGGTGGATGGTGTGGGCCTCTCCGACGACCTAAGCCTCTTGCTCAACACCCATCCCCTAGAACTCGAGGCACCGGTTGAGCTGATCGCAGGTCTCGAGGAGTTGCGGCGAGAGTTTCCCGATCGGCCCATGATCCTCGAGATTCACGAAGCGGCCGCGAGCGATGTCGAGGAACTGAGGAGGGTGGCCGATGTTCTGGAGAAACTCGACATCGGTCTCGCCTACGACGACTTCGGGACCGGACGCGATCGCCTCGCCGCGCTGGCTGAGACATCCCCGCGACTCCTCAAGTTCGATGTCGCCCTCATCCGTGGTCTCGACACCGTGACCCCGCGCCGGCGCGACATGGTGCGCCGCTTGGTCGAGATGGTCCGTGAGCTGGAGATCGCTCCACTGGCCGAGTGCATAGAGACCGAGTCGGAGAGGCTGGCCTGCCTGGACTCTGGCTTTCAGTTCGGCCAGGGGTTTCTCCTCGGACGTCCGACTCCGGTGGGTGATCTAGGCGAGGAATCGGGACGCTGAGGCGTCGATTGGACAGGCGACCCCTTGAGTAGGCGATCGCAGATGCCAGCGGAGGAGTCTGCGAGTCCATTGCCCGATGGCGGCCCGGCCCCTTCGCCGATGACCGCCCGCGTCGAGGCCTTGAAGGCTCAGCCGCGGCTCGGTTCGAGGATTCAGCACCACGTCTACCTCGCGGGGCAGGAGGCGCGTACCGCACCCCTCTCACCGCCTCTCCCGGCTTCCGTCGAGGGTGCCCTGGAGGCGCTCGGAGTGAGTCCGCTTTGGGATCATCAGACGGCGGGTCTGCGGGCAGTCCGAGAGGGAGCCAACGTCCTGGTGACGACGCCGACTGCCTCGGGAAAGTCCCTGATTTTTCAACTCCCCATCCTCGAAGAGGCGGCCAACGGTGGCCCGGGCCGGGCTCTCTTCCTGTATCCCCTGAAGGCGTTAGGACAGGATCAGAAGGCTCGTTTCGAGGAACTGGCCAGTCTGGCTGAGGTGGATGCCTCGTGCGAAATCTACGATGGAGACACACCGAAGCATCGTCGGGCCAAGATTCGCCAGGATCCTCCGCGCGTGTTGATCTCCAACCCCGACATGATCCACCTGGGGATGCTGCCGTACTGGAACTCCTGGCAGCCCTTCCTGCGCGATCTCCGTTGGATCGTACTCGACGAGCTGCACACCTACCGAGGAATCTTCGGCAGTCACTTCCACCACGTACTCCGTCGACTGCTCCGACTCTGCCACCAAGTGGGGTCCAACCCGCGGATCATCGCTTCATCGGCCACGGCGGCGAACGCCGAGGTCTTTGCCGAGCGTCTTTGTGGCGAGCAGTTCGAGTGGATTCGAGATTCGGGAGCGCCCCGTGAAGGACGGCATTTCCTCCTATTGCAGCCGGACGCGAGCCCGTACACCTTGGCCCTTCACCTCCTTATTTCGCTGCTTCAACAGGGGCAGCGAACGATAGTCTTTACCAAGGCGCGCGGGATAACCGAGCTTCTGTACAAGTGGCTGCAACGGCAGGAGCCCTCGCTGGCGCCTAAAGTGGCAAGCTACCGCGCCGGCTTTCTTCCCGAGGAACGCCGGCGCATCGAAGAGGACCTTTTCTCCGGACGACTGCACGGCGTGATCTCCACTTCGGCCCTCGAGCTGGGAATCGACGTCGGAGGGCTCGATGCCTGCATCCTCGTGGGCTATCCCGGCAGCATGATCGCTACCTGGCAACGCTCCGGTCGCGCCGGTCGTCGCGGTCGCGAGTCGCTCACCGCCTTGATAGCCCTTCCCGACGCCCTCGATCAGTACTTGCTGCAGCGCCCGGACGAGCTCCTGGAGCGTCCCTTGGAGCAGCTGATCGTCGATCCGTCCAACGAGTTCGTGGGTTGTTCGCACCTTGTTTGTGCCGCTGCAGAACGCCCTCTGGAGGCCGTGGGCGATGCCAGCTACCTCTCCGATCAGACGGAGACGATCCGGCAACTGGTGGGTCGAGGGGACCTGGTGGCCAACGAGACCGGCGATCGTTGGACGACTTCCCTGAATAACCCTCAGCGACTGGTGAACTTGCGCGGCAGCGGATCGTCGTACGGCATCGTCGACACCACGGTAGGGCGGACGATCGGAACCGTCGATGGCATTCGAACCCTTCGGGAGTGTCACCCGGGGGCGATCTACCTCCATGCCGGACGTCAATACCTGGTCAAAGAGCTTCTGGAGGGGGATCAACGCGTCCTGGTCGAGCCGGTCGACGTCGACTACTACACTTCCGCCCTGGGCGAAAAGCAGACTCGCATCGTCGAGATTCTCGAGGAGCGACACGAGGGTTGGCTGTCGGCTTGGTTGGGCAAGGTCGAGGTCACGGAGCGCGTCATCGGCTACGAGCGCAAGCGGATCCTGGGTCAGGAACGACTCGATGCCCATCGCCTCGATCTGCCGCCGGTGCAGTTCACGACGGTTGGCTTGTGGTGGGCGGTGAAACCGACGTTGGAGCGGGTGCTCCTCGAATCAAACCGACACTTTCTCGGGGCACTGCACGCGAGCGAACATGCGGCGATTTCGCTGTTTCCCCTCCTCGCCATCTGCGATCGGGGCGATATCGGCGGCATCAGTATCGCCCCGATCGCAGA
>JAIOJS010000341.1 GCA_019911795.1 Thermoanaerobaculia bacterium | reverse complement strand
GGTGGGGACCGAGAGCACGATCTCGTGGGCCAGTCCGAGCCTCTCTCGACCTTGTCGCAACTCGTCCATGACTCGGACCATCGAACCATAGGACGCCTCGGAGTCCGTTTGGACGATCACTGGCTTCTCCGCGTCCTGGGCCAGCCTCGGCGCCAGGTAGTCCAAGAGTCCGGTCACCAGCATTGGTTGCGAGTCCACCGTCAACGCGCCGGAGGCGTGAACCTCGACCAATACCGACTCCACGGGATCGACGAAGTCGTCCTCGTCGAGATCCGGCAACCCGAAGTCGAGACCCCGAGTAGCGGTGAATGCGGAAGTCACCATGAAGTAGATGATCAACAGGAAGGCGATGTCTGCCATCGACGATGTGGGGATTTCATCGGAGATGCGGCTAGAGTGCCTACGTTCCATCAACAGCCTCCTTCCATTGGGAGTCAACGAGCCTGAAGATTGGACCGCCAGTGGCGACGTTCAGTTCCCAGTGACCTGGCGGAGGGATGACACAGTCCCGCTCCAAATTGGACGAGATCGATCTAGTCCACGGAGAATTCTCCGCTGCGGTAGTAGACGAAGTCACGATCTCGCTGTCGCTCATGGCAGGACCGGCACGAAGCGATGGGACCTTCGGTGAGCCCGATCCGGTCCTCGGCGTAGAAGTAGCGCCAGTCCCCAAACTCCGGGTCGTAGCCTTCGGCCATCTTCTCCATGCCACCGACTCCCTTCACCACCCGACCGCTGAACTTCTCCTTGATAAGGACGGCGCCGACCGGAAAGCGCCGAGGATCCCCGTCGAGTCCTCCCTCGGCCCTGGCGTTGACGTAAAGGTGAATCGAAGTCAAAGAGTGAGGACCGTTGCGGGCCTCGTCCTCCTCGAGGAGTTCAGTGGGCGCGAAACAGAGCGTGTCCGCCCAGGCAGAAAGTGGACGCGGGGTCGAGGTCAACCGCGTGTATGAACGGTAGGTCTTCTTTAGGCTCTCGAGGACCGAAGGCGGAGCCTCCTCGCCGGCTTCGCCTTGTCCCACGGCGAGGGTCACCCATGGGATCAACAGCAGCATCGTCAGCACTAGCAAGGGAGGCCTCACACCTACCGGAACTCTCTGAGACCTCATGACGCCGGCTCCCAAGTCTCGGCCGCCAGGACCTTCAGCTTGCCGCGGTCGACCTTGCCGAGATGGGTACGAGGAAAGTCTTCGAGAAAGATCACCCGCCGAGGATGCTTGTAGGGCGCCAACCGCTCGAGAACAAACGCCTTCAGCTGCTCTTCCATCTCCGAGTCGGCCGGAGAGCTCGAGACGATGACGAACGCCACCGGTTTGGTCAGACCCGAGGCATTGCTGACTCCGACCACCGCACACTCCTCGACCCCATCGTGCTCCATCAGCACCCCCTCGACCTCGGCCGGAAGGCACCAGCGACCGGCGACCTTCATCGCGTCGTCTCCGCGCCCACAGTACGTGACGTAACCCTCGTCATCCATCGATACCAGGTCACCTCCGACGAACCATTCGCCGACGAACGACTCCGCCGTCTTGTCGGCGTTCCGCCAGTAGCCGAGAGCCCGCGACGCTCCCCTCACCCAGAGTCGTCCCACCTCACCCTGGCCACAGTCCTGTCCCGCCGCGTCGCGAACCGCGACTTCGAATCCCTCTACCTCGCGACCCAACGTCCCCCTCCTGATATCTCCCGGACGGTTGGTGAGGAACACGTGCCACATCTCTGCGGTCCCGAGCCCATCGAGAAGGTCCACTCCGAACATCGCGTCCCAGCGTTCATGGAGCGATCGAGGCAACCCTTCGCCCGCCGAGGTTGCGAGACGCAGTGAGGAGAGATCCTGCGACTGCACCTCGGGATGGTCGACCATCCGTTGGATCATCGTCGGAACGTTGATCAGGATCGTGGCCCGATGTTGCTGAATCAAGCGGAAAAGAATCTCAGCGCCACAGGGTTCAGGGAAGAGCACTGTCGAGGCGCCCACCGAGAAGGGGAACAGCAGATTGGATCCAGTCGCGTAGCCGAAGTAGAGCTTCGGCACCGACAGGGTAATGTCCTCAGGTCCGTAGGCGAGGGTTCGCTGCGCGTACAGCTCCGTCGTGTTGACGAACGATCGGTGGGTCTGGACTACAGCTTTGGGAGCACCGGTGGTACCGCCCGAAAACAGCCAGACCGCCGCATCATCACGATGGCTTGGGAAGTTGTCCAGTTCAGGGGCGGCGTCCAGGGCCAGCGATTCCCACGACCGGCCCTGTCCGGGATCGCCTCCCACCACCAGCAGACCGCCCAGTCGGTGGCCGGCGCTGAGGACCATCGCCTCCTCGAAAGTCGGTGCCACCGACGCATCGACCACCGCGTAGCTCGCCCCGGTGTATTCCAGCAGACCTCGCACCGAGTCCACCCCAAAATCGGGATTGACCATCACCACCACGGCGCCGATCTTCAAGGTGCCGAAGAAAGCGCCGACAAACTCGGAACTATCAGAAAGTGCGATCAGCACTCGCTCCTCCGGCCTTACCCCCAGGCTTCGCAGGACATTTCCAAAGCGGTTGGCCAGAGCCTGAACCTCACCGTAGCTCATGGTGCCGCCGGGCAGACGCAGAGCCACCCGCTCTCCCAGCCCCTCCTCGATCCGCCGATCGAGGAAGTACTCGGCCATGTTTAGCTGCTCGGGGATCACTACGGTCGATGGCAGGGACATCTAGGAACTCCTCGGTCTAGCGGGACGATCAGCGGGTTAGCAGGGGAACCGCTCATGATTCTAGCTGGAGCGAGATCCTCCCTCGAGGGACTGCCGGCTCGACTAGTGTCCCGTTTGGTTAGTCCCGTGTACTTTGGGCGAGGTCGTTTTTGTTCCTGGCTAGGCGCGACGACGAGTAATACTGGGGGTATTGCGAGGAGGAGCAAC
>JAIOJS010000340.1 GCA_019911795.1 Thermoanaerobaculia bacterium | reverse complement strand
GGGTGTCCGAACGGTGTCGGCCTTACGGCGAACGACGTAGATCTCCGCGTGGCAACAATGCCTCGGAGCGCCACTGTCTCAATCGACGCCTTTCGGTGGGGGGCCAGGTGCCAGCGGAGGGCAATGCGTGCATCCAAACATCGCCTCTGAACATCCAGCTTGATCCCTTCCAAGGGACAAAGTCGTTTGATAGTTTGCCGGACGCTTTTGCTTGGCAATCAACAGGAGGATGCGATGGTTCCAACTCCTATGGATCCGTGATAGACTCAACTAGCTGGCGCGGGCCGTGTTTGGCCATCCCCGCAAGACCCCCGAACCACTGGTATCTGAACACCAGCCTCGCCCACCTCGGGTCAGGGGAGAAATTTAACGCGCCATGGCTACCACTTTTGGAACGCATCCACTTTTGGAACGCATCTAGTTCCATGTTTCTCGGGGAGTCATTCCCCTCGCCCCACCCTGTCAAGGACTTTGTGCTGTCGACAGACGGTTGGGACGAATCCACACCCGCTTTTCTCAGGCCGTCCTGCAGTTCCTCGATCCACCTGGATCAGGAGCCTTCAAGGGTCGCGCCAGAATGCCACAGAGGTGCTCGACTTGGCTAGATCGAAGAACCAACCCGAACCGAAGCATAGTTCCGTCAAGCAGCTCCTTGCCCTGGGCCGCGAGAAGGGATACGTGCTCTACGATGAGATCTTCGAAACCCTCCCCGACGATGTCGTCTCGCAGCCGTCCGAACTGTCCGCCCAGTACAATCGTTTGGCCGAGCTTGGCATCGAGATCATCTCCCGACCGATTATGTTCCAGAACCATATGGACAAGCCGGTCGAACAGGAGTTCGACAGTCCGGAGGAGACGCCGGCGGTCGCCACCCCCTACGACTACGGCAAGTCCAACGATCCGGTTCGGCTCTACCTGCAGGAGATGGGAACGGTTCCCCTCCTCGACCGCGCCGGCGAGGTGGAGATCGCTCAGTGCCTCGAACAGGCGCAGTGGAAGATCTTCCGAGCCTTGGCCCGAAATCCCGAGCTGCTTCAGCGACTCCTGACCCTTCACGAGTTGCGGCAGAGTCGTCGTGACGATCTCCTGGAACTCGCGAGTCGCGCCGACTGGGAGGCCCTCGACGGCAAGACGACCGATCGGGTCGAAGCTCAGCTCGCCCGCTTCGCTAGCATCAAGGACACCGATGGAGAGATCGCCAAACTGGAAAAGCGACAGCTCCGGTGCACGCCGAATGGCGATCGCTTTCAGGAGATCGAGCGACAGATCGATCGCCTCCTGGCGCTGATCGCCAAGGATATTCGCTCCATCGACTCCAGCGGACAGGCGCGCAATCAGTTGCTCGACCTGATGCGCGAGGTCGACCGCCACTTCCGCAAGCCGCAGCAGGACATCCGTCGCCTGGAGCGCAAGCTGGCGAAGGAGAAGAACGCCGAACTCAAGAAGCTCCACCAGGCGAAACTGGAGCGACTCGAGGGTGCGGTCGAGGAGCTGTCGGTCGGACTCGGTCTGCCGGTCGAGGCCTTCGACAATCTCTTCCGCGAGATCCAAGCTGCTGAGGGAGAGTCCGAGGAAGCCAAGGAGCGCCTCATCAGCGCCAACCTGCGCCTGGTGGTCTCGATCGCCAAGAAGTACACCTACCGTGGCCTCCAGTTCCTCGACCTGATTCAGGAAGGCAACATCGGCCTCATGCGGGCCGTGGAGAAGTTCGAGTATCGACGCGGCTACAAGTTCTCGACCTATGCGACATGGTGGATCCGCCAGGCGATCACTCGTGCCATCGCCGATCAGGTCCGAACCATTCGTATCCCGGTCCACATGCTCGAGACTCTCAACAAGCTGCGGCGGACCACCAACGCCCTGGTTCAGGAGCTCGGCCGTGAACCCACCGCCGACGAAATCGGTGAGCAGATGGATCTCCCCGCATCCAAGGTGCGCAAGATCCAGAAGTTCGCCCAACAACCGATCTCGCTCGAGTCGCCGATCGGTGAGGAAGGCGATTCCCACCTCGGCGACATCATCGAGGACAAGACCGCCGTCTCCCCCATCGACTCGGTGATCTGGGCGACGCTACGGGATCAGACCGGACAGGTTCTACAAACCCTCTCCCCGAGGGAAGAGCGGGTCCTCCGCATGCGCTTCGGCGTCGGCAACGGCACCGAACTCACCCTCGAGGAGGTGGGACGGTCGTTCAACGTCACCCGCGAGCGCATTCGACAGATCGAGTCCAAGGCGCTTCGCAAGCTGCGTCACTCGAGCCGGGCGGCTCGCCTGCGGCCGTTGCTCGAAGCCTCTGATCAGAACTAGGTCTGACCGGAACCAGGTCTGACCAGAACCAGGTCTGACAAGAGCTAGGCCTCGGAACCGCGGCCTCTCAACCAGAGAAAGAGACTCCCAGTCGGTACTAGCCGTCGGCCCCAAAGCCGACGGCTAGCCTACTTTTGGGCTGTAGCAGGAACTCCATCGCGGCTACCTCGAGTCTGAAACGTCCAGTCTAAGACCCGAAGCTGGGACACTCCCAACGCTGCTTGCTTCCCAAACGCTGCCTACTGCCCCACAATGTGGGTGATCAGACCTCGAGCACCGAGTCCTTGGAGCCGAAGCGATTGCGCTTTTCGCCATCGGCTTCCACTTCGTTCTCCCAGGTCTTGCCGTCGAGAAGGTAGCGGAAGCGATAGCTGCCCGGCGCGTCGAGCGACAGGGTGGCGGAGTACGAACCGTCTTTGCGCTTGGCAAGCGGCGTTGCCGCGGGTTCCCAGTCGTTGAACTCGCCCAGAACGGCGACGGTCTTCGCCTCGACGGTCGGGGTGTGCTTGAAGGTAACCCGGCACTTCTGCCCAGTCTTGGAAGGGCTCTTGGAAATCATTGACATCTCCTTTATGTTCCACCGACGCCATCAGCGCACGGCGAGGGGCCACCGCAGGCCAGTCGGCGCCGCAACGTTAAGGATCGACCTTTGGATGGGCCGATCCTGGTAGTTCGACAGATCCATTTCGATCGAGAAGCCGAAGTCATCGACTCCTCAGCTCTTAGCATAGAACAGGTCGTGCCAGGCGAGAAGCTGCGCATCCCAGTCGAACGCCTCGGCGACACTGGAGTAAGTCCTCTGCCTCCAAGAATCCAGGTGGGAGATTCTCTGGCGAAGGGCAGTCGCCAGTCCGCCCCGCTCGTAGAGTAATTCCTCGGGCCAGATCTCCGGGTAGGCGAGCGCATCGGGTACCAGTGGGATGGCGCCGCAAGCGGCCGCTTCGAGGACCGCCAGACCTTGAAACTCATGGAGAGCCGTCGACACCACGAAGTCACTCTCCGCCAGGACGTCCAGGTACTCCTCCCGCGACTCCACAAAACCCCATCGGACGACACGAGACCCCAACCAATCGCGCGCCTGGTCGAAGACGATCGGTTGCCGCTGGAAGGCCTGCCCGAGGACCGCAACCTCGAAGTCAACCTCCTGATCGACCAGCTGTCGCAGGGCTTTGAAGAAGACCCGTGGGCCCTTGTCGTGTTCCCACCGATGGTTCCAGACCAAGCGGCAGGGGCCACGCCGCTGCTGACCGCGCCGTCGCTCCGCCCTGGTTTTCGCCTCGTGTGCGCTCCCCAGGTCGAGCGGCACCGGGAGAACCTTCGATCGCTCCTTGATCGAACCGACGAGACCCCGAGGCCTCGCATCGGGTAGTCGACGAAGGAACTTCGGGAGTTCCTCCAGGAAGGAGTCCCGGTTGTAGGCCGAGTTCCACCGGATTCGGTCGGCGGCCATGAGGCTCTGCAAGTTGGTCCACGCGTAGTGGTAGTCCCGTTTGTCCTCCACTTGGACGGGATAGCGCAACTGATTCTCGTGGCAGTAGACGACCACGGGAACCCCGCGCAACGACGCGGGCAGGAGCCCACGCAGGGCCGCGACGTCCATCAAGGAGGTGACGAACAATCCCGCGAACGGTCCCTTGTCCTGCAACTCTTCCTCCCTCGCCTGCAATTGACGAGCGAAGTGGAGGGCCGCACCCCGCATGCGCCACTTCCACTTCCTCGGCGGCATGCTCAAGAGCTCGAAGTCGACCGGCAAACGCTCGATCAACGCATCGGTAAGGTAGCGGTGGCTCCCACCGTAGTAAGGCTCGAGAAGGAGCCAGCGTGGACGCAGCGAGTCCTCGGCAGGTCGCGTCGTGGGATTACTAGCCAACATCGTGGCCCGATCCTACTGTAGGCCGATTCGCAGGCTCGGCGCGTCGCACACACTAAGATACCGCCATGGCATCCCTCCGCACGCGGCTCTGGCCAACCTGGTTCTACGGCGACGGTGCAAAGCAACTGCTCGAGGATCCCGTCGTCGTCGAGGAACCCTTGGAGATCCTGCTCCACCTCCACGGCGAGGCGGATCCGATGCCACTGACTGTGACCATGAGGACTCCCGGTGACGACGTCGAACTGGTTGCGGGGCTGCTTTACACCGAAGGAATCGTCGAGCGTCCGACCGACATCGTCCGCATGGAGACCGAAGCCGATCCCAACCGACCGACCGAGAACCGAGTCACCGCTTACCTCGCGGCCGGGATTGGCCTCGAGCAGCACGAGATCGCGCGCTCCTTCCTCTCGAACTCGGCCTGTGGAGTTTGCGGAAAGAGCGCGGTCGATTCGATCTTCATCCATCGTCTCCCTAATCTACCGAGCGGTCCTCACGTCGCTCCCGATGTCCTGCAGCGACTGCCCTCCCTGATGCGTTCCGGACAGGATACCTTTCAGCGGACTGGCGGAATCCACGCCGCCGCCCTGTTCGACGAGCGAGGCGAGCTCCTGCTCCTGCGCGAGGACGTCGGGCGCCACAACGCGGTAGACAAGTTGATCGGTACGCTGCTCCTCGAAGGTAGGCTGCCGGTCGCTCCTTCCATTCTGCTGGCGAGCGGTCGAATCGGCTTCGAGATCACTCAGAAGGTCCTACGAGCCGGCATTCCGATCCTCGCCGCGGTGGGAGCCCCCACCAGTTTGAGTCTACGATTGGCCGAACGAGGGGGCCTCACCCTGATCGGCTTCCTCGGCGAGGACCGTCTCAATCTCTACACTCATCCCGCCCGCCTCAAGCCCTCCTCGACCTGAGCCAGGGCTTCCGCCACCTCGGCAAGTTGCTCGACCGGGATCGTGCGACCACCGAACGCCTCGTCAAGGTAGAGATTGGTTAGGCGCGTCGCGGGCATCTCGAGATCGGGATACTGGAGGACCAGACTCCGGCGAAACGCCAAGGGAGCCATGGCATCGGGGACCGGCATCCCTGCGCCCGAAAGCCGTTGTCGCAACCGCAGGTAGGCGCGGGTCGCCGTCATCGGGGCTCGATGGCGCCACCACCACACGACTCCCACCAGGCAACCCAGCCAGACCAGTCCCACCAGTAGCCAGACGGCGCGGAGATCCCGTTCGCCAGCCGTGGCGCTAGTGCCCTCGGTGACGGTGGGTACCGCGATCGGCTCGGTAACTTCCGCATCCTCCCGCTCTGGAGAGCGACGAGAACCCCACAGGGAACGCCATAAGGAACGAAAGCGCGAGGCGATCTGGTACTGATCGTAGAAGCCGAAGGTCAAAACATAGCGGTCCCAGCGGAAGGAGACGAAGTCCCACACTTGCGCCGCGAGAAGCCCGAGCCCACCCTCTTCGACTCCGGGGCGACCATCGGGGGGAGTTGGATCGAAGGTCTTCCACCCCTCGTCGGGGAGGTAGGCCTCGACCCAGGCGTGGGCGTTGCTCTGTCGTACCACGAAGTAGTTCTCGAGGGGATTGGCTTCAGCCCCGAGAAAGCCGGTGACGAGACGGGCAGGGATGTTGCGACTGCGAAGCATCAGCACCATGGCCGAAGCAAAGTACTCGCAGTGACCCCTGCGTGTCTCGAGGAGGAACTGTTCGATGGGATCGCCGCTCGTCCGGCCAACGAAGTCGGTCGTGTACTCGAACTCGGTGCCTAGGAAGCGCTCGATCGCCTCCGCCTGGTCCGCCGGGCTGCCCGATCCTGCGATCTCCTCCGCGAAGCCACGAATTCCGGGCGTGATGCCGGATGTACTCAGGGTAGGTTCCGGTCCCCCATCGGTACGCGGCGGTTGAGCCAACATCAACTCCCCCGAACGGGACATCGCGACACGATACTCGAGGATCTGGTTCGGGGGGATGATGAGCGAGAACGCGCCGCCGCGGTCCACGTTGAGACCAGTGGCGCGAAGTTCCACCTGCGCCGCCTCGACCGGCAGAGGTAGGCTCCTGGAGTTGAGGGGCTGAAGCCAAAAACGCGCATAGCTCCCAATGACAGCCTCCCCGAGGCGAAAGCCCCCGGGCCCCTTCGGGGTCAAGAAGTCCTCAGGTGGGCTCGCCTTCCAGCCCCCGGCCTCGTACCGCTCATAGCTTCCCGCCTTGAGACGCACCTCTCCCTGCGGTCCCGACTCCGATTCGAAGTCGATCCTCAAAGCGATCTCGCGACTCTGCCGAATGCTCCCAATGCTGTCCAGAGAGACCTGGTCGGAGAAGCCCGAGGCTCGGATCACGGTACCGGTTCCCGCTCCCCGACCCATGATGAAGGGACTCTTGATGCGGGGCAGAACGGCGAAGAGGGGAATGCCGATGACAAATGAGAGGAGAGTCGCTACCGTGACAAAGCCGGCCAGTGGCACCTGTTGCAAGGACCACTCTTGATAGCCAAACCGAGCGAGAACGGAAAAGAGTGAGAAGCGCGTCAATAGGGTGAGAGTCAGGGCGAGGAAGGCGATCAGGTAGACCACCACCGACGGGTGAACACTGGTCGCCATCGACGCGAGGAAGAGGAAAAAGACACCGAAAAGCGTCTGCCACTTGTCCTTCTCTCGACGTAGGGCGAACAGCTTGATCACCACCGCGAACATCGCCAGGTGGACTACCGGCCGAACGAGCTGTCCGTTCCAACGCAAGGCAAAGTCGATGTAGAGCAGCGGCAGGTAGGCCAAGCCGAGAAGGTTCATCGCCCAGGCCGGCAACCAGTCGTGGGGGTCGGCAGCCGCGCGCCGGAGAAAGAAGATTACGGCGGCAACGTAGATCCCCAATACCGGCCACTCGAGCACCTCGTTGAAAGGAAGAGGCACGGGAGCCAACAGGGCCAGCCACCCGACGAGCAACCTCTTTTCGCGCATGAAGCTCAAGCGACCTCCTCCCGGCGATCCAAGCCGAGCCTCAACTGCAAGGAGGCGCCATGGCTGACCATGGGCTCTACTCGCAAAGGTCCGGCCTCCAACAGGGCCAGGGTCTGAAGAATCGCCGAGCGCTGCTGACGCCCTCCTCCAAAGGGAAGCCAGCTGTCACGCGTCACCAGTTCGACTTCGAACCCCTGGTCGAGGTAATCCAGGGCCGTGGTGGCCGCTTCACTGATCAAACTCTCGAAGCGGGCGGCAATCGCTGGGTCCAGGAGTTCACCCACCGCATTGTCAAAGAGGATGGAGAGCCGATTGCCCTCCTCGGCCTCGCGTTGGGTCAGGATCATCTTGCCGGTCCGCGCGGTTTGCTTCCAGTGAATGCGACGGGGATCATCGCCGGGTTGAAAAGAGCGCAGGGAGTGCAGGTCGTGCCCCCATCCAGACTTGCGGGCCAGGCCTTCTCCACGATTGCCCGACTGGACCGGCGCCTGCGCCGACGCCGGGAAGATCTCAGGATAGACCAGCACCTCGACATCGACCGCGTAACGCAACCCCTTGTGAAAGAAGCCCACTGGAAAGATGCTGCCAACATGGATCCAGGAAAAACGGTGGCGACCCCGTCGCGGCACTAGCATCTCCATGAAGCCACGTCCGGTGCCGGCTCGAGGCAAGTAGGGGATCAGGAGAGGCTGCCCGTCATCGGCCAAGGAGAGGACCAGCAACCAGCGCGGAAGCCAGCGACTACGATTGTGGACCCCAACCTCGAGGTGGAAAGGACGCTTCGCGAAGACCTCACGCTCTTCGCTGATGGTGAAGGCGAGTCGTTTGAGGTTGAACCGCGACACCACTCCGGAGAGGATCAGGAGAGAGAGCATGACGGCGAGAACGATGTAGAGGGCGTTGTTGCCGGTGTTGGTCGCCGCCACCCCGACCAGTAGGGTACATAGGATGTACCAGAAACCCACCTTGGTCGGACGGATTCGCTCGGGCACCGGCCACCGACGGCGCTTCTCTGAACGCCGCGAACGTCCCCTGGAACTCACCTAGGTCAGCGCTCCCCCTGCCGCAGCCCGTGCCTGGCAAGACGCATCCTAGACCGGCACCGGGACCTGCGAAACAACGCGATCGATCGCCCGCCGTGCCACCTCGATACCACCGCTCAGCCCCTGACGTAGCAGTACTCGGTGGGCCAGCACCGACACCGCAACTCTCTGCACATCGTCGGGAACCGCGAAATCACGGCCCTCGCAAAGTGCCGTCGCTTGGGCCGCCCGGTAGAGGCTCTGGACCCCGCGGGTCGAGACCCCCATGACGAACTCACCGTCCTCCCGGGTATGCCGCGCGATGGCAAGAATGTAGTCCGCCAGCTTGCCCTCGACACGGATCTCGGCCGCCCTGGATTGCAACGTCGCCAGATCGGTCTCATCGAGAACGGGCTTCAGCCGACTCAGAATCTGGTCAACCCCACCCGACAACAGGAGTTCCCGTTCCGCCTCGACCGGGGGATAGCCGATCTGCAGAGACATCATGAAGCGATCCAGCTGCGACTCGGGCAGGGGAAACGTCCCCTGGTGTTCCAAGGGGTTCTGGGTGGCCAACACGAGAAAGGGCCGCGGCAGGCGCAACCGGCGTCGTTCGATCGACACCATGCCCTCGCTCATCCCTTCGAGAAGCGCCGACTGAGACTTGGGCGTTGCCCGGTTGATCTCATCGGCCAGCACGATGTTGGCAAAGATCGGTCCGGGGACGAACTCGAACTCCTGCTTGTCTTGCTTGAAGATCGAGACGCCGAGGATGTCGGACGGCAGCAGGTCACTGGTGAACTGAATCCGCTGGAAACTCAGGCCGAGCGAGATGGCGAGGGCGTGGGCCAGCGTCGTCTTCCCCACTCCGGGCACGTCCTCGATGAGGACGTGCCCGCGGGCGAGGAGACTTACCACCGCGAGGCGGATCACGTCATCTTTCCCGCGCAGCACCGACGCTACGTTGGCTTCGAGACGAGCGATCCTCTCGGCGCCTATCTCAGGAACGACAGACGCCGTCGAACTAGTGTGTCTCTCCATGCTCAGTGCTTACGGATCTGGGTTCCGGAGAGTTTGCCTACCGCGACTGGAGTTCAGGGCGAGAACTCCTGGTAGGCGCCACGCTCGGCCACCGGGACAGGACTCCGGACCTCGGTGAAGAAGCCGTCTCCATCCTGGTAGTCGACGTCCTCGAGGACGTGGGTGACCTGGATCTGTTGCCCGCGCACGAGCTTCGAAGTATCGAGGTAGAAGCGAAAGTGTTCCTTCTCGGCCTCGTCGGGACCGGCCTGGGTAACGTCGATGGTGATGCCGGGCAGATTCTGCTGGGCATCATGCCGAACGATGATGTCGAGGGAGATGTCCGACAGGAGCGGCCCCAACGGGAGTTCTTCCTCTTCGATCACGCTCTCATCGGCAACCGCGTCGGCAGCCGAGGAAGGTGCATCGGATTCCTCATCCATGGCCGCGCCTTCCGCGTCCATACCCTCTTCGTCCAGTAACTCCGGCAGCGGTGGATTGCTGGGCTGAGCGATGAATCCGTTGAGTTCCGCCGTGTAGTGCGAGCGAAGACTCGCGATCTTCTCCTCGGGACTCTTTTTAGGACAGGCGAGGGCGAAGACGAGCAGGATTGAGAGGAGAAGCAACGGCACAGCCATGCGAATGGCTCTCAAAGCGGGGTTGGAAAGAGCGGCTTGCGAGATCGATCGAGTGCGTTTCACGGTACCTCCGGAGTTTGGCTCGGGGGAGCCTTGGTGGGGACGGTCGCCTCAGGCGGCCGTCAATCAGCCCACCCATCGTTGTCTCGGCCACCCGTCTTGACTCAACCTTGATTATAGAGGACTCGGTTCGATACCGAGGTAGGCAGTGGCCAAACCAGTGTGCGATCACCCGTCCGATACCAGTGCCATCTGACCAAAGAACCACCCACACCCAGTCTATACACTGGGAGAAACAGAGTACCCTGATGAACGACGACGGCAACACGACCCTCGCTTTCGAACCCGAGAGCCGATCGGACCTCTTCTCGCAACCCTCGGACCAACTGCTCATCGTCGATCGAGCCGGCCTCCTCGGCATGGTCCCAGCCCTTCCCTGCCTCTTCTTCGGCCTCCCCAGCCTGGCGATCGTCGTGGGCAGCGTGGTGAAGGGACAGCTGCTGTCCAACTGGATCCTGGTACTCCTCTGCACTCTGCTCGGAGTTCCCCTCACCTACCTCGGCCTCGGATTCCTGACCTTCGCTCGCTGCACTCGCTTCGACCGCACGACACGATCAGGTGAGCAGTGGTTCCGATTGATTCATCGTTGGCAGCGGAACGAGTTCCAGCTCCGCGACAAGAGTCGGATCACTCTCGATCGGGAGTCTGCGCACAAGAACCCGCGGCGCTACCGGGCGATGCTGACCACCCGCGGGGAGACACTCAAGATCAGCGAGGGGTTGCGCAAACGCCGGGTCGCCGAACATTGCCGGCAGATCTCGGAGTTCCTCGGCATCCCGGTGGTCGACCGAACGGTCGATTGATCGATCGATGATGGCGGCGTCGAGCTACGCAGGTGGAGTGAGACCCCGACCTTCTCCTTGCCTAGATAGTCCCTTCGGGCTACCATCGACACCTTCCTACCGCTTGTCGATGGGTTCGGCGATAAGGCTCCCTCCCAGGGCCTGCATGAGTCACCGAATTCCGGGGATGATCAGAGTAAACTTGGCCCTCCCGAGTCTGCAGAAGCGGGAGAACGCAACGAACCCCCAAGCAGATCCTGTGCTGCTGCGCCGGATCGAGGAGAGATAGATGAGTATCGACAAGAAGGACGACCGCCTCAAGGCGATCGACAGTGCACTAGGACAGATCGAACGCCAGTTCGGCAAGGGCGCCATCATGCGCCTGGGCAAGACCGGAGGACTCGGCGTCGCGTCGATCTCCACCGGTTCCATCGCCGTCGACGCGGCCATCGGCATCGGCGGTTTCCCCCGCGGGCGCGTCGTCGAAGTCTACGGACCGGAATCTTCGGGTAAGACCACCCTGGCCCTATCGGTAGTCGGCCAGGCTCAGAAGGCTGGAGGCGTGGCCGCCTTCATCGACGCCGAGCACGCCCTCGACCCTGAGTACGCGACGAAGTTGGGCGTCAACCTCGATGACCTGTTGGTCTCGCAGCCCGACAGTGGAGAGCAGGCTCTGGAGATCGCCGAGATGCTCGTTCGCAGCAACGCTCTCGACGTCATCGTCATCGACTCGGTCGCGGCGCTCGTTCCGCGGGCCGAACTCGAAGGCGAGATGGGCGACTCCCACGTTGGACTGCAGGCCCGACTCATGTCGCAGGCCCTGCGCAAGCTGACCGCCATCGTCGCCAAGTCTCGGACTTGTCTCGTCTTCATCAATCAGATCCGCGAGAAGATCGGTGTGATGTTCGGCAGTCCCGAAACCACCACGGGTGGACGCGCCCTGAAGTTCTACAGCTCGGTCCGACTCGACATCCGTCGCATCGGGACCCTGAAAGACCGAGACGTCGTCGTCGGCAGTCGCGCCAAGGTCAAAGTGGTCAAGAACAAGGTCGCAGCGCCCTTCCGCATCGCCGAGTTCGATATCGACTACACCGAGGGGATCTCCCGCACCGGTGAGTTGGTGGATCTCGGCATCGAGCACGACTTCGTCCAGAAGAGTGGGGCCTGGTTCTCCGCTGGCGACGTGCGCCTGGGACAGGGTCGAGAGAACGCCAAGAAGTTTCTCAAGGAGAATCCGGAGTTGGCTGACGAGATCGAGAAGAAGCTTCGCATCGCGATGGGACTGGTCCGAGACATCGAGCCCGAAGTCGCAGAGGATGACGAGGTCAAGGCTTCGTCAGACTAAGAGCCAGACCGACTATCGAGCCGCAACCAACACTGCGGGAGTCGGGCGAACCGGCTCCCGCTCTCGAGACCCTCAGGAGCCCCGGTGCGTAGAACAGTTGCCCTTCTGATCCTAGCCAGCCTCTTTGCGCTTCACGCTTCGGCTGGAGAGATCCCCATCGAGGTGGGCAACACGATCCTCGGAGGCACTCCGGTCGAAATGACCCTGGAGATGCCCCCCAACACCGTCGCGACCGACGTCAGCGTCACGCTCGATGGCAAGGAAGTGGCGACCCGGAGTGTCGAGGGCGGCACGCAAACAATACGGCTCGACGAAGTCCGCTGGACGGCAGGCCAGCACACCGTGACCGTGGCCACGGCACAGGATCGGGGCGAGTTCAGCGTCAAGGTACTCCCCGGTTGGCTGTCGATCATCCCCCCTCTCCTCGCCATAGGACTCGCCCTCTGGTTCAAGGAAGTCCTGATCTCGCTCCTGCTCGGCGTCTTTAGCGGCGCCCTGATCCTCAACCAGTGGGACCCTTTTGCTGCAGTCGGTCGTACCACCGACCACTTCATTCGAAACGCCCTTGCGGATCCAGACCACGCCTCGATCCTCATCTTCACCCTCTTTCTCGGGGGCATGGTCGGGGTCATTACCAAGAGCGGCGGCACCCTCGGTGTAGTCCAACGTGTCAGCTCTTTCGCCACCAGTCTTCGCCGCGGCCAGATGGCCACCTGGGGGATGGGCGTCTTCGTCTTCTTCGACGACTATGCCAATACGCTGATCGTCGGACCCACCATGCGCCCGATTACCGATCGTCTGCGCATCAGCCGCGAGAAGCTCGCCTACATCGTCGACAGCACCGCCGCGCCGATCGCCAGCCTGGTCCCTATCTCGACCTGGGTGGGCTACGAAGTCGGACTGATCGCCGCCGCCCTGGCAAGCGTGGGGCTCGAACTCAACCCGTACAGTGTTTTTCTCGAGACGATTCCCTTCCGCTTCTACCCCCTGTTCGCCCTCGTCATGGTCTTTGCGGTCGGCTACTTCGGTCGCGACTTTGGTGCCATGCTCAAGGCCGAGCGCCGGGCTCTGCGGGGCGATGGTGTCCTCGCCGACGGGGACACCCCTTTGTCGGACTTCTCGAACCCGGTCCTCGATCCTCCCGAGGGCCTCGTTCCCAAGGCCCGCAATGCGATTCTGCCCATTGCTACCGTCCTCCTGGTCACCCTGGTAGGACTGTTCATCACCGGCCGGGTGGGAGTCGATCCAAACCTGAGCGGGGCGGCCCGGTGGCGTGAGATCCTGGGAAACGCCGACAGTTACTCCGCCTTGATCTGGGCTAGTTTCAGCGGTCTCCTGGTCGCCACGATCCTCTCGGCGAGCCAGTCCAAGATCGGCCTGAGACCAACGATGGACGCCTTGATCGAAGGCCTCAAATCGATGCTGATGGCCCTCACCGTTCTCGTCTTGGCCTGGTCGTTGGGCGCTATCACCAGCGACCTTCACACCGCGGATTTCATCGTCGGCGTCACCGACGGCGTTCTCTCCCCCTTCTTCGTCCCCGTTCTGGTCTTCGTCATCTCGGCGGCGATCGCCTTTGCTACCGGGACCTCCTGGGCCACCATGGCGATCTTGATTCCTCTCGTCGTGCCGGTCGTTCATCGCCTCGCGCTGTCCGGCGGACATGGTGTCGACAGTTCGACCTACCACACCCTTCTCCTGGGAGCGATCTCCTCGGTGTTGGCCGGAAGTGTTTGGGGAGACCACTGCTCGCCGATCTCCGACACCACGATTCTCAGCAGCATGGCCTCGGGATGCGACCACATCGCTCACGTGAAGACCCAGATGCCGTACGCCCTCGGCGTGGGTTTCCTCGGCATGCTGGTGGGAGATATTCCCACCGCTTTCGGTCTATCACCATGGGTCTCACTTCTGGTCGGAACGGCGGTCATCGTGGCCGGCGTGCGCTTCCTCGGGAAGCCCGTCGTTGAGGAGCATCCGGCGGGCTAGCCGGTTGCGCTGATTCGCCCCGTGCAGAATTCGACCGAACTGGGGCCAACGACTAAGAACGGGGTCACTTTCTCGGACCCGCGAGGTCGAATGTATCTCGCCGCAATCCTCGTTGCTGCCCTCGCGGGCCTCTCCAGCCTGACGCTCGGGCTCGGTGTCTTCGACGGCATCCCCCACGTCACGGACGGCATCTCCTACTCCTTTCAGGGGAAGATCCTGGCCTCCGGAAGGTTGTGGTTGCCACCACCCGAGCCCAGGGCTTCGTTCCAACTAGAGAACATTCTTCTCGACTCCGAGCGCTGGTGTTCCATCTATCCTCCTGGCTGGCCCTCGCTCCTCGCGATCGGCTGGCTCGTGGGGAGCACCTGGTGGATCAATCCTTTGCTGCTCAGTCTCCTCATCATAGGCACCTACCGACTCGGTTTGGAGCTCTTCGAAGCGCGAGTCGGTCTACTCGCTTGCTGCCTGGTCGCGATATCACCCTTTGCCCTATTCATGGCGGCGGGCTACATGGCCCATGTTCCGACCGCGGTGGCTCTCGTCGGATGCGGTTTAGGGCTTGCCCACGGGGTTAGGACACAACAGACTCGCTACTGGGTACTCGCTGGACTCCTCGCCGGCATCGCCTTCGCCTGCCGGCCTCTAACCGCCGTCGGGGTGGTGGCGATACCCTTCACCGTCCTATCGTTGGTTCCTCGCTCCGGTTTCTTCAAGCGGATCCTGAGCCTCGGGCTGGGCCTCCTGGGACCCCTGCTGTTGATCGCATGGATCCAATACCTAACCTTCGGTTCGGCGATGACATCGGGATACTCGGTCTACGCCCCCGACCTGGACTTCTTCGGATTCCAAGGGGGAGTAGCTGAGAACGTGACTCTCGTCGGGCTACGTTTTCGGTGGTTTCTCCGCGAGCTCTCGCGTTCGCTCTGGGGCCTACCCACCGGAGACTTGGTCTTGCTGCTGCCGGCCCTCATAGCTATCCCACTCGGAGTCGATTCGAAGGCTTGGCGCCGGGCCGACCTTCTCTTACTCGTCAGCAGCTTGGCTCTCCTGGCAACCTACTCCCTCTACTCCTTCCGAGATATCACCCACGGGGGGCCTCGATTTGCTTTCGAGGCCATCGCCCCCATCGCCCTGCTATCGGCTCGTGGCGTCCTCCTCACCTACGACTTTCTGGGCGGCTTGGCCTCCACGGTGGGCTCTCGCTGGCTCCTCTACGGCTTCTCCGCCGCCATCCTCTGCGGTCTGATCTACTATCCACTGGGACGGCGCCTCCCGGAACAGATCGACTACCACCTCGCCTGGTACCACGGGCAGTCTGGAGAGGTCCTAGAACGGATCAACGCCGAAGTCGGACCTAAGGCCGTTGTTTTCTTTGCCGGACCCCGCTCGACCTACGGATCCCTGTTGCTGGAGAACTCCTTGGATCCGTTTTCCGGAGATCGCGTCTACCTTCGAGATACCCCCGCCCTCCGGTCCATGCTCCTGGCCAAGGCGCCCCGACCGGAGGTTTGGCGTCTCGAGCTGCGACTCGAGAGACTCCCCGGAGTAAACCCATACACCGATAGATCCCGGGTTCGTGGCCTGACCTTGCAACGCTGGCAATGACTGGCAGGGCGTGGCAGGTCACTACTCGCCAAGCACAAGACTGAAACCGCAGCCCAGTCGAGGAAGCGCTCTACCCCGCCTGGAAGAGACGACGCAACCAACCGCCCCGCGTCGTATCCTGCATCGAGGTCATCTCCGCGAGGGGCCGCGGGAGCAAGACCAGGTTCCCCTTGCGCAGTTCGACGAGGATGGCCTCCATGCGAGCCGCCCGATCGCCTCCGGAACTGATGACCAGACTGTGGATCGAGTTCGATCCGTCCATACGGCGGCAGAAGCTCAGAGCCTCTGGTTCTAGGCCGGCAACCTCACCGTCCACCTCGAGCCACACCGGGTAGAAGCGATCGAAGGTCTGCAATGGAAGTGAAAGATGGCGCCCCGAAAACAGCACCTCCTCCTCGGCTGCCTGCTCCATGAGGAGATCGAGGATACGGATCTCGGTACTCGTTCGGCCCGCGATCTCGTCACCGATGCTGTCGATGTCCAGTATCTCGCGGACGGTGAGGTCGAACAGGGCTTCGAGGAAGCGGAACTTAGAGCCCTTGACCAGCGCGAAGCTATCCGCAAGGGTGATCCCCTCGACAAACAGTTCGAGAATCCTCTCCTGTCGCACTGAGAAATCCTGTCCCGGCCACTGGCTTCCGCGCCGGAACACGATGTTGTCGTGGATGAAGACACGCCGCATCCGATCGTGTTCGTCGGTCCAGCGGGTCCCCTCCATGACCAAGCCCATGGTGCTCACCGGCTCAGGTAGCAACTCCTCCTTGTCGGGAATGCTGTACTCAAAGAAAAAGACGCCGTGATTCCACAGGAAGAGCTCGCAGATCAGATCCTCGATCTGCCGCCGCAGCGCGGTCTGTACCGTCTCCGCCGTCATCATCCGAAGTTCGACCAGGGCTTCTCCGAGGCGCTTGCGGTGTTCGCGACAGTAGGTGAGAGCCGACATCACCCCGTCTGCGTCCATATAGCCCTCGAGGAGAAGGAACTGGCCGAAGTACTCCGCCGGATCGTCGGAGTAGCAGCCGACGACCTCGCCCTGCCTGAAAAAGATGTTCTTCTGGCGGTGGGTGGTGCGCACAACCAGGCAGCCATTGCGCCGATCATTGCTCGCCCACTGCAGCAGATCGGACAACGGCACCGAAGCGAGACGACCGGAGAACTCCATGGGCGGGAATGATATCAGTGCCGATAGCAAAGCGAGGCCTCAGTCATTATCCTTATCGTCATGAAATCGATACCTATCCCGCCCCTTCATAGCTCCCCGTCCTCTCGAACGCTCGCCGTGAGCGTCCTCGTCCTGCTTCTCACCACAGTAAGCGCGGCGATGTCTGCACAGCCTCCGTGCAATCCCTGCGCGGGCCTCTCCGTCGAATCCCCTCTCTCGGTCGCCGAAGCACTGTCTCAGCTGCCACCTCTCCAGGAGGAGGCACGCCTCTACGTCCGCTGGCTACGTGACGCGACTGCTGCGGGTTCCGAAGACGTGGGAGGAACGCTCGCCGCCAGCGGGGCCACTCCCTGGCTCGGCCTACGGTTTGACACCCCGTCACCGGTCCTCGAGCACCTCGACCGCCTCAACGAAGAGATCGAGGCCGCGGTCGAGACCGCCAAACGACAACCGCAGATCCTCCACTTCCAGGTCTTCTGGAATCCGATCGACGCACCCGGTACCGGCCTTGATCTCGACGAGTACACGTTCCTCTTCAAGCGAGTGTCGGTAGCCCTGCGTGGTGCGACTGCCGAAGCCCGGGTCCTGCCTCAGCCGCTACCGGCGGACGCCGCCTCCCTTCGTCAGTTCTACGAGCTGGGCAACCTCGCCTATCTCGACGGTATCTCCTTCGCCACCGGGTCGGACGATGAACGCGGGACGCCCTTGACGCAAGAGTTGGTCGATCTCCTCGCCGAACTCGACCCGGGACGGCCCATCGTCGTCGAGCGTCCCGTCATCGCTGCATCACCGACCAAGTCTCTGGCCATCGCAGCGCGTCTCGCTGCCCAGGGTGCCTCCGTCGTCCTCTTCGATGTCGATCGGGCCACTCCGGAGATCGTCGCTCCCCTGGTCGTTCTCGCCAACGAGTTCCGCGGCGACATCTCCTATGACCCCCACTCCTCCCCCACCGGGGACGGCCTCGAAGCCTGGGCCTTCGTGCGGGGCGAGGATCTGAGTTCCCTGGTGATCGTGTCGGCTCCTAACCGAGACCAACCGGCCCAGATCTGGTTCGCCGATCCCAGCCTCCGCAATCCGGAGGCCTTCGACCTTGCGACCGGGGACCGTCACTCGCTCTTTGGGCTCGAGCGCAGCGCTGATCGCCTCGCCATCCGGCTCGAGGACACCGCGCCAGTAGCGATACTCAACCTGGAACGCCCGTCGATCGAGGATCTACAGGGGGTCGAGGAGCGCGTCGAAGTGGCCGGTGACAAGATCATTCCGGTCGAGGAGATCCTTCGTCGGCTGCAGGCTTTCGAGGATGCCCAGGCCCGGCGCCTCGATCACTACCAGGCCGTACATACCAACCACTTGCGTTTCGAAGGCGCCACCAACGAGACCCTGGAGGTCGCCTACGAGGGAGACTATTTCTTCCAACGGGACAAGGGATTCGATT
>JAIOJS010000339.1 GCA_019911795.1 Thermoanaerobaculia bacterium | reverse complement strand
CTAGGTACCATCGATGCCGACGATGCTCGCGGTTGGTTGGTCGCTCTCGCGCTGGAGCCGCGTGGGGGTTTCATGGCGTTGGATCTCTTGCTGGTTCTGACCGATAGCGATCTTTCGCGCAACCCGGACCTGATCCGCTCGCTCCTCGATACCTTGACCGCACTCTTGCCGGTCAAGGTGCTCGGGATCGCGCTCCCGGCTTCGGTAGCGACGCTGAAGAACCGGCAGGGAACGGTCAATCTGGTCAAGGCCCTGGCCGGAACCCGATCGGCGAAGGTCGCTGACCGTTTGGAGGAGATCTCGAAACAGTTCAAGGGAACCGAGCTGGAGACGGTGTCACTGCAGTCGGTGGCCACGATCCGATCTGCATTGTCCCATGGACCGGAGGAGCCACTGCCTAGGACCATGACAGAGAGTGGCGTTATCAGGCCGCCTGAGGCGACCGTGCCGACTCTCCGGAGATCGACGTCACCAGTTGTGGCGACGGCGGATGCCGAGGTCGTCTTCGAGGGGGACCTCGAGGTCTTCCGACTACCGGACTTGCTCCAGAGTCTTTCTCAGTTGGGAATCGACGGACGCCTTCTCCTCGATGATGCGACCGGTACTCGGGTGTCGGAGGTAGGAGTCAGCAACGGAAGAGTCGTCTCCGCGACCTTTGGCGCCTTGAATGATGAAGGTGCCATCTACGAGATTCTGCAGGCTCCCTTTCCCGGCAGTTTCCGGTTCGTCCGTCAGGTGAACTGGCGCGGTGCACCGAATGGCCATGACGTGATGGGGTTGATGATGGAGGGCATGCGACGGATCGACGAGTTCAAGCGGATGGCCGTGCTGGTGCCCGACGATTCGAAGTTCTCCCTGACGGGATCCAAGCCCAGTCCTTTGACGGAAGACGATGCCACGATCCTGAGAGACATCTGGATGGGAGCCAAGGAGGGCAAGACGGCACGGCAGATCGAACAGATCGTGGCGATCGATCGCTTCCGGGTTCGTTCCCTCCTCGCTCACTGGGTCGAAGAGGGCTCCCTGACTCTCGGGTAAAACTGCCTTCAAGTCGCAGCGTGACCGGTTCTTTCGCGTCGTAAGTCACTTATATACTTATCTTTAGACTGCTCTGGTGGACCGGTCGACCCAATGCCCCCGGCGTGGTCTGCGGCGGAGGGTGGAAATATTCTGCGCCCAATCCGTACTTATTAGGTACGGAAGCCGCGAATGGACGAGGGCGCCAAGGGAGATAAGTACAATGAACGAGACGACCCATCGAGACGCAATAGATACTGACGTCAAGGGCCCAGAAGAGGCCCTGACCGTACCGATCCTTCCCCTGCGGGATACAGTGCTCTTTCCCGGGACCTCGACGCCGGTAGGTATCGGGCGTCCGGGAACCCTCCGGGCGATCCAGGCAGCGGTTGGTGATAGTTCCGGCGACCGCTTGGTCCTCGCTGTGTGTCAGCGCGAGAACCGTGGCGAAGTGACTCCGGAACTGCTGTACCGAACCGGTACCCTCTGCTACGTGGAACAGGTGCAACGGGGCCGAGGCGGTTCCACTCAGTTGGTTCTCGACGGCAGGTCGCGAGCCTCCGCGGTGCGAATCGTGGAGAAGGACGGTTATCTCGAGGCAGTGGTTCGGCGCAACGAAGATGCCCTGCCACCTGTGGCCGACAACCCCGCATACCTTGCCCTGATTCAAGAGGTGCGTGAGCGTGCAACCGAACTCGGTCGGGTGTCTGGTCTCCCCGAGGAGATCCTCGATGGACTCCTTCAGTCCGTCACCGAGCCCGGCCGGCTGGCCGATCTGATCGCCAGCTACCTGGAAGTCCCGGCTCACGAGAAGCAGATGCTACTGGAGACCCTGGCGGTCGAGGAGCGCCTGCGACTCGTTCTCCTCCAAGTTGAGCGCCAGATCTCGATCCTCGACGCTCAACGCGAGATCAAGTCGCAGGTGCAACAGGAACTAGGCGACCGGCAACGCGAGATCGTGCTGCGCGAGCAGCTGAAGGCGATTCAGCGCGAGCTTGGCGAAGGTGAAGAGGGGAGTGACTCTGATGAGTTGCCCGAACGCCTGGCCGCTCTCGAGCTGCCGGAAGCGGCCCGCAAGGAGGTCGATCGCGAGTTGGCACGGCTTGGTCGCATGGGACGCGAGTCGATGGAGTATCAGGTGGTCCGGACCTATCTGGAGACGATCGCGGATCTTCCCTGGAACGCCCGAAGTGAGGACCATCTAGACCTCGCCGAGGCCGAGCGAATTCTCGACGAAGATCACTACGGACTGCCGGACGTCAAGGACCGCGTCCTCGAGTATCTGGCGGTACGCCAGCTGCAATCGCAGCTCGATCTCGCCGCAGTGGCCGCCACGGATACGGCAACCTTCTCGGTACCGGACGAAACTCTCGAAACCAAGCGTGATCTAGACGCGTCCGATCTAGTCAAGTCTGACGAGACCAGTGAAGGTGCCGTTTCGGACAAGGTCATTCTGGACGATGGAGCTCCAGCGGCTGGAATTCCGGGGGGTCAGGAAGACGGGAAGGCTCTGGCCGACGAAACCACCCACCGGGGCCCGATTCTGCTCTTCGTGGGCCCTCCCGGCGTGGGCAAGACCTCGATCGCCAAGTCGATCGCCAAGTCGATGGGCAGGGAGTATGTGCGCATCTCTCTCGGAGGGGTTCGCGATGAGGCGGATATCCGAGGACACCGTCGAACCTACGTCGGGGCGATGCCCGGGCGCATCATCCAAGGTATGAAGCAGGCGGGTACCCGGAATCCGGTGTTCCTACTCGACGAGGTGGACAAGGTCGGAGCGTCCCACCACGGCGATCCGGCCGCGGCTCTTCTCGAACTGCTGGATCCGGCCCAGAACGACTCCTTCGTCGATCACTATCTGGGTGTGCCGTTCGACCTCAGTGAGGTGCTCTTCGTGGCGACGGCGAACTTCATCCAAAACATTCCGGGCCCTCTCCTCGACCGAATGGAGCTGGTGGAGTTCACTGGCTACACTGAGCGCGAGAAGCTGGAAATCGCGAAGCGGTTCCTGTTGCCTCGGCAGACGCGGGAACACGCCTTGAGCCCGGCACTGCTGACCATCGAAGAGAGTGCGGTGCGCGAGATCATCAGTCGATACACGCGAGAAGCGGGTGTCCGCCAGCTCGAGCGTACCCTGGGCAAGTTGGCTCGCAAGGTCGCGCGTCGAGTGGCGACGGGAGAGGTAGAGCAGGTGACGGTGAGCGGCGAGACGGTGGCCGACATTCTGGGGCGCCCCAAGGTGCGTCCGGAGCGACTCGCGAGTAGCGATCAGACGGGCGTTGCTACCGGAATGTTCTACACCCCGGTAGGAGGCGACATCCTGTTCGTGGAGGCCGCGACCATGAAGGGCAAGGGAAGCCTTGTGCTCACGGGCCAACTCGGCGACGTGATGAAGGAATCGGCGCAGGCTGCTTGGAGCTACGCACGTTCGCATGCACCGGAGTTGGGAATCGATCCGGAGCGTTTCGAGAGTGATGTGCACGTCCACGTGCCGGCCGGTGCCATTCCCAAGGATGGTCCGTCCGCCGGTATCACCATCGCCACGGCTTTGATCTCGAACCTCAGCGACCGCCCGGTGCGGCGCGACGTCGCGATGACCGGAGAACTAACCCTCACTGGTAGGGTGCTACCGATCGGCGGTGTCAAGGAGAAGGTGCTAGGGGCAGTGCGCGCCGGTATCTCGACCATCGTGCTACCGGTGGAGAACGAAGCGGATCTCGAGGACTTACCGATGGATGTCCTCGACAAGCTGGAGATCCACCCGGTCGAAGACCTATCGGCGGTGCTATCGGTCGCTCTGCTCGGCGTTCAACGACCCTTGGGAGCGGGCGATGGCGGGACTCCCAAGCCTGCCTACCGTTCCGAGGATCTGAGTCACTGAGGCCCAACCACTAGGGTTTGGGTGCCAGAGAGGGCTGCTCCTCGAAGGCGGCTCAACCCCGTCGAGACCGTCGGCGTCGGGACCTCCTCCCCGGCGTCGGCGGCTTCTTGATGCAGCGTACCGGCAACTCGATCGTTGCGGTCGCCGGCAACGGCCAAGGGGCCTGGCGAGAACTCAGTTCAGCAGGTCGTCTTTGGGCCGCGGCTTCTGGTCTTTCACTACGGTGAAGCCGCGCTTGCGCCGAAGTCGGTCCATGCGTTGGCGGTACCAGGCCTCCTGGATTCTCAGCTTCGACTCGCGGCTCAGCCGGCGAATCCCGCCGGGGGTCAGAAAGGCAAAGGTGAGCCCTACCGCGACGCAGATTCCGAGGAAGCCGGCCAGATCCTTGGTGGTCAGAAACCCGAGGAAGGCGAAGACGATGGTAAGGGGGATGAAGAGGAGCGCCCGAATGGGCAGAATCAACATCAACCGGATGGTTGCATCCCGGTTGAGGGTAGCGTAGGCCGAGATCAGCACCGCGCCCAGCATCCACTGTCCCTGCATGAGGAACATCGGCTGGGCAGCCGGAGCCCCGGTGAGGCCTCGCATCAGGAGATCGACTCCGAGAGCGATCAAAGCGGCGGGGATACAGGCCCAGGCGAGGAGCTTCCAGAAGTTGCGGCGCCCGAGTCGCCAAAAGACGTCGCGAGCGAAGAGAAAGAGAAAGTAAAGCTCGAGAATGATCCAGAAGCTGGGCGAGCCGATACCGACGAAGGGATAGGTGACGATCTGCCAGACGAAGCCACTGGCCCACACCCTTGGCGTCAGCCGGAGGAGGGCAGGGAGGATCGCGGTGGCCGCGAAGAACTGTAGAGCAAAGGTAGCGAAGACGACGCCCAGGATGGCTAGGACATCGATCGGCGAACCCTCCCCTCGGAAGGTGCCGCCAAAGGGATTTCCAGGTTTCTGTGTGCTGTACATTCGGTCTCCCGCTGAGTAGCTGGACGCTCTTCCTCGTGCCCTTTCGGGCGGCAGAGTCGGCATCCAACCGACGGCATCATTGTACCCGTTCCATGCCAGCGGCTTGCGAGGTGGTCCATCCTCGAGTCCGCTCGAGCGCCGCTCGAGGTCGGCTAGACTCCCGCGATGAGCTCCCTGCGTCGCTATGCCGTCTTTGTGACTCCCCATGGATTTGGCCACGCGACGAGAACCTGTGCCCTACTCGAGGAGCTCGGGCGGCGTGGTGACACGCGCTTCGAGATCTTCACCACGGTGCCACGCTGGCTGTTCGAGGACTCCCTCTCCGTCGACTTCGGCTACCATCCGTGCGATTGTGACGTCGGGCTGGTGCAGTCGAGCGCTCTGAGCGAGGATTCCGGCGCGACGGTGCTTCGTCTGCAGGCCTTCTTGGACACAGCGCCCTCCTTGATCGCAGCTCTGGCCCGGCGCGTCCGGGAATTGGAGTGTGCCGAGATCCTCTGCGACATCGCCCCCCTGGGACTCGAGGTCGCACGCACCGCCGGCGTCCCCTCGGTTGTCATCGAAAACTTTGTTTGGAGCTTCATCTACGAGAACTACTTGGAGGAGACCCCTGCCCTCGAACCCCTGGTCGAAGGGATCCGTGATTGGGAGGCGTCGGCGACCCGCCGACTGACGGTACGTCCCTTCTGCGGCGTTCGGAAGGGCGAGATCTTCGATCCCGTCTTTCGCTCCATTCGTCAGGAAGGACGCGAAACCCGAGACCGCCTCGGACTCCACGAAGGAGAGTCGATGGTGCTATGGACCATGGGCGGCATCCCTTGGGACTTTGGTTCCTTGGAGAGAGTCGTCCTGCCCGAGGGTGTGGTCCTGGTGGTTCCGGGGGCGGCGGAAGAGGAACAGAGATTGGGTTCGGTCCTTCTATTGCCTCGACACTCGCCGATCTACCATCCCGACCTGGTGGCGTCCGCCTCCGGGGTCCTCGGTAAGCTGGGCTACAGCACGGTCGCCGAGGTCTGGTCGAGCGGTACTCCTTTTGCGTTTCTGTCGCGTCCTCAGTTTCCGGAGTCTCCGTTCCTCGAGGAGTTCGTTGACAGGGAGTGTCGAGGGGTCCGAGTCGAGCCCCAACAGCTGACGCAGGGGTCTCTGGTGGAGACGATCAAAGAACTGCTGTCGCTGCCTCGCGGAAAGTCCCGGCGGTTGGGAGGGACTCCGGACCTCGCCGCTCGCATCCGGTCCGGTCGCACCTCGGATTCCGAATCGCAACCAGCTAACATCGACGGATGATTGATCCGGCAAATTCGGGGGGTGGATGTTGACCTCGATCGGTCTCGAATCGGTTTGGATCCCTTTGTTGGCGGCCTTGGGGAGCGGTCTCGCGGTATGGTGGTTGCTGGCTGCCCGGGCGCGACAGACGGCGGCGTTCGGCGTCGAGCGTCTACGCACTCGGGATGAGCAGATTCAGGAGCTACATCGAACGCTGCGAGAACAGCAGAATGAGCTCGCCGTTCTGCGGGGACAGACCCAGGAACAGGTGGAGCGTCGGTCGGCGGCCGAAGCTCGCGCTCAACGTGTGGACCAGCTCGAGGAGGAAGCAGCGCATCGTCAGGGCCAGTTGGAGGTGGCGCAGCGGGAACGGGGGGAACACTTGGCGCAGATCGCCAAACTACAAACC
>JAIOJS010000338.1 GCA_019911795.1 Thermoanaerobaculia bacterium | reverse complement strand
CGGTAGCCACGACCTTCGAGATCCTCGACCGTCGCCTCGGGCAACGGTCGTCCCGGGCTGTAGGTAACTAGGTCGGGAGGGAGTAGCTGGTGGTGGAAGCGGGTCACCGAGACGGCCTCACTGGGGGTCATTCCGAAATCGACGATGTTGAGGATGGTCTGAAAGACCGATGTGAAGATCGTCGACCCACCTGGCGTACCGAGGACCATGGCGATCTCCCCGTCTTTGAGCAGGATGGTAGGCGACATCGAGGAGAGCATCCGCTTGCCGGGTGCGATCGAATTCGCCTCAGCTCCGACCACGCCGTAGAGGTTGGGCACACCAGGCTTCGCGCTGAAGTCGTCCATCTCGTTGTTCAGTAGAAAACCAGCCCCCTCGACGACGACGCCGTTGCCGAAGGTCCCGTTGAGGGTATACGTGTTGGACACGGCGTTGCCCTGGAAATCGATGATCGAGAAGTGGGTGGTCTGCGGGCTCTCTTCCAAGCCGGGTACCGACTGCTCGGGAGCAGAAATCGCGGTGCGATTCACCTCCTGGGCGCGGCGGTGGATGTAGGCTTCGTCGATCAGCTCATCGATCGGCACGTCCACGACGTCCGAGTCTCCGAGGTACTCGGCGCGGTCCGCGAAGACCCGCTTTTCCATCTCGGCGATCAGATGGACATACTGACCTGAGTTGTGCTCGAGATCCGCGAAGTCTTCGGCCAGGCTCTCCTTCATCTCCAGTAGCTGGATGACGGCAAAGCCGCCGGAACTCGGCGGAGGCGCAGAGAGGACCTCGAACCCTTGCCATTCGGAGGTCAAAGGCTCGCGCCATTTGGGTTCGTAGGCAGCCAGATCGGCGGCGCTGACAATACCGTCGCCGCGGGTCATCTCGGCGACCAGCATCTCGGCGGTGGGGCCGTGGTAGAAGCCATCGCGGCCGTTGTCTGCAATCCGTTGCAGGGTTGCCGCGAGTTCGGGCTGTCGGAAGAGCTCGGTCGCGCTGAGGCCACCGAAGGTCTCGGAGAAGTTGGTTTCGGCGAGGTCCGTCGTCTCCCGGGAAATTTTCTCGAGCAGCCTTGCCGGAGGCAGGAACCCGTTCTCGGCCAAGCCGATGGCGGGCTGTACCAAGCGCGCCCAGGGCAGGGTTCCGTAGCGTTGGTGCGCCGCCCACAAGCCAGCTACCGTGCCGGGGACTCCCGAGGCGAGGTGCCCGACGAGGCTGAGATTCGGAATGACATCGCCCGAGTCGTCGAGGTACATGTCTCGACTCGCCGCCGCCGGGGCTGTCTCGCGGTAGTCGAGAAAGGCGCTTTCACCGTTCATGCGGCTCAGCAGGAAGCCGCCTCCGCCTAGGTTGCCTGCTTCCGGGAAGGTGACGGCAAGCACAAACGCGGTGGCGATCCCAGCGTCGACGGCGTTGCCTCCGTCGCGGAGGACCGCTTCCGCCGCGTCGGCGGCAAAGACATCGGGGATGGCCATGGCGGCGAAGGAGCTTGGCTCGGGCGCAACCCCTGGGTTGGAGTCGAGAGGCCCATCAGGTGCACACGCCGCTAGAAGGCAAGCGGTGGAAGCCAAGATGAGCCGGCGGTAGCGGTTGGATCGGCTGCCGACATTAAACATCATTGTGGAGTTTCCTTGATGGGTTCCAATCCGTTCCGTACGACCCCCGATCAGATCGAGGCGTCGGAGCTTATGATCTTCAGCGCAATAGACCTCGCCAATGCCCTCTTCACTGAGCTTGGAGGTTGATCTCGTAGGGGCAGGGTCGAGGGGCTGGCCTGAAACCTGATCTTAGCCGACGGGGGCGGTATCCTGTCCTCGACCGGATCCAGCCCTAGCGCCTTCCCGCGCAGCAAGGACGAAACCGAGGTGATCTCGAGATCCCTCGCTTCCGTCTCCCCATGAAATCTGACGCTCCGCGCGGCCTTCTCCCACTCGCGGTCAGATTGTGCTCATCGGGGCTCCTAGCGGAACTTCAATCTGCCCGGCGCAGTCTGGGCGGTCTCGTCGTGTTCGAGGGGTAGAAGCGTTTGAACCGAAACTGTCACCACGAGGAGCCGATGAAAATGACTCGATCCTGCTGCGCCTTGGCTCTCACTTTCCTCCTATTGACCAGCACCCGAGTTATCTCACCTCTTGAGTCCTGCCTTCGGGATCTTCTCGGACGGTTCGAATCCGGGGACGTTCTCGGAGATCGGCTGGAGAAGGAATGGACTCCGATGCCGCTAGCGGCAAAGATAGTTGCAATGAACGATCTCGGCGAAATCCTCTCGTGGTCTTTGAGTCACGTTCGCGAGCATTCACTGCGGATGGTCCGTGACTTCCGTGAGGAACAGTGGGCCCTCCAGCCTCGCTGGGGAGAGCACCCTCCGACCTGGGTCATCGGTCACCTACTCCTCGCGGATAGCTACCTGTTGCACCTTCTGAAGGTGGAAGAACTTCCGGACGATTTTCCTGAGCTGTTGATGGCCTTTGGTCCCTCTTCCAGGCCAAGCTCGTTGGGTCGAGAAATCTCCGACCTTGGAGCTGGGGAGGGAGTTTCTCTGCCACCAGGAGAGTTGGTAGAGCGCTTGGAACGGACCGGCGCGTTGCGCTGCGAGTTCGTCGCCGCGATGGCCGCCGCTGATCTGGGACGCGCCAATCCGGACCACGACCTCGCAACGTCCCAGCCTACTATCGGACACCATCTCCAAGCGCTCCTCGTTCACGAGGGGCACCATGCCGGGCAACTTGCGGCCTGGCGCCAGCACCATGGCTTGGCGCCGGTTCCCTGGGTGTTCGCGCCGAGGTTGTAGGCAGTCCCGTGGTTCAGTCTGGGTAAGGTCGCGGCTCACGGTGCAGGCTCCAGCGCCTGAGGCAGAGAAGCGGTCAGCCAAGGAGGGAACGCAGTCGATCACCTACCTCCTGGAGACTCGGCGATCCGGGTGGCACCGCGCCTCCCGCCGGGTACGCATCGCGGGCCCATTCGAAAAGCAACGGACCGTTGATGGGCTGGCCCTCGGTTCCGGTCGCCTCGAAGTACGCCTCGAGGAGACCGGTGGTGCGGGGGAAGAGATGGAAGTGCAATCGTCGATCGATCTCGCAGAATGAGAGGCAATAGACCCGGTCCGCCGCGAGAGCCTTTTCGATGGCGGTGACGGCGGAAGTGAGGAGTTCGCCGAGCCGGGCGGCGTGGTGGGGAGGTAGGTCACCCAGGGACTGGGAAGCGGTACGGAGTCTCACGATGAGGTATCCGGGAATACCGCAGAAGTCGGCTTGGGTGAGGGTGAAGACGTCGTCCTGGTAGAGGACCTGGCTATCAGCGGAGTTCATGGGGAACCTCGTTCAGTGGTACGAGCAAGTGGTAGGGGGCTCCATTGTCGCTCGATCGTGGCCCGGGCCCAAACGCCGGAGCGAACTCCCCGCATCGAGGTCACGGCTTTCACCGCGCCCGCTCCAGACCCTCCGGGACCTCGCCTCTGATGCAGTACCATTCCGAACGCAGTAATCGATCGCGCCTTGCTCGAAAATGACGCATTGAGGAGAACGGCTTGCGACGGATCGAGATCAAAATGGCAGCCAACGAAGCGTTGGAACGCCTCGAAGAGGGAAATCGACGCTTTGTTTCAGATAGCCTGACGCCTGGGGCGGAGGTGACGCAGCGGCGGCGTTCGGAGGTGGTGGAGGAGCAATCACCCTTTGCCATTATCCTCGGCTGTTCGGACTCCCGCGTGCCGGCCGAGATCGTCTTCGACCAGGGCTTGGGCGATCTTTTCGTCATCCGCGTCGCTGGGAACATCGTGGCGCCGTCGCTGGTTGGTAGCGTCGAGTTTGCCGCCCAGAAATTCGGATGTCGCCTCGTGGTCGTGCTCGGACACTCTAGCTGCGGCGCGGTCGGCGCGACCCTGGAGGATCTGAGGCGACCGGACGAAGAGACTTCCTACAACCTGCGTTCGATCGTGGACCGCATTCGCCCCTCATTGATCGAACTGATGGAATCGCACGGAGACGTTGACGATCTGACCCTCCTGCGGAAGGCGATCCGAGCCAACGTAGAGAGGTCGGTTCGCCAACTGATCCATGGTTCCGAGATCCTCGAAGACTTGATACGGAACAAGGGGCTCGAAGTGGTGGGGGCCGAGTACAGCCTCGAAACGGGCCTGGTGGAGTTCTTCATGAAGGGAGAGCTCCGGGATACTGGCGAGTTCGAAATCGATTTCGAGACCGATTAGGCCGGCTCTGACGGCCCGCCTTCTTCAGTCAGATTGCTAGTGCTAGCCAACCAGCGTCGGGGGAAGATCGTGGTCGCGACCACGCCGCCGGGCCCCGCTCTCGGGGGCGCGATCGAGAAACCAGCCGGCATGGTGTGGTGGCATCCGGCCTACGATGGTGAAGATGCGACCCCACTCGATGGCGCTCGAGGGACGGTCCATGGGATCCTTGGCGAGGGCAGCAGAGAACGCTTCGTCCACCTCTCGAGGCGCACCCGGCAGCAGTTCGGACACCCGCGGCGGGACGCGATGGACGACCTCCGAGAAGATGTCCACGACTTCAGTGGACTCGACGGTGCGATGACCGGTCATGGCGTAGTAGCAAACTGCGGCCAGGGAGTAGATGTCGCTTTGCGGCCCCAGGGGCTGCTCTCGGATCTGCTCCGGCGACATGTAGGCGGGGGTTCCGACCACCAGCCCCGACTGCGTCATGGTGCCGTCGTCGGCGAAGTCCTTGGCCAGACCGAAGTCGAGGACCTTGGTGCGAAAACCATGCTCCCGCGAAGCGAGGAAGATATTCTGCGGTTTGACGTCGCGGTGGATCAGACCCACCAGATGAGCGGCCTCCAGGGCGCTTGATCCCTGCCGGATGAGGCGAGCCACCTGGTCCGGTCGTCCGGGACCACAGGCTCCCATCATGGTCGCCAGGTCGACCCCGTCGAGAAGTTCCATGACCAAAAAGGGAGAGCCGTCCGGGAGGATCCCGTTGTCGTAGAGCGTGACCACGCCGCGATGGCGAATCTTGGCCACGGCCAGGCACTCCTTGTCGAATCGGGCCCGCGCCTGGTCACTGCGAAAGTGTGCTTGGTTGAGAATCTTGACCGCGACGTTGCGGTGGAGTTGTTCGTCCTGAGCCACGAAGATGGTGCCGACCGCACCCTGGGCCAGGATTCGAGTGAGTCGATAGCGCGAACCAACTCGATAGGGAAGCAGGCGCCGCGAGTTTGGCAGCTCGTCCCCGTCTTTGGGGCAGTGGCTCACGGTTTCGTCGAAGCACTGCGAACAACGAGGGCAGAGACGGAGGACGCCCTGTCCCCCTGCGACCAGTTCACGTCGGGTCGCCGAGCGCTGACTCTCCAGGCGGGCGAGACGTTGGCGGGTATTGCGGATCTCCAGGATGGATCCGGCATGGCGGGCAAAGTCTGCTACCAGTTGACGTTCCTCCGGATGCCATTCGGTATGGAGGCCACCGAGGCTAACCGTCCCTACCAAGTGACCGGAGAAGCCACCGATCGGCACCAGGGTGCGGCTGGTGTCGTGGAACCAGCGAAGTTCGGAGAGGGCTCGGGTCATGGCGGCAACGTCCGGGGGAGGGCCCATGGGCGAGGAATCCCCTAGCGGCACCAGCTGCCCTTCGACGCACTGCCACAGATCGATCGACTTGAGGTCGAGGGCGGTCACGATCTCCCGTCCGATCGGTTGCAGCCAGTCTCGCAGGCTGTTCTCGGCTTGCGGGGCGCCGCGCAAGAGATCGGCGATTCGACTCTGCGCCGAGCCGAGTCGAGCCCGAGCTTCGGCGGTCTGTTCCTGGGACCTCTGCAGCTGAAGGAGTTTGGTCTCGAGGGTCCGGGTCCGTTCAGCCACCTCCGATTCGAGGATGAGAGCCCGTTGGCGCAGAGCGGCGAGTCGTAGCCTAGCCATAACGACGACGAGGGCGAAGATCAGCGCGATGAGGAGGACGATGAGGATCTTCGGTGGGACCTCGAAGGTGGACGAGGTCCACGCCGAACCGGTCCAAACCCCTACGGAATCGAAGCCGACGGATGCGTTACGGTCGAGTCCAGTCCTCACCAATGCCCGTAGCATCGTCGAAGCTTAGCGGAAGTCCTCGGGGCGCCCCTTCTCGAACAGGTTCCTGGGTCGGGGTCACGGTCTCCAGAAGCGTCCTGCTGATACTATTCGCGACCTATGAGTACCGATGCTGGACCGACCGCCGAGGTCGATAGTAGCGACAGTTGGAAGCAGTGGGAGCAAGCGATCCTGGCCTCGGTCAAGGGCGTGCCGAAGAACTGGCGTGAGGCCTTGCCGACCCGGCGCCGAGAAGGCTTGGAGGTCGAGGCCGTCTACCCCCACGGACCGAAGATGGACCTTCCTACGCTGAAGGAACGCCCAGGTTGGGAGACCTGGTTGGAGTTACCGGTCACCCGTCCCGTCGAGGTCTTGGGCCGGCTCGCGGCCCTTGCCGACTGGCCCCTGGAGGGCGTTCGGTTGAACGTCGCAGAGGCGGCCGAAGGACCGAATCGCTGGGGGGTGGAGGAGTTCTCGGACCTCATGACCACTTGGCCGGGGACCCTGTCTCTCAGCCTCGGTGACGGATTCTCCTCGACCTTCGATGGTGACCTCGCGGACCTGGTGGAACTGGTGACCGAACGGTTGGAGTCGGTGTTGCCCGCACGACCCAGGGTGTGTCTCGGTCTCGACCCCCTCGGCGTAGCGCTGAGTGCCCCATCGACGGCTCCCGACATCGAGACTTGCCTTGCCCCCCTGGTCTCACCGCTGAGACAACAGTCTTCTCTCGCCCCCTTCGAAGTGGACACTGCGAGAGTTGCCGACCGCGGGGCCGACCCCGCTCTCGAGGTTGGCTATGCGGTGGCCGCAGGGGTGGCGTACGGTCGCGCCTTGATGACCGCGGGATGGTCTCCAGAGGAGGCTCGGGACAGCATCCGGTTGACGGTGAGCCTGGGGCGAGATGTCGGCATCCAGATCGCCAAGGTGCGTGCCCTGCGCCTTGCTTGGCGCATGCTTTGGACGGAGCTTGGAGCCTCGCCGAGTACAGCAACGTGCCATGGACGCAGCGCCTGGCGAACCCAGACGGTGTACGACGTAGAGAACAATCAGATTCGAGCGACCCTCGAGGCTCTGGCGGGAGTGGTCGGGGGATGCTCTAGCCTGTCGATCCGACGCTTCGACGCGGCGCGTTCTGCGGGCGGAGACTATTCAAACGCGGCGGCCAGACTGACCTTGGCTACTCAGGCTGTCCTGGGTGAAGAGTGTGGACTGAAGAGGGTCGTGGATGCAGCCGCCGGAAGTGCCTACCTGGAGACGATGACGGAGCTGATAGCGCGCCGGGGATGGCAGCGCTTTCGATCCATCGAGGGCGCCGGCGGTTTGAGCTCGGCGCAGGGGCTGGCGTCACTGGTCGCCAGCCTGCAAGTGAGTTCCCAGCAGCGGCGGGATGCCCTGGCGGAGGGACAACTACCGATCGTCGGGGTGTCCGCTTTCCCGGCCGAGTCGGAACGGCTTCCTTCGGAACTGGCGAAGGTCGAACTGTCCGGGCTACCTCCAAGGTCCAGCCTTGCATCTTCGGACCCGGTGCGTTGGCGCGATAGTGGACCGCTGGAGGAGGAGCGTCGCCGTCGCGAGCTTGCCGGTCCCGAGGTTTCCGAGAGCTCGCAAGGAGGCGTCTCGTGACGACGAGAACGTTGGAAGGACTGGACTTCGACCAGGCACTGGGGAACCTTCGCGCCGCCCTCGCCGATCCCTCTGATCCGGCGGTTTCTGCTACCCCCGAGGGGATCGACATCCCCTCGATCCTAGCGCCCGAGGCGCTACGAGAGGTACCGGAGCCCGGCGTTCCCGGACTGGCGCCCTACGTTCGTGGTCCCTACCCTTCGATGTACGTGGGGCGTCCCTGGACTCTCCGGCAGTACGCCGGATTCTCCACCGCAGAGGAGAGTAACGCCTTCTACCGGCGCAACCTTGCGGCCGGCCAGAAGGGCCTCTCGGTCGCCTTCGATCTCGCGACTCATCGCGGCTACGACTCTGACCATCCCCGGGTGAAGGGGGACGTCGGCATGGCCGGGGTGGCGATCGACTCGATCCTCGACATGCGGATCCTCTTCGACGGGATCCCCCTGGACCGCACCAGCGTGTCGATGACCATGAACGGCGCGGTGTTGCCGATCCTCGCTCTCTACATCGTTGCCGCCGAGGAGCAGGGGGTCGCTCCTGAGAGACTCTCGGGGACCATCCAGAACGACATCCTCAAGGAGTTCATGGTCCGCAATACCTTCATCTATCCTCCGACCCCTTCGATGCGGATTGTGGGCGACATCTTTCGCTACACCTCGGCCCACATGCCACGCTTCAACAGCATCAGCATCTCCGGCTACCACATGCAGGAGGCCGGGGCGACGGCGGATCTGGAACTCGCGTACACCCTGGCCGATGGCTTGGAGTATGTCCGCACGGGGCTCGAGGCCGGACTCTCGATCGACGAGTTTGCGCCTCGGTTGTCTTTCTTCTGGGGTATCGGTACGGACTTCTTCATGGAGATCGCCAAGCTGAGAGCGGCCCGACGACTCTGGTCCGAACTGATAGCCCCGTTCGAGCCCCAGGATCCCAAATCGACGATGTTGCGCTGCCACTGTCAGACGTCGGGGTGGAGTCTTACCGCCCAGGACGTCAACAACAACGTGGTGAGAACCTGCGTCGAGGCGTTGGCGGCGGTGTTTGGTGGGACCCAATCCCTGCACACCAATGCCCTCGACGAGGCGCTCGCCCTGCCGACCGACGCGACGGCCCGGATCGCGCGCAACACCCAGTTGAACCTGCAGCTGGAGGCAGGCACCTGCGACACGGTGGATCCCTGGGGAGGAAGCCACTACGTGGAGTGGTTGACTCATCAGCTCACCGAGCGCGCCCGCACCCATCTCGCCGAGATCGACGAACTCGGTGGAATGTCGATCGCGATCTCGGGCGGTCTGCCCAAGCGGCGGATCGAGGAGGCGGCGGCTCGTACCCAGGCGCGTATCGACTCCGGGCAGCGCATCATCGTCGGAGTGAATCGCTGGCAACCGCCCACCGCGGAGCGGATCGAGACTCTCAAGGTCGACAACCAGGCGGTGCGAGCGGCTCAGCTGGAGAGGCTCGACCAGCTCCGTCGCGAGCGCGACGCTGAGGCGGTGGCCGATGCGCTGACCGCTCTGACGGAGGCCGCCCGCGAGGGGCACGGAAACCTGCTCGCCCTGGCGGTCGATGCGGCTCGCTGCCATGCGACGGTGGGGGAGATGAGCTACGCTCTCGAGGAAGTCTTCGGGCGCTATCAAGCGCCCACGTCTACGATCAGGGGGGTCTACAGCCAGGAGATGGGAAGCAGTTCGACCGCGGTGGCCGCCGTCCAGCAACGAGTCGACGCCTTTGCCGAGCGCGAAGGGCGTCGCCCGCGCATCCTCGTCGCCAAGATGGGGCAGGATGGCCACGATCGGGGGCAAAAGGTGATCGCCAGTGCCTTCGCCGACCTCGGCTTCGACGTCGACATCGGTCCCCTCTTTCAAACCCCGTCCGAGGTAGCTCGCCAGGCGGTCGAGAATGACGTGCATATCGTCGGGGTCAGCTCGCTGGCGGCTGGGCACCTCACCCTGGTGCCCGAACTCCGCGACGCGCTGCTGGCAGCTCGACGCCCCGAGATCCTGGTCGTGGTAGGTGGGGTCATTCCCCCCGAGGACTACGCGACCCTCCGAGAGATGGGCGTTGCCGCCGTTTTTGGTCCCGGCACGGTGATTACCGATGCGGCATTGGATTTGGTCGAGGCGCTGGAGCGGCGTGACTGACGAACTCCCAGCGAACGACGCCTCGAGGGAGGGGGAATCCTCGATAGAAGGGGAACTGCGAGAGCTGGTCGATGGAGTGCTGGGCGGAGACCGTACAACCCTCGGCCGAGTCCTGACCCTGGTCGAGAGTCGCCGAGAGGACCATCAGCTCCTGGCCCGCGAACTCCTGATGCGGCTCGGCCCCCACGCCGGTGGTTCCATGCGGGTGGGGATCAGTGGGCTCCCCGGGGCCGGCAAGAGTACGCTCATCGAGTCCCTCGGGTCCTGGCTCATCGAGACCAAGGGGCGCCGGATCGCGGTGCTCGCCGTCGACCCTTCGAGCGTACAGACCCGCGGCAGTATTCTCGGCGACAAGACGAGGATGAACCAGCTAGCCCAGAGCGACTCCGCCTTCATCCGTCCCTCGCCATCGGGAGGATCCCTCGGCGGAGTGGCGCTGCGCACTCAGGAGGCGATCCTCGTCCTGGAGGCTGCCGGCTTCGATACCGTGTTCGTCGAAACCGTCGGGGTGGGACAGTCCGAAGCCGCGGTGGCTGGGATGGTGGACACTTTCGTGGTGCTCCTAGTTCCCGGTACGGGGGACGAACTCCAGGGGATCAAGCGCGGGAACCTCGAGCTGGTCGACATCCTAGTCATCAACAAGGCGGATGGAGGCCTCGAACCGGCGGCCGAACGGGCGCGACGCGACTATGCGGTAGCCCTCCACACTCTACAGTCGGGCTCGTCGGACTGGAGTCCGCGAGTCCTCACCGTGTCGGCCCAGGAGGGTGACGGCCTCGAGGAACTCTGGGCGGCTCTCTGCGCCCACCGCGAGGCAGTGACCGCGTCTGGAAACTTCGAGCCGGTCCGCCGTCGTCAGCGCCTGGACTGGATGTGGCGACTGGTGGAGGAGGCGGTGGTGCGCGAGGTGCGGCAGAACCCGCGGGTGAAAGACGGCCTCGGTGCGATCGAGGAGCGCGTAGGGACAGGGACGTTGAGTCCTCAGGTGGCGGCGGAGGAGATTTTGCGCATCGCGAGAGGCTCTTCCCGCGACGGCTCCTGAGACTGGCCAAGTCTCGGGCCAGTCAAGTCTCATGCCTGTGGAGTCCCGCCTCCCCCGAGCGGCGCTTGCAGCGGCGCTCATGGGGAGACGGACCTGGGAGGCGTCGGGGCTTCGAGAGACCCGGGCTTTGGAGACTACTTGAGCTACAGGCTCTTGGCCATCTCCGCGGCGCCAGCGGCGTCCGGATCGGTGGGAGCGAGGGCCGCAAACTTCTCGAGGTGCATCTTGGCACCGGCGCTATCGCCCTTGTTCACCAAGCACAGCCCAAGGATGTAGTGGCCGCGAGGGTGCTCGGGGTTGACGCTGAGGATCTTCTCGGCTAGCCCCTTGGCGGTGTCGATCTGATTCATGTTGAAGGCCTCGTTGGCCTGATCCTGGAGCGCCTTGGTCAGCATCGCAGGGCTGGCCGCGGCGAACTCGTCAAAGGCCATCTGGGTCTTGGCTTCATCGCCGAGCAGCCGGTAGGCGTCGTAGCGGGCCTGTAGGCCTCGGACGATTCCCGGCTGACGCTCGAGCCACTTCTCGGAGTAGTCGGCCGCTTCCTGGTAGTCACCGTTGCCGAGATGGGTCATCGCCAGGCCACCATAGGCGGCATCGAGCTCGGGATTGATCTCTAGAGCCTCTTCGAATTTGGCGATGGCGGTGGCGAGATCCCCCGCCTGGGCTGCTCCGGCTCCCTCGTTGAAGATAACGATGGCGGCATCACCGCCGGCGCCCAACTCCTTGATGCGTGCGAGCAATTCGGCCGCGTGGGCTTCGTTGCCCAGACCCTTGTACGCCTCGTAAGCGAGGTTGAGGAGCCGGCTGTCGTCAGGTGACCCCAAGAGCGCCTTGTCGGCCGCGTTCGCCGCTTTCTGGTATTCCTCGCCCTCGAGGTAGATTCCGGCCAACGCCGAGTGCGCCTGGACCAGGTCGGGATCGATCGTGAGGACCTCTTCGAACTTGGCCTGTGCGGTGACGAGATCCCCGGCACGAGCGGCGTCCGCGCCGGCGTTGAAGACCGCCGCAGCTTCAGGACTGGGCCCTCCGGTGTACTTGGCTCCGGTCGGCGTACTGGCGCCCTTGGCCATGACGAAGCCGAGAGGGTTGTTGCCGATACCGATGTCGAGGGGCTTGTCCACTAGCGATTCGTAGCCCTCTAGCTCGAGGCTGATGGCGTGGGAGAGGCTGGCATCGACCACGATGGCGGTGAACTTGCCCTTCTTGTTGGTGGTGTAGGTGTCGAGGGTGTCCCGCTCGAGGCCGCGGACGGTCACGGTGACCCCTTCCAAGGGCTTGCCGTCCTGATCCTTGACGGTGCCGGCGATGCGTCCTTGGGACGCCGCCCAGCCCGACACGGCGAGGAACATGAGAAGAGCGAAGCTGATGGCGACGCGAAACGCCCGGGGGGACATCATCGGTCGGAGGTACGAGTTCGAGAGTTGGGTCATGGATTCTCCTAGACCAGCGAGATCTGCCGGAGCTTTGTGCTCGGGCTGGAATCGAGAGGTCGAAACTCAGCTCGCCGGATGGATGTGGGGATAGGGGGCTCTTCGGTATTTCGAAGAGGACTCATGGCGTCATTGTACCAGCGAGGGACCGGATTTGAATCGGTCGTGGGATAATGGGGTCGTCCCGAGGTTTGCATCAAACGGCAAGCACGAACGACTACGCTCCCACGACGAGGCTCCTTCTCTATGTCCCACACCGCCACCGCTCCCGCTCCCGTCGTCGATCCGACGACTCCTTACGCGCTCGAGAATCCGGTCCGCATCGTGACCTCGGCGGCCCTTTTCGACGGGCACGACGCGGCGATCAACATCATGCGTCGGATCTTGCAGGCCTCGGGAGCCGAGATTATTCATCTGGGCCACAACCGCAGTGTCGAAGAGGTGGTGACAGCTGCCCTGGAGGAAGATGC
>JAIOJS010000337.1 GCA_019911795.1 Thermoanaerobaculia bacterium | reverse complement strand
TGTAGCGGAAGCGTGGTGCGCTCTAACACCTATCAGGCCTCCGTCTGTCAAGAGGTAGCGCTGTCCTGAGACGAGCGCGGCGGCTCGTCGGTTCTCGGTCGTCGTTGCCGTCTTTCGATCTTCGCTGACTTGGGCTTCGCGGTCTGGTGCAGCTCGTGCGACGCTGCACCCAACACCTATCGGGGCTCGTCGCGCGTTCTTCGGCGCGCGGTCGCGGGGGTCTCTCGCGACGTCCCAGAAGCTCTTCCGTGCCCTCGATGCGTCCGACTCGATTCGTCGATCTCTCGGGATCCGTTGGCGGCGGGCTCGCGCGAGGGGCAGCGTCGATCGAAACGGCGGTAGGAAGGGAGCGAGCGTCGGCGTCTCTTCAATTCGGCGGGCTGTCCGATCGCTGAGTCCCTGGCGCGTCCTGCGGGCTCTCTTGTCCCCCGGCTCGCGGCCTGGTGCGCACCTTCTCGGACTCGGATCTTCATCGACTCGACTTAGACGACGAGCTCGCCGACGCTCCTCCACGATCTCTCTAGCCCTCCGCGTAGAACCGTTCTGGATCGAACGGCAGTCTGCGTTTCTGCATGAAGAACACGGCTCGTCCGATCTTGTGGGCGAGTACCGAGAGTGCCTTGGCCTTGCCGAAACGGCGAACGAGTCGCGCGTGAAGCTTCTGGGCGCTCGGATTGTCGCGCAGCATCAGCACGGCGGCCTCGGAAAAGGCCCATTTGAGATGGACGTTGCCCTGCTTTCGCCCACGACTGGCGCCGAGCTTGCCCGAGGATTCGCCGCGCGGGGCGACCAGCCGGCCGTAGGAGGCAAACTCACCGACATCGTCGAAGCGGTCGAAGTCGGGCACTTCGTAGATCAGTGTCATGGCGAGGATCTCGCCGATCCCGGGCACCGTGCGCAGGCGGCAGAACGAGTCGAGGTCGTCGACCTTCGCACTGCGCACGAGCTCTCGCTCGAGCGTTCCGATGAGCTGGTCGAGTGTGTCGAGCATGCGGCAATCGGCGACGATCGAAAGGCGCGCCGAGCCGGCCGGGAATCGCTCGGGATAGTCGGCGCGAATCGCGGTGCGGTCGCGACGGACACGAAGCGGCTCGAGGTTGTGCTGCGCCTCGACGATCTGCAGATGGGTCAGCAGGTCGGCGCGGCGGCGCACGAAGTAGAGCCGGCGGCGCAAGAGGTCGCGCGTCGCGCGGGTGGCCCGCGGATAGACGTAGGCGAGCGGGAAATGACCGGAGTGCAGCAGGCGTGCGATCTTCTCGGAGTCGAGCTTGTCGCTCTTGGTCTTGGTGCCGTGGATCAGGCGCATGCCGAGGGCATGACCGAGCACGAAATCGATCCCGGCCTCGGCGCACAGGTCGGCGAGCCAATACCAGGAGAACAGGCACTCGCAGCCGACGACGAGCGAGGCGCGGAACGGCTCGACCGCAGCGAGAAAGGTCTCCGGTCGACAAGGCAGCTTGCGATGGAAGACGATCCCGCCCTCGTGGTCAAGAACGCACAGGTACATCGTCCGCCGGTGCAGGTCGACGCCGCAGGTGTAGGTTTGAGAGCGAGCGTAGAATCGCATGCAGTGCCTCCTCTGGCTGGTGGTTTGGGATCCAGGAAAGCTACCGCGTGGGTAGCCCCGGAGGAGGCCTGTATGAGCTTCAATTCGTTGCACCGGACGCGCCCCTTGCGCCTCGGCTCGCTTCGCTCGGTGAACTTGGTGGGGCGCGCCGGTGAACTCAGGATCCGTTATGCGGCTTGAGGCGCCCTCGCTGGCAATCTCGCTTTCTCTTGTGCTTGGCTGCGCCTGGCAGACCGAGTACAGCGAGCAGTCGTCGCTCTCCTCTGCAAGCGGCACGAGATCATTGCGCCTGACTCTCAAGAGTCGTCCAGATCCGTTCGGCGGGCCTCAGGCACTGGGGTTCTCCTTGGTCCTGGAGAACGGCAGAGATGCGCCCCTCCACGACTGCAAGCTCCGAATCAACGAGTCTTACACCGCGAGCATCGCCGCACTTGAGGTGGACCGTGGATTGTTGAGGGGCAACGAAGCACGGGGCGACTCCGGCCTCGGTGCAGATGAGCGACTCGAACTCGCCTTTCATCATGACAACAACAACCATCTCATCACGCGTTCCGTCGATGGCGGGCACCTGCCGACCTCGAGCAGGCCGAATGCTGTGTCCCTCGAGTGCAAAGAGGGCAGCGCCCAATGGGTAATCGAAGCGCCGCATAACAACTCGCTCAAGCGGACAACTGGGCTGCGCCCAGTTGCCGCTTAGCTCATGATCCGCTAGCGGGCAAGGGAAATGTCCTCCTCAGCCGTCGCAGGAAGGACAGTGCAGGCTTTTCGCGGCCTCCTTTGGGCCGGTGTGGTCCTTTCTCTGCTCGCAGCTGCTTACGCGCTCTTGTCACTGGTCATGGTTGCTTCCCTCAGCGGCGCGCCGATATATCCTCTGGAGAGAGCGCTGTTCAGCCAACGAGTTTGGCTGGCACTCCTAATCGGGGCATGGACAATCGGTGTTGTGTGTGCGGCCGTTCTGCTGCGGGGCCGAGGGTGGCGTGCCCGCTAACAACTCGTTCGAGCGGACGGCTGGCGACGTCTGTGGCTCGCTGCGCTCGGCGCCGCGAGTCTGGGCCGCCGCTCAACTCATGAGCCGTTAGCTGGCGATTGATCGTCGGAGGCAATCCCATGCAGCCACACGCTAGCGTTTGTTCTGCAGCGGTAACTCTCTTGAGTCTCTGGATCGTGTCCTGCAAGGAGCCGACGCCTGTGGTGCGGTCGGGAGAGTGCACGCCAGCTTATCGGGAGCTTTCGGAGAAGGCCGTTACTGGCGGCGACCGCTTGCACTCAAACTACGCCAAGTTCATTCTCATTGGTTGCAGCGAGAATCTCTCCCAGTTGATTGAACAGGAGCTTACCTCCTTGCAGAAGCAAGCGCAGGCTGTCGTAACCGAGTCGAGCATCCTTCTGCAGGCCATCGCAGGAAACGAGAAGACCAGGCGCGAACGAATCGTTGACAAGTTCAACAAGGATTTGGGTCGCCCAGCACTGGCAGACGTGTACGTGAGTGCCGGGTTCGGGGAGAGCTTTGAGCTCATTAACTGAGAAGTCGAATACCGTTGGTAGCCGTCGCTCCGAGCCGTGCGCTAGCTAACAACGCGCTCAAGCGGACAAGTGCGCTGTCGCGCACTTGCCGCTTCGCTCAGGTCCGTTAGGCGTCATGAACGGAGTACTTCCTATGCGGATAGCTTGGGTACTGCTCCTCGTTTGCGCAGCGATGGCAGCTCCAGCCTTTGGTC
>JAIOJS010000336.1 GCA_019911795.1 Thermoanaerobaculia bacterium | reverse complement strand
CGACCCCACCCGCCCCGCCTTCGAGGTCTGAGATCGCCTCGCCCAGCAGGTCCCGAGTGGGGTTGCCGGAGCGTGTGTAGTCGTACTCTCTCGGGCGGCCCAACCCCTCGAAGGTGAAGTTCGAAGACAGGTGGATAGGCGGCACCACGGCGCCGAACTGCGTGTCGCTGGTCAACCCGGCGCGTACGGCCGTCGTAGCGCGGCCGGACCGAAAGGCCGGCGGGGAATCGAGATCGGTTTCAGAGGTCGGAAGGGTCATATCAGATCTCCTCCAGGCAACGGGTGAGGATGCGGCCGATCTGCACCGACTCCTTGAGGAAAGCGTCGTGCCCGTACAGCGACTGCAGGGTGTGGAGGGAACACGGACCACCCAGCCGCTCCCTCAACGAAACCATCTGCTCCAAAGGCACTATCTGGTCCGACTCCACCGCGACGAGATGGGTCGGCACGACGACCTTCTCAGGGACTACATCGTGCAGATCCAGTGACTCCGAGAGGACGAGGAACGCTTGGGGGTCGAATCTCAGAGCGAAGTCCCGACCCCGCGCCTCGAGATACTCCTCGACCGCAAACCGAAAGCGGCCGTCTTCACGAATCGGCCGCGCGCTGAACCGCGCGAGGAACTCGTCCGCTGTCCGGTAGCCGACCATCGCCAGACCGCGCGCCCGCCGAAGACCGGCTGCCCCGTCACCCTGCGAGAGCGCATCTCGCACCACCCCTCGCTGCAACGAGCGATAGGCCGTCGTCTGGGGATGGGAACGCTCCGCGCTACTGAGGACGATGAGCTGCCCGACCCGGGTTGGGAAGGCTTCGCCGAAGGCTAGGGCTACCGCTCCGCCATAGGAGGCGCCGATGAACGAGGCGACGCGATCGATGCGCAAGGCATCGAGAAGAGCGACAAGAGCGCTGGATTGATCCCGAGGATCTACCGCCGGCCAATCGCCAACTCGCGAACCACCCTCCGCTTGCCGAGGACCGATCGACGCACCGTTGCCGCCGACGAAATCGATCCCCAGAATCGCAAATCGATCGGAATCCACCGCGCCCCCCGGTCCGACCACCGAATTCCACCACCCAGTCTGGTCGGTATCGCAGACATGGCGACCGGCTGAGATGCCCCCGAGAACGACGACCGTCGGCTTGGGGTGCGGACTGCCCGACGCTGACGACACCCGCTCCCAGGCCAACGCTGGGGTCGAACCCACCGGCCAGCGGCCGCCATGGTGAAGTCGCTGCGACTCGTCGAGGGGCAGGATGCCTCGTTCGACTCGAAGTCCGGGTTTCGCTGTCGAACTCGGCGGCGAGCTCCCTTCGGCCCGGCCGGCGAAGCCCGCGACTGAAGTCACCGTCGAGCTCGGTGGGGAATTCGCCACCGACCGCGACGCGGTACGAGGGGACGAATCCGGCCCCACGACGGCCGCAAGCGGCCGCGCAGACTGACGGGTCGAAGAAGAGACGACTAGAAAACTCATACAGATCTCCTTGCGTTGCTCTCATCGAGAACCCCACAAAGGTTCGGTATGCTCGAGTCGCTTCCTTCGCAGTTGCGTTTCACGACTCTCATCTGGCGGGTGCATCTTTCGATCCCCGTAGGAGTTGGCACCTTCAAAGTGTGGTTAGCACTCTGGGTTGCCCCGGCTTCATTGGGCCTATTCCCTCAGCCGGTCTCGATGAGTTGGCTTACGATAGACTTCCTCGAGGGACCTGTCAACCGCTCCGTTCGAGAGCGTGGCGGCTCCGTAAAGCCTCCATCGAGCACACTCCGCGCAACGGAAGCGAAGGCGCGCGAGAAGGCACGCAGCTCCATTCCGGTTCCGCCGCTTCAAGGGTATCTACTGCTAGAGTCCCCCGAACTGCACTTGTAGTGTCGTCCGAGGACGATTCCTTACCGCCGTCCAGCTGACTTGCCACCGAGACCATGACCAACGACGACCTAGAGCAACTGCTCCAACCGAGCCTCAAAGAGGGGCAGCGATTGGTGCCGCTCTATTCGATTCGGGCGGGGTTCTTCACCGCGTTCTTCGGCGGCGTGTTCGCTACCCTCATCCTCAACGGACTCAACTCCTGGCGCCTCGGTCGGTTCGGACGCGACGTCTGGTTCTACCTCGGGGCAGGAGTGTTGTGGACCGCAGTTTTGCTCTGGTTTTCGAACACTCTGTTTCAAGGAAGCCAAGCGCCTTGGATAGTGAATCCGCGAGTACTCCGCAATGCTGGCCGCGTGCTCGCCCTCATCATCCTGGGACGGACCTATCTCAGTCAGCGCGACGCCTACAAGGTCCAGGACTTCGTCGGCGACGATCCACCGAATCCCTGGCCGGCCGCACTCGGCGCCATCGCGATCTCGATCGGTCTGACCGGCCTCATCGTGGCCCTGGCGACGAGGAGTCTCGGGTGAGCACCACTGCCGAGTCCTTCGACTCGGTCGCTCGTCTCATCGAGATCGGTCGACTCGGCGATGCCAAGCGTCTCCTTGGCCAAGCGATAGCTCACGAGCCCGAGAACCCTCGAGGTGAACTCCTCGCCGGTCATATCGCTCTCCTCGAAGGGAACACGGCCGCGGCCGAGACTTACGCCTCCGCTGCGCTGGCACGCGACCCTCACAACCTCGCCACGGGAGAACTGCTGTACGAGATCCTGGCCCAGCAGAAGCGGTGGGCAGAGGCCGAGCGAATCGTCATCGAACTGATCCGGGCTCATCCTACGGACGCTGATCTGTTCGCCAGCTACTGCCACCTCATGCTGTGCACCCTTCACGTCGACAAGGCCTCCGAGCTCTCGAAGGAGGCCCTCCGTCTCGACCCACAGAACGACCGCGCCCGACTGATGGGTGTCCTCGTTGGGCTCGTTCGGGGGGACGCCAGCACCCAGTACCAGGTAGAGAAACTAGTCAGCGAGGATCCCGAGAGCCGCTGGGTCGTCACCCTACTCTTCACTTCCCTCGTCGATCAGAAGCGGTTCGAAGAAGCCCTTCGAGTCGGCCAGCAGCTGTTGCGCGCGAATCCCAACAACACGGCGCTTACCGAGGCCCTGGTCGAACTGAGAATGCAAACTCACTGGATCGCCGCCCCGGCCCGTCCCCTCGCCCGCTGGGGATGGTTCGGCGCCGCCGCCCTGTGGGTTCTCGCCCTGGTGACGATCCGGCTGGCCAGTGCGCTGCAGTCCACCGTGGCCCTATGGCTCGCGGGTGCCTACCTCGCCTACTGCCTCTACACCTGGATCTATCCGCCTCTCCTCCGACGCTGGATCCGCCACCGAGGTATTGTCCCCTAGAGCCTCGCTGCACCTCCTCCAACGAAGACCGAAAACGACCGATAAGGAATCCATCGGTGACTCAGCCTCCCTCTCACACCCGCGACTCGCTCGAAGCCCAACTGCTCAGGGACCCCTTCGATCCTGGAATTCGTCGCCTCTACGCCGAGATGCTTCTACGCCTCGGAGAGGTCGAGGCGAGCCTGGAGCAGTGGCGATTGCTGGTCCGCCAGTCTCCCGAAGCCGCCGACCCCCGAATCGCCGTCGCCCTCTGTTTGCATCGTTTGGGCCGCGAGAGCGAGTCTGCCGAGCAGCTTACCGCCGCCGGTTCTTGCTCCGATTTCGATGCCACCGACTCGCGACTCGAGGAACTCGATCCCCGCCCCACCCCGGACAATCCACACGATCGAATGGAGAGCGCTTCACCGGCACCCTTGCGTGCCAACTTGCGCTCGATTCCAGGAGGTCGCACCGACCTCCCGGTCGCTGACGTCGTCTCCATTGGGTCGACCGATGTGATCCGCTTCTCCGATGTCGTGGGCATGGAGAAGCTCAAGAAGACGATCCGTCTCTCCGTCATCCAACCGTTCCTGCAGCCGGGACTCTTTGAACGCTTCAAGAAGAAAACCGGCGGTGGCGTCTTACTGTACGGACCTCCCGGATGCGGCAAGACGATGATGGCCCGAGCTATCGCCACCGAGTGTGATGCCAGCTTCACCGCGGTCGGGATCAGCGACATCTTGAACCTATGGAGCGGTCAGAGCGAACAGAACCTCTCCGCGATCTTCGAGATGGCGCGCTCGCAGACCCCCGCGGTCCTGTTCTTCGATGAACTGGACGCCCTCGCGTTCTCGCGTTCCAAAGCGCGCTCCGAACACACCAGGACCCTGGTCAACGAGTTTCTCAACCAGCTGGACGGCATGAGTGGTCGCAACCACCAGGTCCTCGTTCTCGGCGCTACCAACATGCCCTGGGACGTCGACGATGCCATGAAACGCCCTGGTCGCTTCGATCGTCAGGTCTTCGTGCCACCTCCCGACGAAGCAGCGCGGGCGGAGATGTTCCGCCAGAAGCTTCTCGGAGTCCCGTGTGAGGCCCTCGACTTCGCCGAACTCGGACAGCTCAGCCGGCACTTCTCGGGAGCTGATATCGATGGCGTCCTCGAGCTGGCCAAGGAGACCGTCCTGACCGAGATCCTCGAAAGCGATATCGAGCGGGGTCTGAGCGCGGCCGACCTCCAAGAGGCGATCGGAGAGTCGGCGCCCTCGACCCTGGAGTGGCTCAAGACGGTCCGCAACGTGGTCAAGTTCGGCGGCGGGGGACGAGCCTATCGCGACGTCGAGAAGTACCTGCGAAGGGAGAAGATGTTTTGATGAGAAGTCCCCTGAACAACTCGGCCCGACGGATTGGGCCACGACGGATCGGACCACAGTGAGGAGGTCCGTCGCCGTCCTCGGCGCTGGGCTACTCCTCCTCTGCACACCGCGGGTCGAAGCCCAGAAGCGAATCGCCCTGAGCTTCGACGACGTCCCTCGCCACGCCGGCGCCTTCTTCACTCCCGACCAGCGGGCGATCCGGCTGATCGCCGCCCTCGATCGGGCTGGGGTCGAGCAAGCGGGCTTCTTCGTCACTACCGGCAATTTGAAGAAGCCCGATGGCGACGGCGGCGCGGACCGAATCCGCGCGTATGTCGCCGCCGGACACGTCCTCGGCAACCACTCGACCACCCACCCCTGGCTGTCCCGCACCGAGGTTGAGGACTACCTCGAAGACCTCGACCAAGCGGAGGCCTGGCTAGTGAATCAGCCGGGACACCGGCCCTGGTTCCGCTATCCCTACCTCGACGAAGGCCGGGGAGATATCGCCAAGCGAGATGCCCTGCGAGCCGCCCTCCAGGATCGCGGCTTGCTGAACGCCTACATCACGGTCGACAACTACGACTGGCACCTCGACGCCATCGCCTCCTCGGCCCAACGTGAGGGAAAGGCGATGAACCTGGAGGGACTCCGTGACCTCTACGTAGAGACCTTGGTCCAAGTCGCCAACTTCTACGAAGCGATCGCGAAGGACGTGTTGGACCGCTCCCCCGCCCACGTTCTTCTCCTTCACGAGACCGACCTCGCCGCTCTCTTCATCGAGGACCTGGTAGTCGCTTTGAGGCTCGACGGGTGGCAGGTCATTCCGATCGACGAGGCCTACCAGGATCCCATCGCCCACCAAGAACCCGAGACGACCTATCTCGGCAGCGGTCGAGTTGCCGCCCTCGCCCACGTCGCCGGATGGTCAGCGGAAGAACTCGTGCATGAGCGGACTGACGAGGAGGTCCTGAACCAGCTCTTCCAAGAAAGAGTTCTAGCCACCGCAGAGACGACGTCGCTCTCGACGCGATCTTCCAAAACCATCTCGAGTGAACCCTGATCGAGACACTCTGATTCCGGCTTACGGCTTCGACACGTAGTAGGAATCCCAGGTCACCTGCCAGGTCTTTCCGCCATCGGTGGTCTGCTCTGCCATCTGCCGGACCTTGCCGGGACTGACCGCGGTCCAGGTCCACTTCGACCGACTCTCGCCCTCGGGCGACCACAGCACCATCGCGCCCTCTGCATCGAGGCCTCCCTTCAAGGCCGGCCAGATGCTTGGGTTCCCATTGTTGTCGACGAAGATCTGGTTCCAGGTACCGTCGGTTGGGTCGTAGAAGTTCATGCTCATTCCGTGCATCCCCGAACCACCTCGCCAAGACTCCATGAGCAAGCACCCAGCCAAGTGCAGACTGATCGTGTTCTCCCCGACCACCGCGCCCTTGGGATCCTGAACCTCAAAGTCTCCGAGCCAGAAGTCGAACTGGCGATACTCCGGAGCCGTACAGGGAGTGAGTCTCTCGACGGTTGTCAGGAAACGAGGGTCGCTCTTCAGCGGTTCGAAACGGGGGTCGCCCTCGATGGCCTTGAGCAGGAAGCGGTTGCTACCGCCCAAGGCGGACTGTTCGAGCTGATCGAGCGCTTCCCCCCGCTGCCCCAAGGCCTGGTGGCCCCGGGCCAAGAGAAGGTGGGCGAGCCCCGGCCGTGGAAAGTTCAACTCCAAGGCCTTGGAAGCTGCCGCGATCACATCCTCCCAGCGCTCGTTCTGCTCGTAGGCTCGCGCCAGCTGAAACCAGGCGCTAGCGTCGTCGATCTCCTTGCCCGCCACTGCCTTCTCGAGCACGACGATGGCCTCCTCCCATTGTCCGTCCTGACCCAGCTGCGTCGCCTTCTGACTCGCTTTCGAAGGCTGGCCCAGAGCGGGCATCGCCATCAGGAGCAAGCCCGCCATCAAAGCCAAGACCAAGAACCATCCGCTTCCACTCCGCTGCATCGTCGTCCTCCTTGTTCCTCACCTACCGGTACGCTCCGCACTTCGACCCAATCAGAAACGACTCGATCGGAGCCGCCTGCAAACTACCTCTGCGACCGGCAGAGCGCTATCAGATTCCTCTTTGGCGGCGACTCGATGACCAAGACCTGTGTGTTGACGAGCCTCTTGAAACGTCATTGGCCGAAGAACTCTGTCTTGGCGGGTGGGGCGAAGAGCCGGGACGTTGCCGCTCCTGGGCGGGGTGAATCTTCAAGGGCATGGACCTTGCGGGGAACGGCGTCAACCTCCGTAGTCCGCGCCGCATGGAGGCCCACACGCCCTACAAGTTGAGTAGCTCCTCAGGATCTGAGGCAACCCGTCGTCCCACGGCGAGGTACCGTTCAGCCTCAGCCTCCTCTCCCTGAGCACGAAGTAGCCGTACCAGCGCTCCATAGGCGGGGGTGTAGTTGGGCTCGATCTCCAGGGTCCGAACCCACGCCGCTCTTGCTTCCTCGATCTGGCCGCGATTCTCGAGAAGCCTTCCCTTGTAGTACCAGGCTCGAAAGATGTTGGGTCGAAGTTCGAGGGCGCGTTCGATCTCTTCGAGGGCCTCATCCCCGAGTCCCTCCTTGATCGCGGCTAGGCCTCGATTGTAGTGAGCCTCGGGACTCGGTTGAATCTCGAGGACCCGAGCCAGGGTCTCGAGCGCACCTGCGTTGTCTCCGGCACCGATCTGAGCGACGCCCAAGGCCTCGAGGCCTGGAACCGAATCCGGAGAGTCCGCCAGGAGATGCCGAGCCGTGGCCTCCGCCCCAACAAAATCCTGCCGCTTGAGCTGAGCCTTCGCCAGGTCGACCATCGCCACCGCCGGTGGATGGGGCAACTCCGAGAGAAGGTTAGTCAGCGCGTTCGTGGCGTCCTGTGACGGGAATCCCCGGACGGCGGCGGTGGCTCGGTAGAGCCTGGCCTCATCTCCCGACGGCGGCTCCCCGAAGGGAAGCAGCTCTAGATCAATGAGGATGGGGTCGTCGCGCCCACGGCTTTCTACCAGTTTCTCGGCGTCGAAGGGGCCCCGAGAAATACGATGATCGGTCATCGTCACCAGGACGACATCACGGGTCCGGCGGGTCGGCATGTGGCATTCGACGCAGCCACCCCTGCCTCCTTCATTCTCCGGCAAGGCCTCGCCATGATCAGAGCTCAAGCCCTGGTGGCAGTCGAGGCAAAGGGTCGCAACCCGGGCACGAAACTCGGCAGACTCGGGCTTCGTGTGCGGGTCGTGACAGGTAATGCAAGCCAGTTCCCCCGCGCTCTGCTGGAAGCACTCGCTCTGCCACAGTCGGTACCCGTGGTGGTTGATCTCGAACCTGTCTTCGATCGACTCACCTTCCTCTTCCGTCGTCACGTGGACCATGTAGTCCGAGAGAAGCTCGCCCGGACGGAAGGAGAAATCAGGGCGATCGAACCTTCGCGCCCCCACCATCGAGATGGCCGGCAACATGTGACACTGGAAGCACACCGAGTCTCGACGATCCTTTGGAAGGCGCGCCGGATTGACGATCCGCTCCAAAGTCTCGGCCAGGTCTCGACCGTTCAGGGCGGAGCGGACGTGTTCTGCCCCGGGACCATGACAGCGCTGGCACCCAATTCCCTGAGGAAGTTCGTGCGGAAATCGCTGGTCCTTCCCATGGAGATCCGAGTCGGTCGGCATCTCGGCAAAAGCGTTGTGACAGAACATACATTCGCGGGGTACAGATCTCAGGATTCCACTGTGGTCCGCCGCCTCGTAGCCGGGAGACATTCCCCACCCGTCGATCTCGGAGTACCACCCCAACGGCAACTCGAACAGCTCTCCCCACTCGGTTTGGTAGAGGTAAGTGCGAGCTCGATTGCCTGATCCCACGACCCAATCCACCGGAACCTCCAAGCGGTTGATCGGAACTCCTGCGTCGTCGAGCTGCCAGCGCCTGAAGAGGAGACCATCGTCAACCTTGCTGATCTGGTAATAGCGCTGAGAAGGCTGATGGAAGAACTCCTGCCCAAAGGCCTCTATCTCCGCAGCCTCGCTCGGCGAGGCGAACGACCGCGCCATCCCGACATGCTGAAAGGAGTCGAACTTCTGCTGATGGCAGGTCCGGCAGGTGAGGTCCGGCAGGTATCCGTCCGCGGCCCCTACGGTAGCTTCGACCCCGAGGCGACTGAGAGGATCTGCCTCCTCGGCCGGAGGCGGAGAACAGGATGCGGGCAAGAGGACAACCACCAGGAGGCACCAAGCGATACGACGGATTCGGATCATTTCTCTCAAGCCTACTGCATGGTGTCGAGATGTCGACACGGAAGAATCGTCAAATCGACCATCCATCAGTTGTCATACCACCTCGGATAGGCCATCATTGTGAGACCCGTCGATGAGCAACTCCACTCCCCCCGCTGTCGGATAACTGATTCACGAGGTAGATGCCATGAGGTTCACTACAACCCTGTTGATTCAACGCACGATCGTCTCGACACTCCTAATCCTCACCGCGGTGTCGAGCGCGGTCGGCGCCGAGGAGTTTGTAGTGGCGATCCGCAACCCGGCCGGCGTCTTCGTCCAGCCCTCTGAGCAGGGACTGTCTGGTTTCGATATCGACCTCCTCAATCAGTTCGTCAGCTGGCACGAGAACCGATTTCACGAGAAGCTCACCGTCGCAATCAAAGAAGTCGAGAACATCGACCAACTCCTCGACATGGCCGAGGGTGAGAACTGCGACATCGCGGTGGGATCCATCACAATCACCGAAGCTCGGGCCCAAAGGGTCGACTTCAGCGACTCCTACCTACCGGTTCGCATGGTCCTCTTCGCCAAGAAGGACCGGATCGCCGAGGGACCGTACCAGACCACCCTCAAGGGCAAGATCCTCGGAGGACTCGAGGGCAGCACCGCAATTCCACGGATCGCCGATTTGCAGAAGGAGGTAGGGCAGATCGAGTCACGCGCCTACCCCGACTACGACTCACTCTTTGCCGCCCTCCTGGGCCCGAATCCAGAGATCGATGGCGTGGTCACCGACGTGACCCACTACTGGGTCCTCTCGGCCAAGGAGAGCCTTACCCTGGTGGCACCGATGAGCGAAGAGCAAGGGCTGGGCTTCGTGATACCCAAGGGTTCTCCCTGGACAGCCAAGCTGAATGCGTTCCTCGATGAACTGAGCCATACCCCCGGGTACTTCCAGCTCGTGCGGCGCTACTTCGGCAAGGAGGCGGCCGACATGTTGATGTTCTCCAAGGCGGGGGAGTCCTAGGGCTTCGCGTTTGAGAGACTAGAACTCGACCGTATTCCTAGGTTCCATCGCAGTCACCTCGATTCGGTAGACAGGAAACGACCCCTCCCTGCTCGTCGAGGAAGGCGAGGAAGGGCACTCCCCCGGTGTCGATGGCGAGGCGAACACGAGGCTTGCCACCTTCGTCGTTGAGGACCAGGCCAACCTCTCCGTTGTCATCACCAACGAACAGACGATGGACACCGTGCCCCCCTTCGTCCCGGAATCGCTCCCAGTCCGCCTGGACCGCCGCTCTCTCGTCGTCCGTGAGATCCTCTCTACTTAGTACCTCCATAAGGTCGAGCTGCTCCCTCATTGACCGGTCCTCCGGCCGCTGCCAGACGTTGAGTCCAGCCCGCTGACTACCCCGCCGTCGGTTGTACTGTAGGGCGATGACCTGATTCTGCTTCCACTGATCAAACGACAGGTGTCCGATCGCTGAACCCCCGTTCTCCGTCTCGAAGCCGTTGAAGACCAAGCCTCCGACCTCATCTCCTTGGTCATTGAAGAAGATAACGCCTGAAACGTAGGGACGGCTCTCGATGAGCTCCCGTGAGTAGCTCTTGCCGTCCATCGACGGACCAGGAATGCGTTGGCGTCCGGCGAGCACTATCACCGGATTGCCATTGGGGCCGAGAATATTGATGCGCTCAGTGTTGATCTCAGCTACTGAAATCTCGTCGGGCAGTCCAGCCTCGCGCTCGCTCGGAGCGCGACCTTCCAAAGCCGAGACTCGTAGGGCAAGCCATCCCACGGCGGCGACGAGCAGGAGATTCCATGTCATCCACAACAGCTTCTTCATTTCGGACCTTTCCTTCGGAGTTGGGCAGAGTCCTGGACTCTGGGATGCCAGGACTCTTGGTCTACTACCATACGACTCGGCGCCGGAATGAGTTGCCACATCGCCAAGTGGAAACGCCCTCCGGCGAGTAGCAGGGGCGAGCGCTAGACATTCCCGCCCCAACTGTCTGGAGCGGACGCGTCGGCTGCTAGACTCCGACCAGTAGAACACTCCAACCACCCTTACTGGCGGAGGCAGACCGCGGACATGGGCGAGACCCCCTTGCGGCGACAGCGACTCCTCTCCGTCGACGTCTTCCGCGGCATGACCATCCTGGCCATGATCCTGGTCAACAATCCTGGCGACTGGGGCACGGTCTACTGGCCGCTGCTGCACGCTTCCTGGCACGGCTGCACTCCGACCGACCTCATCTTCCCCTTTTTCCTCTTCATCGTCGGCGTGTCGATCGTCCTCGCCCTGAAGCCTCGATTGGACGACGGCACCGAGCCGCGGTCCCTGGTTTCCAAGATCATCCGGCGGGCCTTGATCCTGTTTAGCCTGGGGCTCTTCCTCTCGGGCTTCCCGTTCGGGCTTTTTGGCCCCAAGACGCTCGCCGACGTTCTCCACACTTGGAGAATCCCCGGCGTCCTACAACGGATCGCGGTCTGCTACCTAGCTGCTTCGCTGCTCTTCGTGTTCGGCCGACGGAGGATCCTAGTCGGCTGGACGCTCGCGTGCCTCTTTGGCTATTGGGCCGCGATGACGCTGATACCGGTCCCGGGACAGGGAGCTCCCGACCTCGATAGCAAGGGTGGCCACCTCGCGGGATGGCTGGATCGAACGGTCCTGGGATCGCACCTCTGGGTCGGGGGTCGGGTCTACGATCCAGAGGGTTTACTGTCGACACTGCCCGCTCTCGCCACCACTTTGCTCGGAGTCTGGGCCGGTCTTCTCCTGATTGAGAATCGAGACCCGCTCGAACGCAACGCACGGCTCTTCGTCAATGGCTGGATCCTGATCCTCGTCGGCTACGTCTGGAGTTGGTTCTTACCCCTCAACAAAGCCCTGTGGACGAGCTCCTATGCCGTGCTAACGGCCGGCTTGGCGATGAGCTTCTTGGCTCTCTGTCACTGGTGGTTCGACCTGCACCAACATCCTCGAACGGCTCGCCCGTTCGTCCTCTATGGCGTCAACGCGATCACTGTCTTTGTCGGTAGTGGTTTGCTCGGTCGTGTCCTCGCCAACCTCAGCGTGGGCGACGTCACCGTCCAGAAGTGGCTCTACGGACATCTGTTCCTCACCTGGCTCCCGCCCTACGTCGCATCCTTGGCCTACGCGCTCACCTGGGTCGGATCCTGGTACGTCGTCCTTGTCTGGATGTACCGGCGGGGCTATGTTCTGAAGGTCTAACCCGCTGCAGCCCGCGCAATAGGATCTACTCGAGCCGTTCAACCGCCGATCCGATATCGAGACCGAACCCCAGCCATCTACAAGAGGAGAACACCATGTTCAAAGAGTTCAAAGAGTTCGCGATGAAGGGCAACGTCCTGGACATGGCGATCGGAATCATCATCGGCGGTGCCTTCACCCCGATCGTCAAATCGCTCGTGGACGACGTTCTGATGCCTCCCCTCGGTCTCCTGCTGGGCAACGTGGACTTCTCCAACCTCTTCGTCGTCCTGAAGGCCGGAGAGGGTGGCGTCAGTAGCTTCTCCACCCTGGCTGCAGCCAAGGAAGCGGGGGCGGTGACCTTGAACTACGGCCTCTTCGCCAACTCGATCCTCGCCTTCCTAATCGTCGCCTTTGCGGTCTTCATGATGGTCAAGTCGATCAATCGCTGGAAGCGGGAGGAAGAGGTCGCGCCGGCCCCGACCGCGAAGGCGTGTCCATTCTGCGCTACCGACATTCCGCTCGCCGCCTCGCGGTGTCCCCACTGCACCTCCGAAATCGCTGCCTAGCCGCCCTCGGTCGAGCAGAGCAATCGGAGTTGACGGCGGAGGATTCGATGCTCGGCAAGCGACAGCTCGCGAAGTCCGTCGAACGTCTCGTCATCGTCGACCCAGCGGATATCGATCTCGGTGCGACGATTTACGTCCACTCGACCGGGCTCTGGAGAGCTCGTTTGTTGTCGAACCTCACCCACGATCGACTGAGTCGAGGCATCGTTGCGGGTATCTGTGACACAACCGGGCTCCAAGGGACCACTCCAGTGCACGTCAAGAGTTCCCAGTCGCGTGGCTATCGGCAGGGTGAAGTCCTCCCGCTCGAGTTCCCTCGGTTCGGGCAGCCAGCGAACCTCCGGCGGTGCCAGCGGCAAGGAATCCGGGTAGCTGAGTTGAGCCACGAGTTTGACATTGGGAGCACCGGGTAGAAGGCTCCTGCGCCACTCCAGATTCTCCAACACGACCGGACCCAGGATCTGGTTCGCCATCCGCCGTGCGATGTCGACGGCCATGTTGGCGGGCGTGACCTCCAACTCCTCGATGAGGAGGGACGCCCGGCTACCGACGAACTCGAGGATCAAGCTCCCTCTACGGTCCTCCGCGAGGATCACATCGATCCGCAGCTTCTCCGCCTGAGGAGTCAGAGGCGCATCGATCAGTTCGCCGCCCTTCTCGCCCACCAGGAGGAGCTTCTGCCCTTGGACCGACGGGTTCAACCATCCGCCTCCTCCGCGTCGTTGGGTGCCGTCGAGGATCAACCAATCGCCAACGATCGGCGCGGTGTCGGGAGGCGATTCCAGCGAATCGAGTCGCACCGCTGCTACCAGATGATTGAACTGAAACGGGGTTGGGAAGGCGGGATCGACCCGGCGATCGCCTCCCAACAGTGCCAACGCCGGACGCGCCTCGATACCAGCCGCCTTCAGGAGGTCGATGAGAAGCATCGTCTTGTCTTTGCAATCACCCCAGCGACGCTCCCAGACCTCCTCGGGCGTCGACGGTAGCCAGCCTCCGACTCCAATCTGTACCGCGACGTAGCGCACGTCTCGCTGAACCAGGTTCGCGATCGCCTCGAGGGCCGCATCGGGAGCGAGGTCGCTCGCTGCCTGCCGTGCGGCCGCCTGAACCGAGGGAGCGGCCCGAGGGAGCCCGTTCAGGAGACCCCGGTACCAGTCGGCGACTCCCTCCCAGGACGTCGTCGGACCCCAGGCGTAGAACAGGTCCATGGCGCCAGCGAGTTCGAGGACGTCGTCCTCCACCTCGAGGTCTCTCCCTTCGAACCGTACCCCGCCTGGGATGGCCGTTTCGGTCATTCCCAGATTGGTACCACTCAGGTGCCAACGGAGATCGGCCCCCTCGAGGGACACGCTGAGGTGTTTCAGAACATCGCCAGTACTCGGAGAGAGCGCCAGCCGCCCCCCCGGGAAGACCGGCGATCCCTTGACCTCCCAGGTCGCCTCGATGTGCCCTCCCGCCTGCGCCTCGGGACAACTGAGGACGAGGAACGTCGCCGAGTCGTACAGCGACTCCCCCGGCCAGTCGACGACGTCGCGGTCCCGACGTTTCACCTTCTGCCGCTTGCCGTTGGGAGCCACACACCAACCCGCAGCCTCGACCAGTTCACGATCGTAGTCGAGAAGGATCACCACCGAGGAAGCATCCATGGGGTCTTCGTCGACGCCGGGCCGGATGGTGGTTCGCACCCGCTCCACCCTCTCCGAACCCGACACCTTGATGGAGATCTCACGTTCGATCTCGGCCGCACGCCCTATCGCAACGAGGGACAGGAATCCAACCACGACGCACAGGGCAGACAGAACGAGAACCGAAGTTTCGCCAGTCGTCGCATCGGATCGGTTCCGCAGGTCCGCCCTTCCCCCTGCTATTCGGACGACACCGCCGAACGCGGCTACCATCAGTTGCCCTGGACCAGGAGCAGGGGCCGAGCATCATGATCGGCGACGGCTGCATAGAGCGCCCGCAACTCTTCGTAGGGATTCCCAGGGTTGAAGAACGGACCCTCGGTACGGATCTGACGCCTATAGGTCAGCTTCCGCGCCGCCAAATCGACCTCGACCAGCGCTTCGAAGCGGCCGGCCGGATTCTCGAGGCCAGCCGCCTCGGGCTGCTGGGTAATCATCCAACCCTCTGGCCAGGTCAGATTCAGTTCGATCTCGTCGAGATCACGCCAGGCGAGTTGGACCGGAGTCAGCCGCCGATCGATCCCGAGAGTGAATGGCGAAGCGAGCGGTCCCAGTGGCGCGGCCGTCGACCAGCTCACTTGGTCGCCGAACACCTCCTCCTCACGCGACGTCATCGTCCACCGGATATCGGTCTGGTTGTTGGACAGATCGTCCTCGACCACCACCTCGTCGATGGTCACCGTCGTCAATCGCTCCTCGAGCCATTCGGTCCAGCGCTCGAGCGGCTCGGCGTCCGCCTCGACGTCCCGTTCGGCCCAGGCATGGTGTCCCGTCAGCCGCAGGGTTCCCTTGCCACTGAGGACTCCTTCCTCGTCGACCGCTAGAGTGAGATTGGCCGACCGCCGATTCGATTCGGAAGCTGTCACTTCGATCGGCACCACCTCGGGCTTCTTGCGATCGTAGAGAACCGCCGACTGTCCTTCGAAGAAGGGAGACAGTTGTCCGGCCGGTAGATCCTTGTCCACGGGGTCGAGCCAGATCTCCTGCCCGTCGAGCGTCACTCGTACCAAAGGCCGCGTGAACCAGTAGGGGTTTGCTACGCCGATGTCGATCCGACCATACCGTCGATCGGCTGCCCACACGATCTGCGAGTCGATGGCGAGCGCGTCGAGCATCTCGTAGAGGATCATCGCCTTCGCCAGGGGCGTGCCCCAGCCTCGCTTCAAGACGTCGCCAAGATCGGTTCCGGCGGCCTCGGCCGGCACGACACCACCCGCACCACGACGATCGATTTCGTCGCGAACGTAGGCATGTAGTGCCGCTACCTGGTCTCGCTTGGACGCGTGCCCCGCCTTCAGAGCGATGGCCTGAGCCTTCAACGGCCTCTTGCTCCCTCGCAGCTCGTCATACCACGGTTCGACGAGGGCGGCGGTGCTCTGCCAGTCTTGGAACAGGTAGAGCTTGGTGGAGCCAAGCTGAATCAGCTGCGGGATCAACAGAAAGCGAGTACTAAGATCGCCCTCCGGCAACGAAAAGGGTTCGTCCGGCACCTCTCTAACCCCGTCGGCCCAAACCCGTATCACCGTTCCCCGACTCTCCGTTTCGGTCTCACTTTGAAGCTTCACCCCGCCGATCTCCACCGCCCAGGGCTTCACCGCAAGATTTCGCGGGATCACATACTCGACCTGGGACTTGAGCGTGGGAATATTGGTCGCGAAGAACCACGGATCAGGATCGATGAAACTGTTCCAGTACATGGTGTAGCGGTAGTCGAGAATCGCCCCCGGCTCGACCGCCGGAAAGACCGCGCGCGTAGTCCCTACTCGTTGCCGTCGCGAGACTTCACTCTCGAAGAGGGCATCCTCGCCGATCTCGACGACCCGCCCGTCGGGCAGAACCGTCCGCCCCTTGAAGTTGCGCAGACGTAGCTCCCGACCGTGCAGAATCTCGACTTCGCCAAACTGCTCAGCCCCTTGCGGCGTGAGGACCTTGATCCGCACCTCGATGTCGAGACGAGAGCTCGCCTCCTTGGGGTAGTCCATGAAGTGAATCCGGCCCCGCTTGAAGATGATTACGGCCGCCGCGTTGGGGGCACCGGGAATCTCGGCGAGGCTGAGCTCCGCCGGAGACACTTCGGCGAAGTCGTCCGCCCACGCGACGCCGGTCAGGAGGGAGAGCAAGAGAGACGCCTGGACAGCCAGAAGGAACCGAGATCTCGAGAACATGTGGAACCCCTTTTCAAAAGAATCAAGCCGACGAATCCACCCGGGGAGCGTCGCATCGGCGTCGGTCAAGCCATCGGAAGCTACTACGGTTTTCGGTTCCTCGAAGTCTATCCTCTCCACCGGACTCTCAGCCAGTTTAAGGGTGGAAGGTCCGCGCGCCATCGCCCACATTCACCGAATGTGTTTGGTTTCGATGAACGCAATCTGCCGGGGCTTCGGTTGCCTACTCCGCGGCAAGCGAGTAGCCTATCGACTCATGAAAATCCATCTTCTGTCGCTTGCCAGTCTGCTTCTGTTGGTGGCCGGTTGTGCCCCACCGACACTCGACAGTTCCAACCTCGCCGACTCCACGGAGAAGGTGAGAAAGAGCCTCGACGCGAGTCTACGCGACGATTTCGACCTCGCCCTGATCCGGCTCCAGGAAGCGAGTGACGGCTCCGTCCGGGGTACAGCACCCTTCTCCCTCGATGGTATGACGGGCGAGAACGTCCTCTTGGAAGCCGAGCGAATCGACCTGCGTTCCGAGCTCGCCTGGGCCCAGCAGTCGGTCGAAACCGAACAGCAGATCGTCGGCGCCCAGTCCATCCTCGAGGGCCTTCGGATCGAGGATTTCCAAACGTCCTATACCGAGGGCCGCATTCTGGCGACATTCCGTGTCGACAATGGACTCGAGACCCCGATCGACACCGCCTGGTTGCGAATCGACGCTTCCAAGGACGGCTACCCCAGCGTTCACGGCGAGGATGCGGTCGCGTTCCGACCAGCCCTGAAGCCCGCCGAGGCACGCGACGTGGAGATCATCGTCACCAGTGAAGTGATCAGTGCTCTACCCCCCGATAGCGAAACGTCCGTGCGAGTGAGGTTCACTCTGGTGGAAAACGGCGGTGACATAGTCCTGCAAGAGCCGACCGAGGAGGATCTCGCGCGGGCTCGCGGTCGCCTCGCCGAGGCCGAATCTCGGCGGGATGAACTGCAGAAGCAACTCGACGCCAAGACCGCGCCTCCCAGCGACAGCTAACTGCCCACCGGGGGCCAATCACCTCGCGTTCGAGGACTTCGCGGAGCCGTTCCCACTCCGCTGAGTCCGGATGTCCTCCACCCTATCTTTCAAGGGCTCGACCACCCCGATGACCTCCGGTACGGAATTGCGGTGCTCCTTCGAGGTGATGAGGGATCGCTAGTTGGCGGGTCGGGCTCCAAATGCGGTATGTTCTGGTCTTCGCAACTCTCTCACCAGCCCCTCCGAAGCCGGAGAATTCATCCCAGGCGACGGGGGCGCTTGCTACCGGAGCAAGGCCCTGCGCTATTACCTCGAGTATCGACTCTTTCGCTTGGTCCTCTGGTTGTTTCGTGGCCGTCCGATCGGAACCGCTCGACGTTGGGGACATCGACTGGGGCGACTCGCCTACTGGCTACTTCCGCGCCGACGACGCCTAGTCCTGGACAACCTCGCCCGGGTCTTTCCCGACAAGACCGCAGCCGAGTGTCGGGATCTCGCCCGACAGATTTTTGCCACCGCAGGATCAGCGTTCGTCGAACCCCTGGTGATGTCCGGGATGGATCCAGAGCGGGCGAAGGCCCACGTGCGATACGAGGGCAAAGAGCACCTCGATGATCTGCTCGCAGCGGGGCGCGGCTTCATCTTCCTGACGGCTCACTTCGGTATCTGGGAGATCCCCATGGTGCCCCTGCAAGACCAGCTCGCTCCCATGCACGTCCTCGCCAAGAACCCCTCGAACCCCTATATGGAGAAGGAAATCGAGGCGATCAGGAACGCTCGCAAGCAGACGACGATCCTCGCCTCAGGAGGTACCCTCAAGATCTTTCGCGCCCTGCGAAGGGGGGATCGTGTGGGTATCCTGATCGATCAGCGAGTGCAACCCACCGATGGGATCCTGCTGCCGTTTCTCGGCGAGGCGGCCTGGACGACACCGATGCTCGCATCCATCTCCGCGCGAACTGGAGCTCCAGTGCTGCCGTTCCTCTGTGAACCCACCGGAGACGACGGATTTCGCGTGGTTTTCTCACCGCCGATCGTGCCTCAGGGCGAGGGCCGGGATGCCGAGTACGATCTCACTCGTCGCTACCTCGACTTCATGGAGAAGGGCATTCTGGAGCGCCCGGACCTTTGGTTCTGGCTCCACGACCGCTGGAAACGCGTCAAGCGCCACAGCTGGCCACAAGCCCTAGAGCGACTGTGGAAGCTCTCCGGCATCGACTCCTCGACCTGCCAGCCGATCGCCGCGCCACGCCGAGCGCTGGCGGAACTCGCTGCGAACCCGGAGTCCTTGGAGCGTGGAGATTCCTATCTGATTCTCGGGGGAGCCGAAGACGAGCGAGATGCCTTCTGTCGTAACGTCGCTGCCGAGCTCATCCCTCGCGGGTACTCCTTTCGGCTCATCTCCGTGGATCCCAGTGGGAGGTTCGGAGAGAAGTCGACCGAAGACGACCCTAGGGCCCTGAGAGAGCTCGATTCCTTCGACCTCGTGGCAGTCTCCCTTCCCGACGTCACGGGGGCCGGGGAGCTGGAGGCAGTGTCAGATCTCCTCGATCACCGCCTGCGGTCTAGCCGCTCTACCCTGCTCGCGGCTCCTACGTCTTGGGAAGTGCCGGACGCTGGGGACAACTCGTCGGATACCTCGCTGAGAACAGGAGTCCTCCACACAATTCGGGTCTAGTAGGCGAGCGCGGCTCTGGCAGACATCGACGCCCTCTACTCTGCGGCGGTCATCCGCTCGCCGTCGTGCCGTTCGACGCCTTCTACTTCGAGAACGAAGTCCGCACCATAGTGTCCCCCGGGAGTCTGGAAGCCGGCCTCGAGATCTCCCCCTAGCACCCGCTCCACGATGCGAATTGCGGTCGCGGCGGTCAAGCTATAACCCTCGGGCCCGGACAGGCGGGCGACGACGCTATCGCCGGCCGTATTGCGAATCTCTCCCCAGAGGAGGCTTCGCCCGTTGGCCCTCTGGCCGGCATCGGGACCGGCGGGACTGCTGTCGATCTTGCGCAGCATGCGCCTCTGAACGAAGCCCGTCTGGATCAGCGGCCCCAGCCAACGGCTAATCTTCATCGTCCGTACGGCGGACGGTGGAGCGGCCATAAAGACCTCGATATCGGGAATACCGGTGGTATGCCAGGCAGTGACGATATCTCCCCACGGAATGGTAGCGGCGAGGCGGGGGCCACGTCCAAAATCGATGGTTCGCGTCAACCAGGCAGCGGGAACAGAGCGCAACGCTCCCTCCCTGCGTACGTAACCGCGGCCGGTGAGCCCTTCGAGGGCGGTGCGGCGGGTTCCCCGCGAGGCGCGCCCCACCATCTGAAAGCCGAGGGAGAGAGCGGTGCCATCGGGAAGTCGTCCGTGCAAGTAGGCGGCCAGACAGTCTGAAGGGACGACATCGAAGCCGACTCCCGGCATCACCATAATCCCCTTGTCGCGCGCCGCGGCATCGCGCTCCGCCGCGGCCTGAAAGACCTGCCACTCCCCGGTGATATCGAGGTAGTGCGTTCCGGTGCGAAGGCAGGACTCGATCATTGGTCGAAAGGTCTTGGAGAAGGGACCCGCACAGTGCAGTACAACATCAACCTCGGAGAGTGCTTCATCGAGACCGGCGGCATCGTCGAGGGAGAGGGGCCGATGCCTCAAGCCACGCGGCTCCGCCATGGCGGCAAGGCGCTCCGGGTCACGTCCGGACACCCATGGCGACAACCCGAGGCGAAGAGCTTCGTCACACACTAGCTCTCCGGTGTAGCCGTAAGCTCCATAGACCAAGAAACGAGAGGAGGCGGGTCGCGCAGCGCTCGACCCCGGACTGTCTGTGGTCGAAGAATTCATCGTCTCACCTTCCTGAATCTGACATGAAGGGCCGGCTCGTCGGCGCACGACTGTGCCGGCTGGTCAGCGGTTGAACATCTCTCGACGATACCCCACAACGCTGCTGTCGATGCCCTTGTTCCCAAGGAGTCCTCCCGATGGACCGAGCGAAAAAGCAACGGGTACGACTACGAGCCGCAGGGGTAGCCGTAGTCGACCGGTTTTCGCGAGGCTTTGGGCGAGCTGCCGGGATTCCGCCAAGGGCGGGTTCCACGACGGAAGAGACCGAGGGCGTCTTTGGGATCGACATCCCGCACGATCTCCTCGAGCAGCAAGGGCGGTTGGACCCGCTCCAGCATCTTGATCTCGGCGAGCAACCAGTGATCGGCATCGGCGGTCATGAAGTCCCGCAGCTCGACCTCGGAACAGAGGACCTGGAAGTTTCGCTCGGCGTAAAAGAGCATGCCGGCCTCGACCTTGGGAAAGATAGCGATGACACCATCCTCGCCTGCGACTTCGGCCGCCGTCTCCCCCAACAGTCGACCCGACTTCAGCGGATCGAGGCGGGGCATCACCCACAAGGATCCAAAGGCGAATAGGGCCGCCATACCGGTTCCGAGGAACCACGTCGCAGCACTACAGCGACGACGGGCATACAGCACCGCACTGACGAGTAGAAGAGCGGCGAGGGTGGCGACGATCCACGGCAGAATAGCCGCCAAGTCCGGCAAGAGAGCCGCCTCTTCGATCTCTCCGATACGGCTTGGCAGGAGGCCGGCGGCCACCGCGAACAGCACGCCGAGAACACCAAGCGGCCAACTAAACCAGGCATTCGAAACCCTCCGGTCGCGTTCCCAAGCATCGAGACCCGCACCCAGGAGGATGGCGAGTGCCGGATACATCTGGAGGATATAGACCGTGCGCTTTCCCGAGGAGAGGCTAAAGAAGATGAGAGTCACGATCACCCAGGTGAGACAAAGGCGCAACCCCCTCCGCTCCGCTCCCGAAAAGGTCCGCCGACCGGCGAGCAGTGCTCCTGGGAGGAGGAACAGCCAAGGGAAGAAATCCCCCGGCAAGACGGTGAGGTAGTAGTACCAGGGTTTGAGATGGCCCCAGGGATTGGCGTAGCGGGTCACATTCTGCTTGAGGACGATGACGTCGAAGTAGGACTGTCCCCCGACCAGGATGGCCGGTACCAGCCACAGCAGGACGACGCCCAGCCAAAGCAAGAGGCCCCGCCCGACGCGCAGCCGCGAAAGCTCATAGCGGTCACGCTCCCAAACCAGGAACGCGAGCAGGGTGAGCAGCGGCGGCAGTAGACCCACCGGTCCCTTGGTCACCGTGGCTAGACCGGCGACGATCCAAAACCCCCACGGAAACGCTCCCTTGCCGAGGGCCAAGCGATGCCGTCGATGGCGAGCCCAGAGGTACATGGCGAGGATGACCCAGAATCCCAGCGTCATGTCGATCTGGCCGGTACGCCCCTGCAACAGCACTTTGGCGCAGGTGAGATAGATCACCGCCGAGAGGAGGGCGGCCCGAGACTCGAAGTAGAGCGCGGCCAAGAGGTAGACCAGCACCGTAGCGCCCATGGCGGCGAGGGCGGACGGCAACCGGACGGCGAACTCATCGAGCCCGCCGAGAAGCTTCCCCGACAGCGCGATGAGCCAAAAGAACATTGGCGGTTTCTCGGCGTACACCAGACCCGAGAGGTGGGGGACCATGTACTCGCCCGTCTCCGTCATCTCCCGAGCAACTTCGGCGTAGCGTGGCTCGTCCGGATTCCACAGATCGTGTGCGCCCAATCCAGGCAGAAAGGTGAGCAGGGCGAGTCCCGCGAGGACCAGGATCGTCTGACGTCGCGTCATGGAGTCTCACCGGGAACCGGCTTCTCGCCGATCCACCGCCGTTGGAGCCACCAAACCCCATAGAGGTCTCCGAGGCCCCGCCACATCCGATTGCCGATGGTGTACTTGCTCACGCCGAATCTTCGGGCCCGATGATTCACCGGAATCTCACGGACCCTGCCGCCGTTTGCCTTGACCAGGGCAGGCAGAAAGCGGTGCATGCCGTCGAAGACGGGGATCCCGGCCAGAAACTCGGTCCGATAGGCCTTCAGAGAGCATCCGACATCCGTCACGCCATCGTGAACGACCGCGTTGCGCACCCAATTGGCGACCCGCGAGGCGAGTCGTCGCTGCCAACTATCATGCCGCTCGGCGCGAATGCCCGACACCAGATCTACGCCATCCAAGGCTTCGACGACCCGTGGGATATCCGCCGGATCATTCTGTAGATCGCCGTCGAGGGTAACGACGATGCCGCCCCGCGCTGACTCGAACCCGGTGGCCAACGCTGCCGACTGGCCACGATTGACCTCGAGACAGACGGGGCTCAGCTGCGGATTCGAACCGGCTAGCTCCTGCAGCACCTCAGCACTGCCATCGGCCGACCCATCGTCGACCAGGACCAACTCATAGGTCCAAGAGGACGGACCCAACACGGCCGTCAGCTCAGCGACCAACGCGGCGAGGCTCTCCCGCTCGTTGTACACCGGAATGACGACAGAGAGCTGGGGACTGGAGGGCGGCATGGTGACGTCTGGAAGAACTGGGGTGATCGCAAGACATGTTAGCAGTCCTGAGGTCCCATGCGGGTGATGCTCAATGGATCTCGCTTTAAGGTCCCCGAAAGAACAGTCTGGGAGACGCCTGGGTCCTGCACCTCGGCAATCCGCCCGCTGACCAGGTCTCGCTTCTCGATCGCGCCCGAACACCGAGCGAGGCGGGCTGCTATATTCCTCGGATGCAGGAACCGGGGATATCCTTCGGCGCCGACACCAGCGTGAGAGGGCCGGCCCTCTGCTTCGTGATCGCTGTCGTTCTCCTAACGGTCGGCGCGTCCGCTTCCGAGCGACCCACTCCCGCGAAGCCCTGGGAGGGTCGCCCCCTCGAAGCAGCCCTTCTCAGCCTGCAAGAGTCCGGTCTCGCCCTACTTTTTTCTGATCGGGTCGTCCACCCTGAAATGCGCGTTCTTACCGAGCCCTCGGAGACCGCGCCTCGGGCTCGACTCGAAGAACTGCTCCATCCCTACGGCTTGAGCGTCGAAGAGCACGAGGGTGTCTTGGTCGTCGTCGGCCCCACGGAGGCGCTCGTTCCGGGAAAGTTGTCCGGATGGGTGGTCGGAGTCCATGACCATCGAGGCATCGGTGGTGCCCAGGTAGTGGTCGAGCCACTGGGGATCGAACGTTCGACCGATGCCGAAGGGCGGTTCGAGATTCGGGGCTTGCCTCCAGGCAGCTACGCAGTCCGGGTCTCGGCCCAGGGGTACGCACCGGAGCCGGGACGGGACGTCACGGTGTCGCCGGATTTTTCGCGACTCCTCAACGTCGAGTTGCGACCCGATCCCTTCCTCAATGACGAGATCGTAGTGCGCTCTAGCCGGTTGACCTTGCTCCAGGAGGAGCCGGCCGCACCTCTGGCTCTCGACCGATCAGCCCTCGAGAACTTGCCCAATCTCGGCGGCGACCTCTTCCGCGCTGCCTCCCTCCTCCCGGGGCTCGCCTCAAACGACGTTTCCGCCCAGTTCGTCATTCGCGGCGGGCGCCAAGACGAGGTGCTGATCGCCCTCGACGGACAGGAGCTGTACTCTCCCTTTCATCTCCGCGACTACGACAATGCTCTCAGTATCGTCCCGATGGAAGAACTCTCTGGGGCCGAACTGACCACCGGTGGCTTCCCCGCCAACTTCGGCGACCGCATGAGCGGCGTCCTCGACCTGACGACCAAGTTCCCAGCGGTTCCCCGGGAAACCCTCCTCAGTATCAGCTTCGTCGACGCCCTGGCGTTGCATTCGGCCACCTTCGGGGATGGACGAGGCAACTGGCTTCTGTCGGGCCGTCGCGGCACGATCGATCTCGCTCACGACGTGATCGGTCCGGAGAGCCCGAGCTTTTGGAGTGGTTTCGGAAAACTCGAGTATCGCCTGGAGGGTGTCGGAGCGTTCTCCTTGAGAGCGCTAGCGTCCGGAGACGAACTGGGGTTTCTCGAGGTAATCGGCAGCGAGTCCAAGAGCTTCCGCACCAACTACGACAATCGGTACGTCTGGCTCTCGCACGAATTGGTCCTCGGACAGCGAACCCTGGTCACGTCCTCGTTGTCGACGACCAGGATCCTTCGCAACCGTCGCGGTCTCGAGATCGAGGAAGAGAAGGTCTTCGACCTCGTCGACGAACGGGACTTGGAGGTCACCGAGTTCTCCCAACACTGGGGGCTTCAAGTCACGACGAACCACACGCTGTCCTGGGGTGGACGATTCCGTCGCTACGAAGCGGACTACGACTACCGCAACTTCCTCGAACCCGCCGTCGTGATCGAATCGCCCTTGATCGATGATCGTGATCCCCTTCGCGCCTTCTCGGGCCGCTTCCGCGGGGACCACGTCGAGGGTTGGGTCTCCGATCGCTGGTCCAAGGGATCGCTCACGGTGGAGTCGGGACTACGCTACGACCACCACGATCTGACCCACGATACGCTGTGGAGTCCTCGTCTCAGCGCCGCTTGGACCCTCGGTGAACGCACCGTTCTACGTGGCTCCCTCGGTGGATTTCACCAGAGCCAACGGCCCTATGAATTACAGGTGGAGGATGCCGATACCACCTTCGTGCGCGCCGAACGCTCCGATCATGTCGGCCTGGGGTTCGAGCACCAATTCGCCGCCGACCATCCCCTGGCTGCCTTACGGGTCGAGCTCTTCCGACGGGAAATCTCCCACCCGCGCACTCGCTACGACAACGCGCTGGAACCGATCAACTCCTTCCCCGAAGTGGAGCCCGACCGCATTCGTATCACTCCCGAGTGGAATCGTTCGGAGGGCCTCGAAGTGCTGCTTCGGGGGGCGCGACGTGGTTCCTTCGATTGGTGGCTAGCCTACAGCCTGGCCCGCGCCGAGGACCGCTTGGACGGTCGGACGGTTCCGAGGGAGCTCGATCAGTTGCACGCCCTCAACCTGAATCTCGCCTACCAGTTTGGTGAGCACTGGAACCTCGCCCTCGCCTGGAGATTCCATACCGGCTGGCCCACCACACCCGTGACCTTCCGCACCGTCGAGGTCCCCACCGACGACGAAGAAGCCATCGTCAGCGCGGGAGCCGCCACGGAGGAGGAGGTCGAGCAGGTTGCGGTGTTGGGATCCTTCAATAGCCTCAGGATGCCGTCCTATCATCGACTCGATCTGAGACTCACCCGCACCTTCGACCTGCGCAAGAGCGAAGTGGTCTTCTTCGTCGACGTCCAGAATCTCTACAACCGCAAGAACTTGGCCGGATTCGATATCGCTTCCGACGACGAGGACCAACTAGTTCTCGCGGAAGAGAACTGGCCAGGGATCTATCCATCCCTAGGGATCTCGTGGCGCTTCTGATGGCTGACCGTTCCCTCCTCAGCGGGTCGCGATGGATACCACGTAGTAGCCGTCCTTGATCTCGCCGCGAAGGTTGGCGCCGGCCAAGGCCACCACGGCGGCTTTCGCCGGATCCTGCTGGTGGGTAGAGCCGCGGAGGACGGCTCGACGGTACTCCGGGGTAACGTCGTTGTCGTAGTGCACCTCGAGACCGGTCTCGCGGCTGAACCAGACGAGGAACTCATCCACGCTCTTCCCCGCCGTCGGGAACTCAGGAGCCCGATCGAGCACCCACTCCCACGGCTCTCCAAAGGTCTGAAGGTTTCGGCGCTCGGGTTCTCCATTCCGCGAGAGCAGCAGTTCGCGACCGGCCTCGACGACCTCGTCAGACTCCGAGGCGGCTCCCATCGCACCCAACTGGACCTCACCCTCGCGAACTCGAACCTCGACCCTTTCTCCGGAGACCATCCGAACCGAGAACTGGGTTCCCACGTCCCGAACCACCCCCAGGCTCGTTTCGATCCAGATCAACGCCTCCCTCGTCGCCGTCGGACCGGCCGAGGCGGCCCGACCGCTGTCGAAATAGACAGCTCCCGCAGTTAGACGGATCCGATTCGACGCCACTAGCTCCAACTCCGTATCCGCCCCGAGACGAAGAGACGCCCCAGAGGCGAGTCGGAGGGCGGCGCCACTCCCATCACCCTGGGAAGAGCCCGTCCGTAGGCGGCTTCTAGCGACGAGGATCTGTCCCTTCGTGACGGGAACGAAGGATTGACCTTCGCCGATCGCCTCCACCTGCACGTCACCGAATAGGCGTTCCGCTTCGGCAACCTTCGGCAAGACGATCGCTCGTGGCCACAACCACCAGGCGAGGACCAAGGCCGCCACCAGAGTCGCGGCGATCAGCGGAAGCAGACTCCGAGCGGCCGCGCCACGACCACGTTCTCCGCCAAGACGAGCCCGTTCCACGCTCTGTCGCCAAGCGATCTCCGCGTTCGCCTGAATTTCGGCGAGGTCGGCCGCCGGGATCTCGGGACGGGAGCCAGCCGCTTCGATCAATCGACGAACCTCCTCTTCCGTGCGGCGATCGTCTTCAGAATTCCAGCGTGAATCAGTCATGGTTCGGCGTCCTGTCCTCGAGCCGCCCGTCGGATTCGACCCGCACGGGTGACTCGAGTTCCTGAATCAATTGTCGATAGCGGGACTTGAAGGCTCCGCGAGCCCGAGTCAGCAACGATTCCGTCGCCTTTGGACTGAGATCGAGACGCGTGGCAATGTCGGCGACCGATAAGCGGTCGACGTACTTCCATTCGAGCGAGCGAGCGTAGTGATCCGGAAGTTGGTCCAGCGTCGCGTGCACCCAAGCAGCCGACTCGCGCTGCAGCATCCCCTGGTCGGGAGATGGCGAGTTTCGGTCAACCGTAGTCGCCAACGTCGAATGGTCCTCTTCCTCGAGCGGCGTCTCCTGAGGGCGACTCCCCTGCCGGCGAAAGTGCATGGCGATCTCGTTGCGACAGCAGGCGCATAGCCACGTTAGGAGCGAGGCCTCCCCGCGGTAGGAATCGAGCTTCGAGAGGATCTTACAGACCGTAGTCTGCACGATGTCTCGGGTCAGCTCGCGATCCCCACCCAATCGCGCGGCCGCATACCGGTAGAGGCCTGGCACCAGACTATCGGTGAACTCGGAAAAGGCCTCGCGATCCCCGGAGAGCATCCGCGACACCAGCTGAAGGTCGACGTGATCACGGGACCTGGTCGGCCGTCCGAAGGTCATCGCGCGCGGCGGCTCGGTGTGTTCATGGCTAGCAATCATCGCGGTTCGGTCTCCATTCGTCCACTCAGGTAGATGCGACAGAGTCCGATTTCCTTCGCGACCCGAGGGCGGGGGACTGCTATGCTGCCGCCATGCGTGCCAACGAAAGCCTTCTCGACACCTTTCTGGAGTTGCAGATCCTCGATAGGGTCCCTCGCAGTGGCTGGACCCTGAGGGGAGTTCCCGACCCCGAAAGCGTCGCCGAGCACAGCTGGCATGTGACCTTCCTCGTGTGGTGCCTGGGACGCGAGGTGCCCGGCCTCGATCGCCTGCGGGCGATCGAGCTTGCACTGGTACACGACGTCGCCGAGGTGCGTCTCGGGGATCTCCCCCGCACCGCTGCCCGCTATCTACCCGAAGGCGCGAAGCACGCTGCCGAAGCCGCGATCCTGGCCGAGGTCCTCGCTCCCCTCGGGGCTCCCGAGGTCGATGCGCTGGAGCAGGAGTACCGCCGAAAGCAGTCTCTCGAAGCACGACTGGTCGCCGCCTGCGACAAGCTCCAACTGCTGATCAAAGTCGCTCACTACGAGCGCTGGGGCGCCGCCGGCCTGTCCGAGTTCTGGGACAATCCCGCCAACTTCCCGGATAGCGAGATCGAACCGGTGCGCAGGCTGGTACAGGAACTGCGAGATCGTCTTCAGAACCGTTCGGCGATGAACGAGACGGTCTCTGCGGTCTGACCTTGGCCCTGTCGACCGCTGGCGATGTCGACCGCTTCCAGGCGAGGCGCTAGAGAGGCGAGCGGCTCCTAAATCGGAAGTCCCCGGCGAGCGAGCGCGGTCTGGAGTCGTTTGTAGACTCGATCTCCCAGGAGCGCCTGAGCCGCGCTGATGACATCGCGAAGCGTGGTTCGGAGATCGTCCGAGCCGCTCCAGTAGCGGCGAGCCTGGGGTTCCAGCTCCTCGGAGAGGGCATACGAGATGGCGACCGC
>JAIOJS010000335.1 GCA_019911795.1 Thermoanaerobaculia bacterium | reverse complement strand
GGAGGGATTGGGAAGATCGCTGACCATCGCCGGCTCGGTCCTAGGTTCACCCGCTTATATGGCGCCGGAGCAGGTCGAGGGGCACAAGGTCACCGGCGCGGCGGACCTCTACGCCTTCGGAGTGGTTCTCTACGAGATGTGCACGGGTAGGGTACCGTTCCGTGGGGACACGCCGTTGGCTACCGCAGTCAAGCGACTGACCGAGAATCCGCCGTCGCCCCGGGAGATCAAGGCTGGCCTAGACCCCAACTGGGAGCGGGCAATTCTGCGCTGTCTGGAGCGCACTCCAAAGAATCGCTTTGCCACGGGAAGCGATGTGAGCGAAGCCCTCAAGGGGCAAGACCTGGAGCGCGAAGCCGAGGCTGCCAGGGTAAAGCCGAATCTGCGACGGATAGTCACCCTGACCGCGGCGATCTTGCTCGTCACCGCGGCGGTGGTGATCAATCTGCGAGCCTGGCGGGGAGTCGGTGACGATTCGATGGACCTCTCGCTCTTGCAGCCGCCGGCCGTCGCTCGCCCGGCGATTGCGGTCTTGGGCTTCCGCAACGTGACTGGCAACGAGCAGAACGCTTGGCTCTCGAGCGGACTGGCCGAGATGTTGGCGTCCGAGCTGTCGACCGGCGGAGGTGTCCGAGTGGTGCCCGGCGAGAATGTGACGAGGGCGCGCAAGGAGCTCCAACTGTCGGTCGGCGATGCCTTCGCTGCGGACACGCTCGAAGCATTGCGTCAGAACCTTGGCAGTGACTATGTCGTCAGCGGCGGTTTTACTCTCCTGGGCGAGGCGGACGAAGGGAGACTGCGGGTCGACCTTCGTCTCCAGGATACCGTCTCGAATGAGAACTCGACGGCGCTGGTAGTGACAGGAACCTCCCTTCAGATCTTCGACCTGGTGGCCGACGCAGGAAGTCAGATTCTGGGCGTCCTGGGCGTCAGCCCGGGCAAGGACAAACAGGAACGCAACTTTCGGGCGGCGAGCCCGGAAGCGGCGAGGCTCCACGCGATGGGTCTCGAGCGACTTCACACCTTCGACGCCAGCGGTGCGGTGACCTTGCTCGAGCAGGCGGTGGCGGCCGACAGTAGAAACCCTCGCATTCGAACCTCGTTGTCCAGCGCTTACGACCAGTTGGGGTTCGTGGAGAAGGCGAGAGCGGAGGCCAAACTCGCCATGGAACTCTCGGCCGCCCTCGATCCGGCTGAGCGGTTGGAGATCGAGGGGCGGTACCGTCGCTTGGTGGCCGATTGGCCGGCGGCGGTCAAGGTCTACGAACAGTTGTGGGTAGCGTCGCGAGATGAGTTGGAATACGGGTTGCTGTTCGCCGAGTGCCTCATCGAGAACGGACAGCCCGAGCGCGCCGAGGAGGTGACGAGTATCTTGGAGCGACTCCCTTCGGCCGCCGCCGGGGATGTCCGGATCCTCTTCCTCAACGCCAAGGCAGCCGCGGCTCAAGGCAACTTCCGTCGCCAGGCAGAGTTGGCAGCGCGGGCGGCGGAGTCGACCAATGAGCAGGGAGCTCGACTCCTCCGGGCGCAGGCGCTGGTCATCCAGGGCGCAGCTCTCCGCGAGTTGGGCGAGGGCGAGCGGGCGCAGGGGGTGACAACCGAGGCTGAGGGCCTCTACCTTCAGTTTGGGGACCTACCTGGAGTGGGGCAGGCGCGAATTCAGAGCGGTAGCCTTCTCTACGATGCCGGGGATCTGGAAGGGGCCAAGCGATCTTTCGAGAAGGGGGTCGAGACCTTCCGCGAACTCGGTGATAAGGGACGAGTCGCCAACGCCCTCAACAACCTGGCGGTTGTGCTCAAGCGGCGGGGAGAGATCGACCGCGCTCGCGCTATGTACGAAGAATCCTTGGCTTTGTCCACCGAGACGAACAATCGGGTGGGACAGGCCAATGCGGAGGTCAACCTCGGCGTGCTGGACCTGCGCCGAGGAGCCCTCTCCGTGGCTCGGGACCGGTTCACCCGGGCGCTCGGCGTGGCCCGCGAGGCTGGCGATCGCAGTCAAGAGGCCTATAGCCTGTACTACCTTGCCGTCGTCGAGCGTCGCATGGGCCTCCTGGCCGAGGCGGCGGCCCGCCACAGTGAGGCGTTGGCTCTGCGACGTGACATGGGACAACGTGTGTCGGAAGCGATGTCGAGGATCGATCTGGGCAACCTCGAACTGGCCCGCGGCTTTCCGAATCTAGCGGCCGACTACTACGGCGCGGCTGCGTTGGTGGCGGAGGAGACCAAGAACCGAAGCCTGCAGGCTTACGCCGGTCAGGGGCTCGGGACGCTTCGCTTCGAAGAGGACCGTCTCGACGAGGCCCGAGGAGAGCTCGAGACCGCCCTCGAGATTCGCATTGCCCTGGGCGAAGTCGCGACCGAGGCCGAGACTCGGGTCGCTCTGGCTCGGTTGGAGATCGATGCCGGGAACTTCTCGGCCGCCGAAGAGCAGGCACGGTTGGCATCAGAGTCCGCCGCTACCCTGGGCGCGGCCGACCTCCGGGCCCAGGCCGACGCCTATCGGGCCCGAGCGATGGTCTACCTCGGTCGCCAGCGGGAGGCTCGAGATCTCATTGTCCGAGCGCTCGAGCAGGCCGACTCTAGTGAGGAACTCGAGGTCAAGTTAGAGATATTGCTCTGTGCGGCTCGCGTCGATGCTGCGTCGGATCGGGTCGACGCGGCTCGTGACACGTTGCAGCGGGTTGCGCTGGAGTCGGGAGTGGCCGAGTTGGTTCCCATTCGCCTCGAAGCCTCCCTGCTGGATTCGCGCTTGATGGACACTCAGGGGCGCTCTCGGGCGGCCCAGGAGGGCGTGATCGAGGTCATCGATGAAGCGGAGCGCCGTGGCCTGCATCGTCTTCAGGCCCGCGCCCGTGAGGCTTCGTCTCGGCTGGGTGGTTCCTGACCTGATCTATTGAAGTCACCCTTGATCAAAAGACAGTTCGCGGTCCAGAAACGACCGTTTGGAAAGGAAGATAGTTATGAGTGAGAAGAAACTGCGCGTCGGTATCAATGGCTTTGGCCGCATCGGACGCTGTGCTTTCAAGCAGATCCTCGATCGACCTGGACTCGAGGTCATCGGTATCAATGATCTAGCCGACATCGGAGACCTCGCCTACCTACTCAAGTACGACTCGGTACACGGGTGGTACGAAAAGAAGGTCTCGCACGATGAGGAGTCCATGACCGTCGATGGCCTGCGGATTCCCTTCTACGCGCAGCGAAATCCCGAGGAAATTCCCTGGGGTGATCTCGGGACCGACCTCGTGATCGAATCGACCGGAGCCTTTCGCAAGCGCGAGGGAGCCGCCCGCCACCTCGCCGGTGGCGCGCGTCGAGTGGTGATCTCGGCCCCTTCCGAAGATGCCGACGGTACCTTTGTGGTGGGGGTCAATGCAGACCAGCTCGATCCGGAGCGGCACCTTGTGGTGTCGATGGCGTCATGCACGACCAACTGCCTTGCTCCTATCGCCAAGGTGTTGCACCGGGCATTCGGCATCGAGCATCTGATGATGACCACCGTTCACGCCTACACCTCGAGTCAGTCGTTGACTGACGTTCCGGTCCGCAAGCGGCGGCGGGGTCGAGCCGCTGCCTTGTCGATCGTGCCCACGACTACCGGCGCCGCCAAGGCGACCGAACTGGTGCTCCCCGAGCTGGCGGGCCGCATGGATGGGATGGCCTTCCGAGTTCCGGTCCCGGATGGTTCGGTCGTCGATCTGGTGGCGACCCTGCAGACCGACGTGACGGTGGAGTTGGTGAACGCAACACTGGCGGCGGCGTCCGAGGAGGATACGGCTCTTCGCGGAGTCCTACGGGTCACCGAAGAGGCTTTGGTATCCAGAGATATTCTCGGCGATCCGCACTCGTCGATCGTCGACGCAGAAAGCACCATGGTGCTGCGTGATCGAGTGGTCAAGGTCATTTCCTGGTACGACAATGAATGGGGCTATTCGGCACGGCTCGTCGACTTCGCGTCTATGGTCGGTAGTATGGAGTGAACGCCTCTTCGGCGGACGAGTGGGTAGCCCTTCCCAGTCGACGGAGATCCAGTCTCCGACGACGGTTCGTGGTGGCGATCACCATCTTGGTGGCGATCGAGATCGCTGCTCTGACTCTGGTCCTCGCGCTTTCCAGCCGCCGTCGTCTGCGGAGTGAGGTCGAGACGGGAGCTCGCAACTACGCTGCCCTGGCGGTGGGGCCCATCTGCGAGGCCTACGAGACCTACTATGAGAG
>JAIOJS010000334.1 GCA_019911795.1 Thermoanaerobaculia bacterium | reverse complement strand
AGCGGAGACCTTCGATCAGCGCCGCCGCGGGCTCGATGGCGTTGATTCCAAGATGCGGATAGGCGCTGTGGGCGCTCTCCCCGGTCAGCGTCACCTGCACCTTGAGGTGTCCCTTGTGGACTCGAATGACCTTCAACTCGGTGGGCTCGCCGATGACCGCGCGACGCGGCAGCGGGCGCTCGGCGAGCGGCCAGCTCTCGCGAAAGTGCCGCGCGCCGAGGGTTCCCACCTCCTCGTCGTAGGTGAAGATCAGGACCAAGGGGGCACGCAGGCGCTGCGGGTCCAGCTCCGCCGCCAGGTTGGTGGCGAGAGCGAGGAAGCCCTTCATGTCAGCCGAACCCCTCGCGTAGAGAAGGTCTTCGCGCTCGCTGAGGGTGAAGGGGTCGGACAACCAGTCGGGCTCGAGCGCCGGGACCACATCGGTATGACCCGACAGCACCAGGCCGGCCCGGGTGTCGGGATCGGTGGCCGGACCAACCTCGACCACGAGGTTGGCTTTCTCGATGACCTGGTCCTCGCCAGCCGGGGCTGGATGCCGAGTGATGCGAACGCCGGGTCGGTCGAGGTAGTTGGCTACCAGGTCGACCAACTCGAGGTTGCTGCGGTGGCTGGTGGTGTCGAAGGCGACGAGGCGGGCGAGCAGCTCCTCGTCGCCGAGTCGGGGACTGGCCATGACGGCAGTCTATCCCGCCCGGCGCCCCGCGGTGCACCTCAGAGGCGTGCTCTCGGCGGCGCGCTCTGGCCGTGAGGGGCTGATACAATAAAAGGCCATTGGAGACCCCTGGAGACTCTATGCACCCCGATCGAATACAACGCCTCACCCCCGGAAAACGAGTCCTCTTCCTGACCAAGGACTCCGAACTCATCCGCCAGCAACTGGCCGGCGAGCTCGACCTGCGGATGGAGGATCTCACCGTCGACGACCTCCTCGACGACATCAACACCGACGCCATGACCCCCGCCTGGGTGTGCTTCAACCACCGTCCCGAGGATCTCGCCCGCGAGGCCTACGCGGGCTTGATCGTTGATGGCGAGCGTCTCTTCCCCCGCGACGCCCTCATCAACGGCAACTTCGAGGTCATCGTCTCTGGGCTGCGCAAGGGTGTCGGCAGTTCCCGCGAGACCGCTGTACAGGCCGAGAAGTGGTCCGGGATCCGCCTCGCCATCGCCGCTTCCTTCGCTCCCATCCACGCCCGCAACAACATCAACCAGGGCGTTCTCATGGGAGACCACGACGTCGTGCGCCGTCTCCAGGCCGGCGAGGGCGTGCCGCTCGAAGAGTTCTACGAGGACTACGACCCGATCACCCAGATCGTCGTCCAGCAGGGCGGACTCTTCCCCTTCGCCAAGGCGTTGAAGGCGGGGGAGCTCGAGCTGCCCCATCCCCACACCGCACCCCGTCCGATGACCATGGCCGAGAAGCTCCTCGCCCGGCACTTGATCTTGGTCAAGGGTGAGAGCGCGGAGGAGAAGCGCTACGTCAAGCCCGGAGATGCGGTGGTCGTCTCCGTCGACGGCGGCTACTCCCACGAGTTCACCACCGCGCAGGTCCACTACTTCCTCGAGCAGGAGTACGGTGAGGACTACGCGATCCAGCAGGACCGCAGCAAGTTCGCCGTCTTCGAGGACCACCTGATCTACGCCGACGAGGTCGAGAAGATGCGTCCCTTTATCGGCAAGATCGACACCCTCCGCGACCTGCAAAAGGACTTTCGTACCCACACCAAGGTCAAGGACTTCTCGGCCGAGGACGGCAAGTCGCCCGGCATCTGCCATGAGGTCGCGCGCGAGCAGATGATCGAGCCGGGGGACTTCATCCAGGCCACCGACAGCCACACCTGCATGGGCGGCGTCAACAACGCCCTCGCCTGGGGCGTTGGCGCCACCGAGTACGCCAACCTGGTCTACAACGGCTTCACCCAGGTCGAGGTGCCGGAGTCGATCCGCTTCGAGCTCGTCGGCAAACTCGCCGACAACGTCACCGCCAAGGACGTGATGCTCCACATCCTGCTGCACTTCGCCAAGCCGCAGAAGACCCTCAATCGGGTGATGGAGTTCACCGGACCAGGATTGACCAATCTCTCCCCCGACGAGCGCGCCACTCTCACCAACATGGCGACGGAGTGTTCGGCCCGGACCGGGATCTGCGCCGCCGACGAGGCCACCTTCCAGTGGATCGCGGAGCGCCGCCCCGGCATCGATCTCGAGCGTCTGCGCGCCCGAGCGGTGGAGCCGGACGCCGACGCGGAGTACGCGGGCGGCATCCACATCATCGACCTCGCCCAGCTGCGACCGATGGTGGCGACCCCGGGCGATCCCGACGAGGGGATCCCCTCCGACCCCACCAACGGCGCGATGGTCTCCGATCTCGGCGAGATCAAGATCGATATCGCTTACGCGGGGAGCTGTACCGCCGGCAAGATCGACGACTTCGTCTTCTACCACCGCGTTTGCAAGGAGGCGGTCGACGCCGGTCTGAAGGTGGCGCCCGGCGTCGAATTCATCATCCAGTTCGGATCCCGCGAGGTGGAGGAGTACGCCCACCGTCACGGCTTCGTGGAGGTCTTCCAACAGGCGGGAGTGCGCCTCATCCATCCCGGGTGTGGGGCCTGTATCGGCTGCGGCCCCGGCGTCTCGCGCAACGACGAGCAGGTGTCGGTGTCGGCCATCAATCGCAACTACAAGGGACGTTCCGGTCCCGGCAAGCTCTACCTCGCCTCGCCCCTGACGGTGGCGGCGTCGGCCTTCACCGGCAAGATCACCCCTTTCACCTCGGGGATGTTCGACCGTGCATCGGTCGCGGTCTCGTAGCGTGAGTGGGCTGCATCAAGTGACTGGGAGTTGATGTGAGCCAACCCCGAGACCAGCTGGGACGGTCGCTCACCGACCTTCGGATCTCGGTGACCGATCGCTGCAACTTCCGCTGCACCTTCTGCATGCCGGAGGACCGCGAGTACGACTTCGTACCGCGGGCCGAGGTGTTGAGTTACGAAGAGATCTTGCGCCTGGCCCGGATCTTCGTCTCGCGCGGTGTCCACAAGGTCCGCGTGACCGGCGGCGAGCCGCTCCTGCGCCGGGATCTCGAACGACTCATCGAAGGCCTCGCCGCGATCGAGGGACTCGACGATCTCGCCCTTACCACCAACGGACTCCTCCTCCCCAAGAAGGCAGAGTCACTCCATCGCGCCGGACTCCAACGCGTGACGGTCAGCCTGCACAGCCTCGAAGCCGCGACCTTCTCCCGCCTTGCCGGCGGACGCGGCGACCTGGCCGGGGTCCTCGCCGGCATCGAAGCGGCAGCGGCGGCGGGGCTGACTCCGGTCAAGATCAACACCGTCGTGATCCAGGGCGTCAACGACCACGAGATCGTCTCCCTCGCCCGGCGTTTTCGCGGTGATGAGTTCGTCCTCCGCTTCATCGAGTACATGGATGTGGGAACCCTCAACGCCTGGGATCCCGCGTCGGTGGTCTCCGCCGAGGAGATCATCCGGCGAATCGACGCCGAGTTGCCGCTCGAACCGGCCCCGCGCCGTCACGCCAACGACGTCGCCAAGCGCTACCGCTATCGCGACGGCGGGGGAGAGGTCGGCGTCATCGCCTCGATCACCGAACCGTTCTGCGGCGACTGCACCCGCGCGCGACTGTCGGCCGACGGGCACCTCTACACCTGTCTCTTCTCGGCGGTCGGACACGATCTCAAGGCGCCGTTGCGCGCCGGCGAGAGCGATGCCGAACTCGGCGAACGACTCGACACAATCTGGGGACGCCGCAGCGACCGCTACTCCGAAGAGCGTTCCGCCCGTCTCGAGCGGGCCGCAGCGTCCGGGGGTTCGGCGGAGGCTTCCGACGAAGCCAGCGATGTCCTTGCCGGCGAGGCTCGCGTAGAGATGTTCCGCATCGGCGGGTGATAAGCTCCCGCCGCTGAATCGCCTCAACCCTCAGCAGGATGGCCAGACAGAGATGATTGTAGAAA
>JAIOJS010000333.1 GCA_019911795.1 Thermoanaerobaculia bacterium | reverse complement strand
CCTCAGGGCCTCCCCGATGCCTCCGCATTTCATCAACTTGATGTTGATTCCATCGAAAGCCTCGGCGAGTCGTGGGATGTCCTCCGCCCGATGCACGCTCTCGTCGGCAAAGATGGGGAGTGGACTAACCCTTCGCAGCTCTCGACTCTCTTCCCACCGACCCGCCGGCAACGGTTGCTCGACCAACTCGACGCCCAGGCTGGCAAGCCAGTCGAGGCGCGACTTCGCCTCCTCTAGGGTCCACCCCTCGTTGGCGTCGACCCGCAGAGGTAGATCGGTGACCGAGCGCACCGCCTCCAGAACCGAGCGATCGTCCGCCGACCCCATCTTGACCTTGAGTACCGCCGAGTCCCCTGCCTCCGCCACCGCCTCGTGGACCTTGCGAACGACGAGTTCGGGAGTATCCATCCCGATGGTGAGGGAGGTCGGTGGCGTGTCGGCCGGGTCGATCCCCAGCATCCGGTACAAAGGAACACCACAGCGCTTGCCTGCGAGATCCCGCAAGGCCATATCCAGAGCCGCCACCGCCGCGGGTTCCCCCTCGAGGCCACATCGCCTAATCTCGCTATCGAAAGCCAAGCCGTCGCCGAGTTCTTCCGCCATCGCATCGATGGCTCGGGCCGAACTCGCTCGATCCTGACCGTAGCGCTCGATGGGTGCCGCTTCGCCCCGTCCGACCAGTCCGTCCTGCTCCACCTCGACGACCAGGTTGTATCGCCAGTCGCTGTTGCCACGGGCGAGACGGAAGGTGTGTCGCAATTCGAGATCGATCGGACGATGCCGCACCGTTAGCTTGGGCCCCTGCTTCACACCGACCCTCCGGGGGACACCACCGCGCTGTCTGGGCTATCCCCGCGGCGCAAGAGGGTCGCTACCACTCCCGACAGCCCCAAGACACCAATCAGGTTGGGGAAGATCTGGAGACCGTTCATCAGGTCTCCCCAGGCCCAGACCAGTTCGACCCCGGTGGTCGCTCCAAAGATGATCAGGATGCAGTAGACCCAACGATAGGGCAGCACGATGCGCGGTCCAATCAGATATTGCAAGAACTGCTCTCCGTAATAACCCCATCCGATGATGGTGGTGTAGCCGAAAAGGAGAGCACAGATCATGACCAAGATGCCCCCGAACGGGATAGCCTCTTGAAAGGCATCGGCGACGAGGGCGGTACTGTTGGAACCGGATTGCCAGACCCCGCTAACCAGGATGGTGAGAGCACTGATCGACGAGGTGACGAAAGACACCACGTAGACCTCGACCATGGCGTTGAGTCCCTGCCGGACCGGTTCCTTGCCCCGCGCACTACCGTAGGCCACCGCGGCAGTTCCATAGCCCGCCTCGTTGGCGTAGATGCCGCGGGCCAGTCCGTAGCGCACTGCCACCATCATCCCGCTGCCCACTGCACCTCCGGCGGCCGCCTTGCCCGAGAAGGCATCCTCGAGGATGAGAGCGAAGACCCCCGGAATCTCTCCCGCAAAGGTGAAGATCACGATCAGTCCACCGACCAGGTAGAGCATGACCATCGTCGGAGCGACCTTCCCAGCCACGCGTGCGATCGATTGCACTCCACCGATCACGACCAGCCAGGCGAGCACCGCCAACACCACGCCAGTGATCCAGGTCGACACACCCAGTTCGCTCTCGAACACCACGGCGATCGAATTGGATTGGGTGAAGGGAGTGGTGGTTAGGGCGGCGACTCCAGCCACGAAAGCGTACACCATGGCGAGGCGCCGGGATCCGATACCGTGCTCGAGGTACTGCATCGGTCCCGCCGAGAAGGACCTGGCATCGGGGCGCCGAAAGTGGATCGCCAGAACCGCCTCGGACAGCTTGATCACCGTCGCCACGAAGCCGTAGCACCAGAGCCAGAAGACCGCACCCGGACCGCCGGCGACAATTGCCGTCGCGACGCCGGCGATATTGCCAGTGCCGACGGAACCCGCCAACCCGGTCATGAAGGCTTGCAGGGGGCTGAGCACCCCTCCTTCATCCGACTCCCTCTCCTCGGAGCGGCTACCGCCCAGCCCCTTTAGCGCCTCGGTCAGTCGAGTGACCTGAACAAAGCGGAAACGGAGGGTGAGGAAGACGCCGGTACCGAACAGAAGGAAGATGGTCCACGGACCCCAGACCGTCTCACTGGCCCAATGGACCGCATTGCCGATGGCTTCCAACATCCGACCCCCCTGGCTCGTGCCGACAGATTCCTAGATCGCCGGCCGATCCTAACGGCAAGATGCGAAGATACTGAAACGGGCTTCGCTCTGAACCACGAAACCTGCCTAACTACGATCTTTCTAGCCGCTGAGGATTTATTATGTCTGAGTCCAATCCGCCACTATGGACCGAGCTGTCCACCGAATCTCGGAACCCAAGGAGTCGCGACCTCGACCGACTGCCTACCGAGGGGATCGTCGAGCTCCTACTGACCGAGGATCGATGCGGCCTAGAAGCAGCTCTGCGACAGAAGGCGGCGATCGCCCAGGCGGCAGACTGGGCTGCACAGACTCTCGAAGCCGGAGGCGATGTCATCCTCCTGGGAGCGGGAACGAGCGGCCGCCTTGCCGTCCTCGAGGCAGCAGAGATTCCTCCGACCTTCGGAACCGCCCCCCAGAGAGTTCGCGCGTTGATCGCCGGCGGCCACGATGCCGTGTTCGCCGCTCGCGAAGGAGCCGAGGATCAGGCCGAGGACGGGGATCGAGTGGCAGCGGACCTTAGGCCACGAGACCTGTTGATCGGCATCTCTGCGAGTTCGGTCACTCCCTTCGTGCTTGGCGCGTTGACTCGTGCCCAGCGAATCGGCACCCGAACGGTTCTTCTCTCCTGCACGGCCCCGCGACCGGAGCGAGAAGCCGAGCCCGTCGCGGACCTCGTCATCGGTCTCGACACCGGGGCGGAAATCCTCACCGGTTCTACTCGCCTCAAGGCCGGATCCGCCACCAAAGCAGCCCTCAACGCCATCACGACCGGCGCCATGGTGCGACAGGGTAAGACCTACCAGAATCTCATGGTTGACTTGCGCCCCGGATCAGCTAAGTTGATCGATCGGGCACGACGTATCGTGGAGGCGGCGGCCGAGGTCGATGAGGCCGAAGCAGAGCGACTTCTCGATTCAGCGGGGGGTGAAGTCAAGACTGCCATCGTGATGGCGAAGAGGTCATGCTCCGCTGAGCAAGCGCGACGATCCCTGCAGCGAGGATCGGGGCATGTTCGCATAGCTCTGGACGACGGCTAGTCGCCGCGATGCAGCCAGCTTCCAGAATCGGTTCCTCTCGTTGCGCGAATTCCGACGGTCGTGCTACATTGCTGTCACTTTGTTGCTATCTGTCGATGACGCGTCGAGGCGCGTGTGCAACCTACCCGTTTCTCTGGCCCACGCCAACGACCTGAGTTCCAAAAGGCTCATTCGTGACGCGGTCCTGCATGGGAATGCCGCCTACGACTCATCGACCTTGTCATCACCCAACCTACTCGGGGGGACTGTGTCCACCCCGGGACCCAACTCGGAGGAATCTCGGTCATGAGAAAGAGTCTCTGGCTATCGCTCATCGCGATCATGGTCTCGCTGCCTGCCTTGGCACAGCAGACGGGATCGCTATCTGGAACGGTCACCCTGACCAGCGGTGAGGCGCTTCCCGGCGTCACCGTCGAAGCTTCATCCAACGTCCTGCCCCGTCCCCGTGCCACCTCGACCGGCGTCGACGGCGACTACCGACTCCCCCTGCTGCCACCAGGTACCTATCAGATCTCCTTCACCATCGACAGCATGCCGACCGTGACCCGGACCGCCGATGTGTTTCTCCAACAGAACACGGCGATCAACATCATCATGGGAAGCGACATCGTCGAAGACACCATCATGGTGATCGGATCGGCTCCGGTGATCGACATCTCTTCATCGGAGATCAAGACCGCGGTCGGTCATGAGACGATCGCCAGCCTCCCCGTCGGCCAGCAGTATCGGGATCTCGTGAAACTGATTCCCGGCGTCCAGTACACCGAAGACTCAGTGCGCGGTCCCAGCGCTGGAGGTAGTGGTCAGGACAACGTCTACCAGTTCGACGGCGTCAACGTGAACCTGCCTCTCTTCGGTACGCTGTCCTCCGAACCCTCGTCGCACGACATCGACCAGATCTCCATCGTCAAGGGAGGCGCCACCGCGATCGACTTCAACCGCGCCGGTGGTTTCACCATCAATTCGGTGTCGAAGTCGGGCACCAACACCTACCACGGTGGCTTGAGCTATCAAATCCAGACGGCTGGAATGACCGGCGACCAGGACACCGAGAGCTCCTCCGAATTCGATGAGGACCGGGACTGGGCCGTGGCCAACTTTGGTGGTCCGATCCTCAAGGACAACCTGTTCTTCTACACGTCTTACTACCGGCCGACCCGGAGTCGGAGCAACTCGTCGAATGCCTACGGTTCGGTCGACGACTTCAATGACGAGCGCGACGAACTGTTCGGAAAGCTGACGTTCACCCCCACCGAGCGCCTGCTCATTGGGGCCAGCTACCGCGACTCCGACCGTGAGGTCACCGGCCGTGGAGTGTCCTCCTTCGAGACCGCATCACGGGCCCTAGGTGACACCGTGGGCCAGGAGATCGCGATCGTCGAGGGTTCCTGGGTTTTGACCAACGACAGTTTCCTCTCGTTCAAGGTCACCGACTACTCCAACGAGAACTCCAGTCGACCCGACGTTCTTTTCGACTTCCCGATCGCGGTGGGGGCTGGAGGCACGGTCCTCGACGTCGCCAACCTGGACACCCAGGGCTCCGTCGAAGTGCCGACCCTCGCTTCTTGCGGTGGTGACCCAACCTGCCTGGCGTTCGTGACCCCGCTCATCAACCGCTACGGATACTCCGACAATGGAGTCCCCACCGGCGGTGGCTTCGTCGGCGCAGCCGGCCAGATCGACGATGGCAACTACTACCGCGAGAGCTACCAGATCGGCTACGACCATCTCTTCGGCAGTGACGTCACCCACGAGATCCACGCAGGCTACCAGTGGTACCAGGATGACGAGGAACTCCTCCGCACCTCCAATGGGTGGGGATCAATCGACGTGATCGGTGGCATTCCGAGTTCTGACCTGCCCGCGGGAACCTTCTTTCAGGCCACCGTACAGCAGGCGGGAACAGTCGGCTTCCCGGCCGGCGTCATCAAGTCGAGCTTCGAGTCGCAGAACTTCGAGATCAACGACAAGATCAAGTGGAACAACTGGTCTCTCAACCTCGGTCTCGTCTTCTCCAACGACGAACTCTTCGGTCAGGGCCTGCGGGAGAGTTCCAGCACCCCGTCCGGTTTTGTCTTGGACGAAACGAGTACCTACCGGATGTACGAGGTCCCCTTCGAGGACATGATTCAGCCCCGAATCGGACTCGCTTGGGCCTACAACGGCAAGGACACGCTCTACACCAACTTTGCCCGCTATAACCCAGCGGCGAGTTCGCTGCCACGCGCCGCGTCCTGGGCTCGCAACTCGCAGAACCAGGTTCTCGAGGTGTTCTTCGACCAGAACGGCAACCAGATCGACAGTCGGCAGCTCGGTAGCTCTTCGGGTAAGTTCTTCCAACCCAACATGAACCCCCGCACGACCGACGAGTTCCTCATCGGCACGGCGCGCCAGTTGAACAACCGCTGGACGGGACGGGCCCACGCCCGCTATCGGCGTTCCTACAACTTTTGGGAAGACACCAACAATACGGCGCGGTCGTCCTTCGACGCTCCGGCTGGGTTCCCCCAAGAGGACTACATTCCTGAGTTGAACGACTACCGCTTCGGCCCCGACGGAATCGGTGGTTCGTCGTATGTGATTGCGGAGCTCGACCAAGCTTTCACTAAGTACTACGAGGTCAACCTGGAGGCTGAGTACAACTCGAGCAACGCCTACCTTCGGGCGAGTTATGTCTGGAGTCACTACTACGGCAACTTCGATCAGGACAACTCGACAACCAACAACGACCAGAACATCTTCATCGGGTCCTCCAACATTGCCGATGGTGCCGGTCGTCAGATTTGGAACGACAAGTACGGCGACCTGCACGGTGACCGGCGGCATCAGCTGAAGGTCTACGGCTACTACCGGTTCAACTGGAACGGTAGCGCGGGTCTCTACGCCATCTATCAGTCGGGACAGCCATGGGAGGCCTGGAATGTGGAGGTCTACCGTGAGTACACCGGTAGCCAGAGCGACACCATCCGGTTCGCGGAGCCCGCGGGTTCGAGAAGCTCCGATGACCACTATCAGATGGACTTCAACTACACCCAGAATATCAATGTGGGTGATCGCATCCGTTTCCAGCTCGTCGCTGACGTCTTCAACGTCTTCGACAAGCAGACCGGCTACAACAACAACTCTGACCAGAGGGAAAGCACCTTCGGTGAGCCGCAGAGCTACTTCGATCCGCGGAGACTGCAGCTTGCCGTGAAGTTCGACTTCTAAGGTCTCAAACGATCCCGGAAAGCCCCAGGGCGATGAGTCGTCCTGGGGCATTTCTATGTCCGCGTAGGTCAGGCGCCTGCAGAGTGTGGTTGGGGGCGCCCTGCTCCGGTGACATCCTTCGGTGGCTGAACCGAAGGCCAACGACGTTGGCGTTCCAAGGCGGGGTGGGCCTCTGAGCGGCCTCGGCCTTGCGGGGAACAGTGTGGACCTCCACCGTGAGGGGATGCCTTGGATCACCATTCTCCCATCGCACCCCATCTGCAACGCAGCGCGAGTTCCAAGGGCGTCGACGTGTCCCAGGGGGCTCTCCGCAAGCGGAGGCAACAACGACCAAAGTCCAGTCCGTTCCGCCGCGGATGACGTACAGTATTTTTCGCACATTCTGGTAGAGGCGGTGGCCTCCGATCTAGTCTAGAGATGTTGTCGAGACACCTAGACCAGAAAAAAGGAGACCACCACCATGGAAGAGAATACCCCGAGCCGCGAGCTACGCAAT
>JAIOJS010000332.1 GCA_019911795.1 Thermoanaerobaculia bacterium | reverse complement strand
GTCTTGCCATTGGTCGAGGTTGATCCCTTGGGCGCCGGTAAGAAGACGGCGACTGTTGGCGATGGCCACCCATCGCAGGTCGATGTCACGCTCGCTAAGGAGCTTCGGGATGAGACTTCGCGTCTGTTCCAGTAGCTCGCTGCCGACCTTGCCGGTGCCGAGGAGAACGAGTCGCACTCGTCGAGCGGTAGGGGCGAAGAAGGTCGAGTGGATCGCTCGCAGGGCCCTCACTTCATCGTCTCCGGCGATCACGAGGGAGATATTGAGCTCGGAAGATCCCTGGGCGACGGCCCGGACATTGATTCCAGCGCGCGCGAGGCCCCCGAAGAGCCGGGATGCCAGGCCCGGTCGCTCGCGCATTCCCTCTCCAACCACCGCAATGACCGATTGACCACGATCGATGATCAGGGGGTCGACCCGCCCGAGACCGAGTTCCAGTTCGAACTCGCCCTCGACCGCCTTCTGAGCGGCGGCGGTGTCGTCCGGACTGATCGCCCAACAGATCGAATGCTCAGACGAGGCTTGGCTGATGAGGATGATGCTCACGCCGGCACGGGCGAGGCAACCGAACAGACGCATGGCGATACCGGGAACACCGACCATGCCATCGCCCTCGAGGCGGAGGAGGTCCACGCGATGAATGGAGGAGATGCCTCGCACGGGATACGGGTTATCCACCGAGTCACTCTGAATAAGGGTGCCGGGAGCAGTGGGATCCAGGGTGTTGCGAATGGCGAGGGGAATGCCTCGGCGACGGGCGGGATGAACGCTAGGAGGGTGAACAACCCTGGCCCCGAAGTGGGACAGCTCCATCAACTCGTCGTAGCTGATACGCGGGAGCGGGAAGGCGTCCTCGACGAGGCGGGGATCGGCGCTCATGACACCGGAGACATCGGTCCACAGCTCGATCACCTGGGCGTCCAGCGCTTCCCCGAAGATCGAGGCCGTGAAGTCCGATCCGCCCCGACCGAGCGTTGTCGTTTCGCCGCGAAGGGTGGCGGCGATGAAGCCGGTCACGACCGGGACCTCTCCGGGCTCGGTGCGCGCGTGGTACTCCCGGATCGCCCGGTGACTCGCGTCGCTCTGCAGAGTCGCTCGACCGAAGGCATCGTCGGTGACGAGGAGTCCACGGGCATCAACCGCTCGCGCATCGAGTCCGGCCCCGCGGAGACAGGCCGCGACAAGCGGGGCCGAGAGTCGCTCTCCGAAGGAGAGCACGCTGTCGCGGGTGCGGGGACTGCACTCGCGGAGGAGAAAGATACCGTGGAGCAGGTCCTCCAGATCTCCAAGGCTCTGGACGATTCCGCTTTCGAGAGCTTCGTATTCGGGTCCTTCGGCGAGTCCTTCAGCTACCTCGAGATGGCGAGCGCGAAGGCCGATCAGAGCCTCCCGCCAGCTATCGTCACGATCGGCCGCCGCCCGTGTCGCTTCGACCAGGTGGTTGGTGACTCCGCCCATGGCTGAGACCACCACCGTGACGGCGTGGTCCGAAGCGGCAGCACGAACAATCTCTGCCACCTGTCGCATGCGATCCGCGTTGGCGAGCGAAGTCCCGCCGAACTTGAGAATCTTGCGGGGTATGGGTTTGAGATCGTTCATGGGATGTGGGACGTTCCGAGGTTGGGGCGGAACCCTAACATGGTGGGTCGTCGCATGGCGACGGTGGGGCGGAGGGGGGCCTTTCGTCCTGCCCAAACGAAGAGGGCCCGCCGCGTTGCTACGCGACGGGCCCTCGGCTAGTTACCTAGCGCTTTTTGCTTGGACGCTCCGGGTTAGGGAGTGTTCAGGCAGAGGGTGTAGCTACCGGAACCACTGTAGGAAACGACTTTCCAAGTGTAGTAGCCGGTGGAACCACTGTAGGTGACAGACTCGTGGGAGGTCGAGGTGAGGCCACTCTTGACCGTCGTCCATGAACCACCCTGCCACTTTTGCAGGTAAAGGTCGAAGTCGGTGCCGGCCGGACCGTCGAGCACACCGCTGTGGGTTCCGGAACCACTGTAGTAGTAGGTGCCGTTGGGTTGGTAGGCCGAGCCGCCGTTGGACAGCGTTCCCGTGTAGGTGGTGCCGCTGGTGCAACCACCGGTCGGCGGCGCTGTCACCGTCACGTTCTTCGAGACGCTGCCGGTCGCGCCGTCGTCATCGGTAACGGTCAGCGTCACCGAGTAGGTTCCCGCCGCCGCATAGGTGTGGCTTGGGTTGGTCGAAGACGAGGTGCTGCTATCGCCGAAGTTCCAGCTGCGCGATGCGATGCTGCCATCGGAATCCGAGCTGCTGTCGCTGAAGGAAGCCTGCAGGTTGTTCGTCGTGAAGGTGAAGTTGGCCGTGGGCGCCTGGTTCGGCGTGGTCGTCGAGTAACTGCCCACCAGTGAGACACCCGAGAAGGTGGAGTAGGCCCGCAACATGACGTGGTAGGTGCCGGTCGAAGGACTGGCGAAGGAACAGGTCTCGTTGTTGCCGTTCAGGTACGGACGGCAGTTGTACGAGGAGGTGGTCGGTGCACTACCGAAGCGCACGTAGAGGTCGGCGTCACCGCTGCCGCCAGAGATCTGGAAGCTGAGGTTGCTCGCGCCGGCCGGAACCGCCATGGTCCAGAACTGCTCGCTGCCCGAGGAGCCGGAGATACCGGTGACGGGAACGCCGTTGTTCAGGGTGCCGCCCCCTGGAGGGTTGCCGCCGCCACCGGGAACGCCGACGGCGTCCCAGGCCTTGTGAACCGCATCGACTTCGGTCTGTCCGTAGAGGTCAGCCGCCGACTGGGCGGTGGCGTTGCGGGCATCGACGAACTGGCTCTGAGGGGCCAGGTAGTTGACCAGGGCGTGGTAGAAGATCTGCTGCGCCTTGGTGATACCGATGGCGGGCACGTTGACGCTGGTCTTGCCGCGGGGATGGCTACCACCCTGCACCAAGAGGACGTAGGCCAGGTTAGCGATACCAGAGTTGCCGTGCACACCGCAGTTGTCGTTGGTGTTGGAGTTCGGCGTACAGGATCCCTGGTACAGGCGCTCGGGGTAGTAGTCCTTCGAGTAGTTGTCCTGGGTGGGGTTGGCCATGTAGCGCAGAGCGTCGTTGTTGCCGTTGTTCGGCGTGTAGATGTCCTCACCGAGGAGCCAGGTCGAGGTGGAGACAGATCCGTCATACCAAGCCTCGACGGAAGCACCCATGATGTCGGACCAGGCCTCGTTGAGGGCGCCGGGCTCCTTCTGGTAGACCATGTCGCCGGTGCGATCGGTGACGGCGTGGGTCAACTCGTGCGCATCGACGTCGAGGGACTTCGAGAGCTCGATGAAAGTCGTTCCGTCGCCGTCGCCGTACACCATCTGAGATCCGTTCCAGAAGGCATTGTTGTAGTTGCTGCTGTAGTGGACGGTGGAGGTCAGGGTCGCACCGTTGTCATCGTAGGAGTCACGACCAAGGACGGTGTTGTAGAAGTCGTAGGTGACACCGATGTAGGTGTGAGCGGCCTGAGCGGCAGAATCACTGCTCGATCCGGTCTCGGTGATGAGAAGGGTACCGGGCAGGGACGTGCCGTTGTTGGCGGTGTGGGTGCGACGGTTGCGGGCGTACTTGTTGCGCGCGTTCTTGAGAACGAGGCGGCCAGTGGTGGCATCGGCGAAGATGCGATCGACCTGCTCGTCGCCGTTGCCATCGCGGTAGGCAGCCCAGATCGCCCAGGTCAGGGCGAGGTTGCCGTCGTCGTCGAGTACGTAGGCGAGCTCAGCGTCGCCTTGTGGTTCCCAGCGACGGACGCCGGCCTCGGATGCGGCCTTGACCACGGCGCGGTCAGCACTCATCTTCGCGCTTCGCGCTTGCGGTGCCGGAGCGAAACGACCGTTGATGGCGTAGACCTGTCCGGTGGTATCGGTGTGAACCATCATCTCGGCGCCCACCACGGGAATGCCGTTGAGGGTTTGGCGGACGCGGACGTGGCTGTTGCCAAGAGAGTCGAAGCCGTCATTCAGGGTCGTGAAGGTCTCCGATCCGTCCGCCCCGAAGAGGTCGCGGTTGGCGTGGATGGCTTGGGCAGCGTCGAGACGCTTGCCTTGATCGCCCAGGTTGCCGGTGACGAAAGTTGGGATGCCTCGGGCGTCGAGGCTACGCACCTCGGCTCGGTTGCCGGCCGCCATGGCGGGGCCGTAGCTCACCAAACCGAATAGCAAAGTTGCAGTCAGGACTCTTCTCATGTTCTCGAACTCCTTCAAAGTTAGAGGTAGGTTGATTGACCAGAGTGAAATTGCAGAGACTGTGGATGGGATCCGTCGACAACCTACTGCAATGGTCCTGCCAAGATGTTCTTGCTGAAGCCTAAAGGACTAATTAATAGTGACTTAGATGAGTTCCGGCTATTGACTGTACCAGTAGAGAGGGTCACAGGTAGACCCATATGAGACTAATGGAGCAAGACTAGACCCCTGTAGTGGGTCGACTTTTAACCCTTGTGGCGTGAGGGGTCTTCCGCCCGGAAGACGGGTCGTAGGGCCTGCTCCACCTCGCGCTCATAGGCCTCGCCGAAGTCCCTCTCGAGGGTCGAACTGATCGGAAGGACCATCAGCGAAGGGGTGTACTGCTCGACATTTCCGCTCTCGTCAACGAGTTCTCCGCGACTAAGGTCGTGAGAGAGTTCTCGCAGAGACCGCTGTGGAAACGAAGCCTCGATGCTTCGCAACTGGGCCTCGCTTCGGGGATCGAGGAAGCGCAGGCGCTGGTGGGACTGAGCCGCGAGGTGAAAGTGAGACGGAATGAAGGCGATTCCGTCCAACTCGAGCCGATCACTGATCACGACCAGCAAGGCCAACGCATCCTTCAGCATTCCCAGCCCGGGATGTACCTGGCCGGGTAGGCGCGGATGGGTTGCCGAGAACTGTCCCTTGGGATGTTGGAGGAGGAGCCATTCGACGAACAGCAGCTCACGATCAGGGAGCGAGGCGTGGTCACGGCGGACGCGGAGTTCGATGATCAGGTTCTCGCGCTCGGGCTCGCCCCAGACCTGGAGCGTCTCTCCGGGCACGCTGTCGAGATCGAGGTCGACTTGGGGTGCGGCGTAGCCGAGATCTCGAATCCGCTGCAGGACACCGTTGATCTCCAGAGCCAACTCGATCCCATGCGGTGTGTAGTAGTCGAGGAAGCGATGCTTCGGAGCATGGCCCAGAGCACCCGTGAGGTCCTGCTCGGACAGGCCCCAATCGAGAGGGTCGTCCGTCACCGTTCTGGACTCGAGAAAAACGGGGTCGACCAACGATGCGAGGGCGCGGTAATGCCGAAGAGTTGCCTCCTCGGAAGCGAGCGGTTCGCGGGGAGTTCCGGTTAGATAGTACGAAAGGACCCTGGCGGTGGGTCGCCAAGCGTCGCCTCCGTAGCCTCCGCCAAGGACCATGACCGTTGGAATCTCTCGCAAGAGGTCCAGAACAAAGCGATCGCGACGGAGAAAGGCCGTGTCGCTGATCTTCCAATCCCCCAGGGTATCGGATGCGGCGGGATCGGTTCCCGCGACGAAAAACGCCAATCTAGGTTGGTGGCGGTGGAAGACCTCGGGAAGGGTTCTCTCCAAGGTGTCGAGGTAGAGATCGTCCGATACCTCGGATCCGAGATCGATACTGAGGCTAGAACTGGCCTCGGTTTCAGCCCAGTTCTGGTTGTGGATCGAGTAGGTGAAGACGCTGGAGTCCCGAGCAAAGAGGAGCCGAGTGCCGTCTCCATCATGAAGGTCGAGATCGACCACGAGGATCGGCGCATCGAGTCCTTCATCCCGTACCGCCGTGATCGCCACGGCCAAGTCGTTGAAAAGACAGAAGCCTCCACCACGATCGCGACGCGCGTGGTGAAGACCGCCACCGAGGTTGACGGCGATCCCGGAACTCGCGAGGACAGAGCGAGTGGAGCGGAGGGTGCCGCCCACCATGGCACGCTGAGCAGAAAGCAGTCGTAGCCGTTGATGGTCGTTGAGAGTGCGGCCGATCGCCTCGGTCATCGAACCGGGTTCTTCGAAGCGGCTGAGATAGTCACGGTCGTGGACTGCGAGGAGATGACGAAACGAAATCTTGGGGGCTCGTATCAGGTTCACCCGGTGGAGTGCCCGTTGAGCGGCCAGGGAGATGAGGACCTTCTCTCCGCGGAGGGGGTCCATCGGGAGGTCGGGCACCGAGACGGCATAGGCATCGGAATACGCGATCGAGGTCACGAACGGACCCTGGCGGCTAGAGCCAGAGAGTCTCCGAAGCCAGTTCGGTACCCTCAACCGCTTTCCCCGTCGATTAGCTGGGCTATGGTGGCGCCCCAGGAACTGGGATCGAGGGCGTCTCCAAAGCGGATCACCCGTCGGTCGGCGGCAAGGATCTTCCGGACGCGATCGCGTTGCACTCCCATCCCCTTGCCGTGAATGATACGGATCTCGCGATATCCCTTCTCGATCGCGAGGTCCAGATAGTCCCTCACCAGACTACCGATTTCGCTCGGCGCAAACGTGTGGAGGTCGAGGACGTCGGTGACCTCCAGCCGGACAGCCTCGGGCTCCTCATCGAGCAAGCGGTCCGGTGCGTCACCGTTTCGGGTCATCGGAAGAGCTTCAAAAAGAGCAACTCGATCCCGAATCCGTCGTCGGGTCCTGCCACCGCCACTCCGGCGTCGACCCTGACGATGGTGCCCCAAGGGCCGAGAAAGTTGCCGGACAGCCCAAGACCGGCCAAGAGTTCATTGTCGAGGCCGGTTTCTTGATCGCTGGCCAGGGCCATATCAACGAGCCCCTCGATGCGAAAGAGCTCGCCAATGTTCTTGCCGTAGGAGAGGTGGGCTAGAGCAGCCTCCTCCGCGCGGGTGCGGCTCGACTGGTAGCCGTGGACGCGAGTCGATGAGAACGATCCGAACTCGTACTTGTTGAATCGATCGAGGTTCTCGCCCCCGACCCACGCGACCTCGGCACCGATTTTTCGGAACTTGGAGAGGTACCAACTCTTGGCTAGACGCGCACTGTAGCGATAGAACTGATCGCTGTCGGGATCGAACGCCAAGACCTGGTCGGGCGTACCCCAGGCATCCCACTCGTCGCGCATGTTGTAGCTTCCAACCAGGTTGAGACGGTAGCCATTGCGGCTGTAGCGTCCTTCGAGTTCGAAGGAGTGGATGAAGTGGTCGCTCGGGAGGGCGAAGTCCTCGGCGGTATCGTCGGCGCGTTTGTAGTCGAGAGACGTCAGCTCGTACGAGAAGCCGAGCCGGAAGAAGTTGCCGATGGGAACGCCCATCTCGATCTCGACGCTGGCGGGCATGAAGTCCACGTCCTCCGCGGGCGCGTCTTCGCCGTTGCGAGCGGTCTCGTCGGTGAAGGCAATGCCGAGGGCAAACGCCGAGGCCCCGAGGTCGAAGCGACTCCCGAAGACGCTGGGGTCCGAGATGCTCGCGTTGAGCAGAACGCCGGCAAAGAAGACATTGACCTGCTGCCCTTTGCCGCGGAAGTCGAGGTCGAGATAGTCGATGCCGGCGAGCGGAATCGGATAGTCCGCCGCATCGTCGTAGAAGACGCCACCCACCAAAAAGAGCTTGGTGGAGTCGAAGCCCTCTTGCACGACCCTTTCGTCGGAGTCCTTCTCCTTGGTGAGGTAGCGCAGGCCTTGCTCGGTATCCCGCACCATGGTCGACTCCGAATCGAGGACACGGGTGTGCTCGGCGGCATAGTCGTCGGCGTTGATCTTCAACTCAGTGAAGAATCCTTCCCGTTCGACGACCACTGCCTCGTTGAGGATGGTGAAGATCTGCTGGCCGCGAGTGTGCAGGGGAAGCCAGAAGGCCTCGGGCGTCCAATCGGTCGGCTGGCCGAGGGCATCGACCGGAGTGAAGGTCATCGTCTCTTCATTGGAGAGAACGTCGCCGGTGAGTCCGAGTTGAACGGTCCGGAGCTTGACGCGTCCCGAGTGCTCGCGGTCGACCCATACCGTCCCGCGTTGCAACTTGCGTTCAGTTCCCGCCTCTGCGTCACCCGGTTCGAAATCGATCACCCAGGAGTCTCGACCCTCGACGACCTCCGTGCCGCGCAGCCGATAGCGGAACTCCGGTGTGAAGTGGATCTCGAGGGGAGCCGCGGCCGCTCGCTCTGGCTGCAGGATAGGGATCTCGGGCAAGGTCTCCTTGCGCCAGCGGACGCCGTTGATGAACAGACGCTGCCAAGCCC
>JAIOJS010000331.1 GCA_019911795.1 Thermoanaerobaculia bacterium | reverse complement strand
GCCTCATCGGTGGGTTCGGGAGCCTCGCTCTCGCCGGCGTAGCCCTCGCGGCCCGCGAGCCAGTCGTCGAGTTCGCGGAGGAGTGCAACCAATCGCTCAGGATCTTCTCTTGCCAGGTCGTTCAGCTCGCCCGGATCAGAGGACGACTGGAACACCATGCGAGTTCCAAGGTCGCCGACGATCCCTTTGTAGCCATCGCGTTCGATCGCTCGCAAACCCTCGAACTCAAACCCCACACAGCCTTCCCGCACCAGCTGCTCCGCAACTCGTCGCTTGGGTATCAGGTACTCACTGACGAGCAACCGGTCTGGAGGCACGCGCCTCTCGCCGTCAGCCAGCGAGAAGCTCGTTTCGCCCGCTACCGGCGCCGCTTCGACTCCGGTGACATCCAGGATACTGCGATAGAGATCACTGGTCTGTACCGGTCGATCGCTACGACCCGGTGGAAAGCGCTCCGGATAGCGGATGGCCAAGGGGACTCGAAGCAACGATTCGTGCACCGAAAACTCATGCCCGAGCAGATGGTGGTCACCGAGATTCTCACCGTGGTCGGAGGTGAAGATCACCAGCGTATCCTCGAGCATTCCGCGACTCTCGATCTCCGAGAGGAGCTGACTGGTCACTCGGTCGAGCTTCCTGATGTTGGCGTCGTAGACGGTATTCATCATCGAGATCACCCGCTGTGGGTACTCGAAGCAACCAAACGTGTAGGCCATTCGCTCGGCCTGCTGGTTGCGAACCACGCGCCGATACGCCTTGCGCTTCTTGCTGCTCAAAGACTCCACCTCGCTCTCGGAGAGCCGACGAGGCCAGTGGGCGTCCATGAGGTTCAGGTAGGCGAAGAAGGGCTGCTCCGCCGGCCGATCGTCCAGCCACTGCAGGAGTTGGGCTGTCATTTCGTCCGAGCGATTCAATCGTTGAGCGCCGCGGGCCATCCGGTCCGATCGATTGCCTCTGCCTGACGAATCGTCCCCTACCCCGGCCCCGTTCTCTCCAGTCTCCAACCAAGGGTGACTCTGGAAGCCGAAGCCCTGGGTAACGTTGGTCTCGGTCGAAACGTTGGGATTCGCCGAGAGCAGATAGGTCTCGTAGCCGACCAAAGAAAGACGCTCGGCCAGGGTTTCGAAGCGGTCATCGAGCCATCGGCTCTCATGGTTCGCTCCGGTGGACACCGGGAACTGCCCGGTGAACATTGCAGCATGGGCGGGGAGAGTCCACGGCGCTGCGGACAGAGCTCGGTCGTAGATCCGACCCTGCCGCGCAAAGAACGCATCGATGCCGGGCGTTGTCCCCTCGTCGTATCCATAGAGTCCAAGCCGATCCGCGCGTACCGTGTCCCACACCACGAAGAGAACGTTCGGGTGGCGTAGGTCAGATAGCGCTGGAGTTTGTGGGGTTTGGCCACACGAGTACGTCATCAGCAACACGAGGAGGAGTGCCAGCCATGGTGGCCAGCACCTCCGTTCCGCGCTAGTGCCAGTCAAGTGGGGTCCGAACAGGAGACTGCGTCGCGGAAATCGGCTGCGTAACCGTTGTCAAGCGCGACGGTGGACCGGTCACCGGTGGGTTCAAGCGAAGGAGCGGAGGCATCCGCCAAGCCCAGGCCAAAATCAGAAGCGCCCATGTCAGTAGGACGGCCCTTCGGCGCAGGGTAGAGACCGCCAATGCCTCCCGCCATCGCGACCAGGCCAGGGCCGCGAAAGGAAAGAGAAAGGGCAACAGGGGCAGTCGAAAACGGGACATCCCGAAGGTGATGGCATGGAGAGCCAGAGTATAGAGGATGAGGGCGATGACCAGCTGCCGCGCCAGAGCCGAAGGGGGTGGTAGATCCCGGTTTGGAAAGGCGATCAGACCGGCGGCGGCGGCGAGGACCACTGCGGTGTAGGAAATAACCACCAGGAGAGTGAGGAGGAGCACACTGCCAAGTGACATCGGCCCGTAGAGTCCCCACCGCGCGTGGCGCACGAGGAAAGATGTGGGGTTGACGAGATCGAGCAGCTTGGTCGGAACCCGACGCAAGAAAGTCGCCGGGGATCGCGCGATCGTTGCGAGCGAGCGCGACACATTGCAGCGGTCCCGATCGATAAAGCTCGAGTCCTTGCACTCGGCAAAGCCAGGTGGCGCCCCGCCGTTTCGAGGCCTTCGATCGAATCCGAAGTCCCAGTTGGCGACCGCCGGATTTGCATTGCCGCGCCACAGGTTGACTCCCAGCGTTGCATCGATCGGAACGAAAGCCCGATAGACCACCGCGTTGCGGACGGTCCATGGCGCGACGGCGGCAAGGCATCCAAAGGCGATGGCCAAGGCAGTCCGCCGGCCCCGAATACGGTCCGTGTCTCTGAAGGCCAGCCAAGGAAGCCAGAGAACGAGAAAGTAGAGGGCAACCGGCCGAACCAACGCCGCCAACCCAAAGAGCAGACCGCTTGCTGCCAAGAGGAGAGAACGTCGACGCTCGGTACTGTCCGTTCGTTCGATCCCCGCAAACATTACGGCGACCGCAGCGACCAGGAGAAAGAGGTAGAGGGTCTCCGACCAGAGGTAGTGAGTGAACGCGACCAGGGTGGGATACAGCGCAAAGATCCAGACGGATCCGAGCGCGATGCGTTCATCGAAGCAGCGTCGAACCCACGAGAACAAGGCGATCTGTGTGGCGGAGGCGAGGAAGACCTGCAGAACCTTGGCGGTGACCGCCATCTCTCCCATCTTCCCAGCGAGGGCGAGAAAGAACGGGTATCCCGGTGCCCAAAGGAAGCCCCGGACCGGACCGAGTCCTCCACCGTCCAAGAGAACGCCGGCCACCCTGAGGTAGCTACATTCATCGTTGGTACACGCGAGGTCGCCGACCCAACCGAGGGCGATGGCACGAACGGCAAAGCCCACCGCTATCGCCGAACCAAGCGAGAGTGCCCCCCTCGTCGTCCCCCAGCTGAGTACCTTCATGAAGCGCTGGAGGGTAGCACGAGATCCCAACGGCCGAGCCTCCAAACGGTGCTAATGGGCGGGTCGCAGCCGCCCACGGGTTGAGTTCTCATAGGGTACGATAAGTCCTCGAACTCAACGTTCCTACTACCTAGCTCGAGGCCGATCCTCCCTAGATCCAGACCCTCAGAACGGGCCACTCTGTCGCCAGGCCCTCCAGGAGACCGTCATGCCTTCCCATAAGTACACCTCGATGACACTCAGCTTCCTCATCTCTTTGACCTTCCTCGCGACACCCCCTGCGGTCGCGACCCACGGTGTCCTCTGCGGCGATGGCATCGTCGACGGGGACGAAGAGTGCGACGACGGAGGTCTCCTCGACCTCGATGGCTGTACCCGGGAGTGTCGTTATGAAGCCGTTCAGCGGATCGGTACACTGGCGCTTCAGGCGACCAGTGGGCCCGGCTTCTGCCAACCGGCCACCAATGCCCTAGGGAGTGCCTTCACCGGGGTGGGTCTATCGTCCTTCAACGACTCGTTGCAGGAGGGGATCGATACCGATCAGTTGATCGTTCTTTTCGATCTTCTGGGGCTCGACACCGCGGACGGTCAGAATGATGCGGACGTCGAGGTCGGCGTACTCGGTGGGGTCAGGGATGGTGCCGATCCCAGTCCCGTCGGCATCGACTCATGGTATCTAGCCGGTCAGGCCCTGCTCGACGGCGACGACATGCCGACGGAGCGACTGACTCCCGGGGCGATCTCGGCGCTCGAACTCTCGGCCGGACCGAGTGATGTCTTTCTCCCCTTCGTCGACGTTTCCCTCAAGCTACGCTCCGCCCACCTGGAAGCGCTCGTCGACAGCACTACCAGCCTCCCGGAGCCTCCCCCTAGCCAGGTCGCACCCGGTCTCCTCGCCTTCGAGACCCTCGATGGCAGCGGGGCCGCTGACGGTCTGTGCGGCAACGTGACGGTGGGGTCCCTCGCCACCGTTCCAGTGCCCGAGAGCGTGACCAGCGGGGCCACCCCCTGCCTGGACTGCGCGGGGCAGTCACGAATCTACACCTCGTGTGGGGTCGGGCCGGTCACCGCTTCCTGCCACTCGCTGCTGGACCTGGTGGTTGGTGGTTGCCAGGTCGTCAGCTGCGGCGTTATCAACGTCATCAGTCCGACCCAACCCGATGTCGGCATTGGCGCGAACCCACCCAACGCGCTCGTATTCGGGGCCAGTGGTGGCGGCATCGACAAGGTGATCATCGTCGAAGCCGACGACGCCTACAGCTCCTGGTTCTCGCTCACCTCGGAGCGCGTCCACATCACCAACAATCTGGGGCTGGTCTTCCGCGACGGATTCGAAACCGGTGACACGGGCGGGTGGTCGTCGGCGACGCCGTAGGGCGCCGACGACTCGCCACCTTGGCCTACTTCCACTCGGCCAGACCGATCCCTACCAGCATTTCGACGTAGCGCTTCACCGCGGCGTGATCGACCGGGGTCAGCTCGGCGCTCACCGCGTTACGCAGTTCGGTGACGCTGAGCTTGCCGTCCATGAAGTTGTGGAGTTCGAACTGCACCGTTCCGCGGATCGGATGGTCCTTGGAGCGCAGCCAGGCCACGTCTTCGGATCCGAGGTGTTCGTCGAGATAGGAACCGTCGATCGGGCCTCGCGTGGTCCGCACCGGGACCCGCGGGTCGAGGTCGAAGCCAAGGTCGAGCGGCCGCTCACCGAGTCCACGCTCTGCTAGCTGGCCGTCGAGCGCCGAGGTCAGGACCGCGTGCTGCCCGTCGAGCTGGGCTATTCCGGCCCGACGCGCCGCCTCTCCATCGGCCGAGAACCAGGCGATCGATTCGAGGGTCTGGCGCGCGACTCTGAGCTCTTCGTCTAGCACCAGTTGCGCCTCAGCTCCGGCGGCTCCAAGCGATTCGCGGTCCGCTCCGGCCACGAGGCCGAAGGCACGACTCGCGGCCCGTCCCAGTCGTCCGGCCGCGTTGCCGCCCGCGTAGAGGGCTAACTCGGTGGCCTGCGGATCGGTCAGATTGGCGAGGTAGAGCATGGCGCCGGAGGCGATGATCTCCTCGCGCTCGAGCTCGACGGGATCGACCTTGTCCGGGGTGTCCTCGGAGGTGTGGTGGGTGTAGTCGGGGTCGTGACCGAACATCATGCCGGGGACACGACGGTCGATGAACATGTTGTGATCGCTCCCGCCGCTGTAGGGCGTGACGGCAAAGTTGAAGGTCGAGAGGGATCCCCGTGGGGTGCGGATCTCCATCCCGGCCACCCTCTGGACCATGTTCTCGACCACATCGTTGAGCACCGACGGGATCGAGTTCGGGGTGCGGGTGTAGATCGCCCGTGAATGGAGGAGTTCCTGATCCTCGCCCACCATGTCCATGTTGATGTTGGCCAGATAGGAGCCACCGTAGGCCGGTCCGCGAACCTCGGGATGGGCGTCGAGGTAGGCCATGGTGCCGAAGAATTCGGGGACCCAGAGAAACTGCAGGGTGCGTTTGGGACGCGGCAGGCGACCCTCGTCGATGAGCTTCTTGAGCCCACGAGCCATGTCGAGAATCGCAGCTGATCCGCTGGCGTTGTCGTTGGCTGATTCCTTGGGATGGTCGAGATGGGCCGAGAAGATGAGGACCTCCTCGGGCTTTTCCGAGCCTCGGATGAAAGCGACGGGTAGGTCCATGAAATAGGGCTCCAGCCCGATTCCCTTCGCGGTGCCCTCGACCACCACCCGTTCGCCCGACTCGATGAGGTCGACCAACTTGCGACCCTGCCGCCGGGTGAGGTTGAAGCCGAAGGTCACGCGGTCGAGCTCGCTCCCGCGGGGCCACATCCCGGTGTACTGCAGCATGTCGGGATACTCCTCGGCCCGCTCGTCGTCGAGGAAGCAGACCACGGCGAGAGCCCCGCGTTCCAAGACCGCCTTGCGGTGGACCGCGCCGCCGTAGCCGGTGCCGAGGACAATCTTCCCCGCGACGTCCTTGCCTTCGTAGTCGGCGTCGGCGGTACCGGCTCCGACCCACACCAACTCGCCCCGGGCGTGCCCGGGATTGGAGTAGGTCATGAGACTCATCGCCACTTCGGGGTAGCCCACGATGCGCTCGTCGTAGGGCTCCACCATGCGCAGTTCGGCGCTCGTCATGTCGAAACCGGAGGGCGACTGCCAGGTCTGATAGTGGATCTTGCCATCAGAGGGGTAACTCTCGATGAAGGCGTCCTCTTCGCTGTAGCCAAACTCGCGGAGGCGTTCGAGGACGTAGTTGGCGGCATCGCGGTACTGGCGGGATCCCTGGATCCGGCTGTGTCGGGTGATGGCGATGACGTGGTCCTTGGCCAACTCTCCGCTCAGCTCCTCGTGAAGGAGATCTAGCGTGGCCTCGTCCAGGAGGGGCTGAAAACCCTGGGCCAGTAGTGGTGTTGTTGCCAGCAGTGCCCACAGCAGCAGCACTTCGAGCCTATGAGTCCATCGCGCCATGTCGGTCCCCTCGTCGTTGTGATCGGTCCGACGATTCTACCTGCGCGGCCGTGGGGTCGACTTGGGGCTCGGGCGTTCGAGGCTGGGGCGCTCGAGGCTCGGGCGTTCGAAGCAGAGGGAAGGTCGGATACCATTCCGACCAGGGGAAGCAGTGCCCCGTACGTCCAGGCCCAGGCTCCAAGTCCACACTGTCAGGATCGATCTTTCATCCGATGTCCACTCTAGAAGCCTCAACCCTCACGCCCACCTCTGAGAGCTCGACCCCAACGGAGGGGCCGGATGGCCCACGCTTCTACCAACGCTACGTCGCCATCGGAGACAGTTCGACCGAGGGACTCGACGACCCCGACGGTCAGGGAGGCTATCGAGGCTGGGCGGACCGCCTCGCGGGGTGCCTAGCTGGGGTCAACGGCGGCTCGATCCTCTACGCCAACCTGGGCATTCGGGGTCGCAAGACACGCGCCATCCTCGACGAACAGTTGGAGCCGGCTCTCGCGATGAGGCCGGATCTCGTCACCGTCTTCGCCGGCACCAACGACGTCGTGTCGAAGCACTGCGACCTCGATGGGGTGGTTCGGGATCTGTCGACGCTTCACCGTACATTGGTCGCTACCGGAGCCACCGTCCTCAGTTTCACCCTGCCCAACCTGACTCCGGTCCTGCCGGCCGCCAAGCGTCTGGCGCCGAAGGTCGATGCCCTCAATGCGGCCCTGCGCGAGATCACCCGCGAGGCGGGGAGTGTGCTGGTCGACTTCGCTGCCCATCCCGTCGCCTCCGACGCTCGACTGTGGAGCGAAGACCGATTGCATGCCAACGCCCAAGGGCATCAACGGATCGCGGACGCGCTCGCTCACGCCCTGGACCTGCCCGGCACCGATCCATCGTGGCAGGATCCCCTACCCGATCGACTTCCCCTCAACTGGGGACGACGGGTCGGCAACGACTTGGTGTGGATCCAGCGCTACCTTCTGCCCTGGCTATGGCGTCACGCCTGGGGACGATCGTCGGGAGACGGCATCACGGCGAAGCGACCGGACCTTGCGCCCCTGACTGTCTCGCGCGCTGAAGCCCCCTCCGCAGCGGCTCGCAACCAGGTCCATTCGGCATGATCCACACCCTCAAGATCGTCGCCGCTGGACCCGGACTTCACGAGATCACGTCGCAGGTGAGCTCGGTCGTCGCCGAGGCGGGTTTTCGCGAAGGGCTCTGTACGCTCTTCATCCGCCACACCTCAGCCAGTTTGACGATCCAGGAGAACGCCGATCCGTCGGCCCGTCGGGACCTCGAGGCCTGGTTGAATCGCCTGGTGCCGGAGAACGATCCGCTTTACACCCACACCGCCGAAGGTCCCGACGACATGCCGGCCCACATCAAGGCGATCCTGACCGCGACCAATCTGTCGATTCCGATCGTCGGCGGTCGCCTTGCCCTCGGGACTTGGCAGGGGATCTATCTTTGGGAGCATCGCCGCCGGAGCAGCCGACGGGAACTCGTGGTTCATCTCGGTCTCTAGGACACTCGGTCAACCGGGGCTGCCTGGATCTTGAGAGTTGCGTGGACCTGGAGCGGAATGGGCACGCGGACACGACTTTGAACGGGGGCAACGGGCATTGGAACGCAGTCTCCCCAATGGCTGGCTTTCGGTGGGCAAGGCGATGCTGGCCTTTGAGCGGAGTTGGGCCTTGCGGGGAACATCGTCGACCTCCGCCGGGATGAGATGCCATGGGACGCCGCTCCCTTGCATCCCGGGGGCCACAACGCAGCGCGAGTGCCAAGGGCGTCGACGTGCCCCAGGGGGCTCTCCACAAGCGGAGGCGAGTAACGACCAAAGTCCACCGCGTTCCGCCGCGCGGTGGAGCGCAGGCGCCGGCCCACCCTTCGGCTACCAGTCTGCCGGCGCCGGTCCCTGGGGTACATCGACGGCTTTGGCACCCGCGCGGCCGACTACCAATCTGTCAGCGATCACAACCACTCCACACGGCGTACAGCGTCCGAACGGCGTTGGCCTTGCGGGAGACGTCGTGGACTCCGATGGGGAGAGATGTCTTGTGCTGGGTAGAGTGATTAGGGTCGCTTGGCTAGTCCAGACCGTCGAATCCCAGAGCAAAAAGCAATGCGGTTCGAACCTCGTCCATGTGATGACTTCCCAAACTTGTGATGAGTGGACCCAGCTGTGCTCTCGAAACCGTTTGAACGTGGTCGAGGTTCACGGCACAATCTCGCGGCATGCCGTCATTGATTCCCAATCGAACCTCCGTCGGGATCCCGCGAATCGTGGTGGTCACCGGGGCGACCGTGGCCTCGTTCAGGAACCTCAACGCAGAACCCCTCGTCAAGACAAGAACGGGGCGGCGATTGTTCGGATGGGGGAATCTATACCACCTCACCTGGCCTCGATCGATCACCCTGGCCAGACCTGTTCGTCCTCCCACTCCGCAACCTCCGAGAGTTCGACCGGGTCCGCTTCGTAGCCCTTCCGGTGTCGTTCCTCGAGGTCGGCGACTTCGAGTCGTTTCAGCTCGGTGCGAAGTGCCTGCCTGGTAAACGCGGAACGGGTGGTGCCAAGCTCGGCCGCGACCCGATCTACCTCGTCGACCAAGGGCTCATCCAAGGTCAGTTGCACAGTCCTCATAGAGTCATCATAGCCAGCCGACCATGGCCTGTATAGCTATTACAATAGCTATACCTCCATCCCCCGCAGATTAGCTGCTCCGCCTTCGCCACCGGATCGCGAGAAACACATCTCAAAGGAACTTCCGATGCATGGCTTCGCTGATAAACTTGGTACCTTGATGCGCAACGTTGCTACTACCTTCGGACGGTCCCTCACCCTGCTGCTGGTGGTATTCCTTGCGTCGCCCCTTCGCTCGGAGGAACCCGTCACCGCCAAGGTCAAACCGGGACAGGTCATTCGTTGGACGGGGTCCTCACTACTCTCCTGTTCGCTCGGCGACGAATCCTGGGATCCGGTCGACGAGGCCTGTTGGTACCCGTTGGATCTCGACGTAACCGGCGATCTCGAACTGGTCCGACGCTCTACCGGGGGCGTGGCGAGCCGGCGGGTCCAGGTGGTGGACTATCCCTACCCCGAACAGCGGCTCCAGGTCGAGGAGAAGTACGTTTCGCCGCCGGCGGACCAACTCGACCGCATCGCCAAGGAGCGAGCCAAGGTCGACGCGCTCTTCGAGCAGCGCACGCCGCGCCGTTTCACCCTCCCCCTCGCGTCACCGCTGGCCAAGCTACCCGCCGGAGGGCGCTTCGGGTCGCGACGGGTCTTCAACGGAGTCCCCAAGAGCCCGCACTCGGGGGCTGACTTCTCGGCCGCGACCGGCACCACCGTCTTCGCGGTCGCCGACGGCACCGTAGCCCTGGCCGAGGATCAGTACTACGCGGGCAAGTCGGTCTTCGTCGACCACGGCGGAGGCCTGGTCTCGATGTCGTTCCATCTCTCCCAGATGTTGGTAGACGAGGGCGCCACCGTGAAGAGAGGAGATCCGATCGGCAAGGTGGGAGCCACCGGGCGCGTCACTGGGCCTCACCTCCACTTCGGACTGCGCTGGCTCGGAGCTCGGGTGGACCCTGAACTCCTCATCGCCCAGAGCAAGCCTCAGGACATTCGCTAAGTCACTTCTGGGACGAGCCGTCCTGGTCCGAGATTTCCTAGGGTAGCCAGGCTGAGGTACTGCCGCTCTCGAAACCATCCGAGAAGATCACACTCCCATCGAGGCAGGCATCGAACTTCACCGAGTTGATACCGATCGCCTTGCCACTCGGGTTGTACATTCCGAGGAACCAGAAGGTGCAGTCGTCGATAGGATCGATGCCCATCTGGTTGTAGTCGCCATACCTCGAGGAGCTGTTGCTGGCGCCTCCGGTCGAAACCTCACTTTCGACCACCGTCATCAGGCCTGGACTATCGCCAACCAAACGCCCGGTGTAGCGAATGCTCGGGAAAACGGTACTGCTACTCACGTTGTAGCCGAGCAGGATGTCGCCCATCGCATCCATGGCGATCATGCCCATGAAGCGATGTTCCGCGTCGGGTGAAAAGGTACCCTCTTGAAACAGCATCCAAGGCCCGCCACCGGTTCGACGCAGTTCGAACCAACGCTCCCCCGAATGGTCGGTGAAGTCACCGACATCGACCTGAAGAACGCCTAACATCGTCTCGTGGGTGCCAAAGTTACGATAGGACGCACGGTTCATGACCACCTCGAGCAGGGGGTCGAGTCGGGTCGAGGTTCCAGGCTGCGGAATGCAGGAGAAGACGGAGATCGGCGGACAGAGATTGGAATCGAACTCCGCCACGACGATGTCGGGCAACTGGGTGAACGTGGTGTTGCCGGAGTTGTCGAAGTCCACGTCGAATTCCCACAACTCGATCTTGTCCGTGGTCGGGCTTGGATTCGGGTCGCCGTTGAGCTCCTCGTCCCGATGTCGCACGAAGTACGCGGGGGCGTTGGCCGGAGGTTCCGGACCATCGAGATCGACCGGCGTGTAGGCTTCGAACCCAAGTCCAGGGAGGCCGGACCCGGTGAGTTTCTGAAAGGGCCGTGCCGTGGGACAGCTCACGCCATCGGGACTCAACATGTTGACGCGATCGAGGGCGTATACCGGAGGCGAGTTCCCCTGCTGCGAGCTTCCAAGATAGAGGTCGGGCCAGACTCCGAACTTGGGATAGTCGGGAAAACTCGAATCCTGCACCGTGTAGGCGCACCACCCCCCGGTGATGGGGTCAGCCGTCCTCGAGGTATAGATACACATGCCGTTGCCACTACTCGAGAACTCGCTGAGCAACCACCGACCTGCAATGTGATCGTAGAGGATGATGGGGTCGCCGAAGCCGTTGTTGCAGACTCCTCCGGCGGAGAGCGAGTCGAGGGCGAACGGTCCTGCGGCCAGGGCGCCGGTAGCCTTGTCGTAGGCAGTCACCGAGGTTCCCCCGGAGCCATTGATCGCTTCGAAGAAGTATTGCGCACCGATATCACCGGTGGGATCGTTCGGATTCGCCCCCGAAACGTTGCCGTCGAAGCTCAACAATTCGGTCACGGCGGGCGTTGGCCCAGTGACCGCGCGCTGCCCCTCGACCAACGGATCGAGCTGGGCGGGGGTATCGACGGGATGCCCCGACCCATCGTCGCGGCGCGGTACCTCGCGAATCGGGTCTCCCGGCTGCCAGGCATGGAGGGTGGGAAGCTGCCGGAGATCGACGTCGACCGGGACTCCCACCACGGGATCACCGACTGCCTGGGCTCCCCGTACGACCGTCCGATCAACCTCTGCAAAGGCAGGGGTGACCAAGGTCAGGGCGACCCCCAGAAGGCACAATTCCATCCGTCCGATTCTCGGCATCACTTCAATCTCCAATAGTCCAATCTTCAAGAGTCCAATGTTCGATAGTCTCAGTCGTCGTTGCTGCTTCTAATAGATCAGGGTCAGGCCCTCACTCGGCAGCAGGCACCAGAGACTCGACGAGCTTGATGGGTCCCGAGTAGCTCTCCAGATCCAACCGCGGAGTCGTGGCTCCTCCTACCAAGCCAATCTTGAGCTGGCTGGCGTCAGAACGCTCGATCTGGATCGAGTAGTCCGAGGTGATCTCGCCTCGGGTCGCGATTCGAGTAGGGACCGAGGTTCCGTGAGGCAGCTCCACTCTCACTTCTCCACTCGTGCTCTCCGCCTTGACTACGCCAGTCCACTCGACGGTGCGGAAAATCAGATGGGTCGCACCGTGCGCCGTCTTGGTTGTCGACAGGCCGCAGCCCCGCAAGTAGAGGTCGCCTCGCTCGCTCGTCAAATCGAGGAGGCCCAGTAAGCCGCGGGCGTCGATGAGGCCGTCGGTCGTTTGCACCGAAACAGACGAAGCGGCGGGGACGAAGAGGGTCAGATCCACTTGCCGGCGGTGGGTGCCGGAAGGCTCCGGCGAAACTGCCACAACCTCGATCGACTCGGCTCCCTCTTTCCGCGAGATCTCGAGGGCCGGCCGGTCGGAGTCGATCCACTGGAGGTTAGATACCATCCGGATCTCCCCATCGTCCCCTCGGCGGAGCCTCACCGAGCCGAAGGGATTCATGATCACGACTCGGTCTGCGTCGGTGCTCCAGGTTCGATCCTGATGATCGTGACTCCACACGTCTCCGGTCTGTCCCGAGAGGGCGGTCCCCAGCAACAGGATCTGAGCAAAGCACAGAGAGAGTCGTTGTCCAGCGAGAGTCATCATTCCGCCTTGGTGAAAGATTCATCACTTTGGAGTGGATCGCGGCATACTACCTGAGTCGCCCGAAGGGGTGGTCCCTGTCCAGGCAGCTTCTCGAACACGCGGCCACCACGGGAGTCGAGGGGGCGCTCTGGGAAGTGAAAGAATAGAGTCGAGGTTCACGATCTTCGGCGCCCCGCGCTGAAACTCGCGACGCACTCGACGAATCCCAGTCAGCAACCGGGTATCCATGGTGGAGGCACTTCTATGGTTGAGACCAGGTTTATGGTGGAGACCAGCTCAATAGTGGAGGCACAGTGACGCTAGCATCAGCCGTCCTTCTTCTCTTGTTGGTGATGGACCCCTTCGGCAACATCCCCTTCTTCGTTGCGGCTCTCAACCGCGTCGAGCCGCGACGGCACCGCGTGGTGGTACTGCGCGAGTTGGCGATCGCCTTCGCGGTGATGATCGCCTTCCTCTTCGCGGGTCAACGCCTCCTCGGGTTGTTGGGAGTTTCCGGCGCTGCCTTGACCATCGCGGGTGGAGTGATCCTCTTCCTCATCGCAGTGCGCATGGTCTTTCCTCCGCCGGGAGGAGCGCATCAGGAGGACCTCGAGGGAGAGCCCTTCATCGTCCCTCTGGCGATTCCCTACATCGCCGGTCCCTCAGTGCTGGCGGTCGAGATCCTGATGATGAGCCGTGAACCCGAACGCTGGCCGACCTGGTTGCTCGCCGTGTCCCTGGCCTGGGCTGGAACTGCCATCATCGTCGCTCTGGGTAGT
>JAIOJS010000330.1 GCA_019911795.1 Thermoanaerobaculia bacterium | reverse complement strand
CGGTGGTCCAGAAGTTGTAGAGGTCGACCTTCGTCGTCTTTCCGGGCGGAAGGGCCTGCATGAAGATCTGGTTGCGATAGATGGGGAGTTCGTGGCCGGCGACACGCACTTCGAAGGCCAACTGAGATGCGGGTTGAGGTCCGGAGTTGGAGATCTCCACCGCGAGACTACAGAGGGTATCGGGCGCGGGATGGTCTGGACTCACGGAGACCGCAGTGATCTCCAGAGTTGGCTTGGCCTCCTCGGCGGAATCAGAGGCGTTCACGGTAGGGGCAGTGGCCAGGGCGACGACCAGGGAGAGAAGGAGAGGGCCGATGAACCAGCGCTCGACGAAGGAGCGCCGAGTGGGAATCCTGGAGAGACCTATTTGGGGCTTCGCCGAGGGTTTCCTGGGGAGTCGAGAGGTATACATGGGTGGATCCTAGCTCAAGGTGTCGTGGACTCGGCGCCGACAGCGGTCTCGGTCGCGTTGGCATCGGTAGCAAAGCCAAGGTCTTGATAGACGGCCTCGATCAACCGTCCTGAGCGTCTTCGGTGATTATCTTCGCTGGGAGTTCCGTTGAAGGCGGCGGTCAGCACCAAACCGATCTCAGGGTCGCAGAAGGCGAGGGTCGAGCGGTAGCCTGCATGTCCGAACGTTCGCATCGAGGCGTAGGGGCCGTAGTGGTAGGGGAGGTCGGTGTCTCCGATGTAGGCCGAGTTGGGGATGATCCCGAGTCCCCAGTCCATGACGTGTCGGAACGTGTGGTCGAATAGACCGACGCGGTGGCGAGCGGTCAGGGCCTCGATGGTAGGGGTGTCGAGAATTCGCCGCCCGTCGAGCTGTCCTCCCGCCAACAACATCTCGTAGAAGCGACCGAGCTCGCGGACCGGTCCTCGACCGTTGCCGCCGGGCGAGCAGCCGACGACGTGACGCTCATCGTGCCATGCCTGTAACGTCGGAGGCGTCGAGCTCGAGTCGAAGGTCCGGACGATCCGTGGGTCCGAAGCGACGAAGACATCCCTGGGCATTCCGATCCAACTGTCTTTCATGCCGAGCGGTTCGAAGATCTCCTCCCGCACATACGAGGAGAAACTGCGTCCGTCGAGGCGCTTGACCAACTCGCCGAGGATGAACCAGCTCGAGGCCATGTGATAGCCCGCCTTGTGCCCGGGAATCCAGCGCGGCTCTTTGCGAGTGGCACATAGGGTGGAGACGATCTCGTCCCAACTCTGATCCGGCCAGCCGAAGCGGAGGATCCTGAAGCCGCCGGTGTGGGTGAGCAGGTGGCGCAGCGTGATCGCTTCTTTGCCTCCCGCTGAGAACTCCGGGAGGATGTCGGCGACGGGGTCGTCCAACGCGATCCGTCCTTGCTCCCACTGCTGGGCGATGGCCACCGCAGTGATCGGTTTGGTGGCGGATAGCCAGAGAGAGAGGGAGTCCTCTCGCATCGGAACCCCATGGTCCGCTTCGCCCAGGGCCTCGGAGGCGACGGGGACACCGTTCAGCGAAAGGTAGAATTGAGCCCCTAGATTCCAACCGGTGGCGACGCTCGCCTCCAGGGCACGGGTGGTGTTGGGAAGCGAGGAGTTTACCGAGTCCCGATCCGAAGACTCAGTCTCCGTCATCCTGCTGTGTCCAGGGAATCAAGGTAGACGGGTCCTTGCCCTGAAGCACGCCTTCGAGAAGCTGTCCGGCTACTTGCATGAAGTCGCGCTCCGTGACAATGCCGACCAGTCGCTTGTCGTAGACGATTGGAAGGCAACCAATGCGGTGCTGGCGGAGGAGGTTAATGGCGTCGAGGGTCGTGGTCTCCGGGGTAGCGGTGATCAGATTCCTCTCCATGATGTCGCCGACGGAGACGCTCTTGCCCTGGAAGCTCGCGGGGTCCTTGGCGAGGAGCCGAAGGATCGCTCGGTGGGTGACCAGTCCCACTAGATGGTGTTCGTTGTCCTCGACAGGAACGTGGCGGATCTTTCGCCAGTCCATCATCGACGCCGCCAGGTCGACCAACTCGTCCTCGTTCACGGTGAACAGATCGGTTGTCATGATCTGGCCGAGTCGCAAGTAGTGACTGCGCCACTCTCCCGCTTCGGGAAGGCTGGCTTGGGGCCACTCGGATACCGGAGCGCCGGTGGACTGACGATCGATGGTGGCGGCGACAAGGGCCGCAAGGCTCTCGGTCTTGGTCCCGGAATCCCGGAGCCTCGAATAGGAATCCAGGATCCATTGCGCACCAGTCCGCTCGGTCCGAACTCGTTCTTCGAGCACTCCGATATAGGTGTCGATATCGGCACTGTCGATGCCACCGAGGGCTAAGCCCTCGCGGGCGAGGGGCGCCAGTTCCTTGATAATCAGTTCTCCTACCGGCATCGTCTTGCCGCCGAACCAACTGAACTGACCGCCCAAACCGAGTCTTGCTGCGGCTACGAAGTTCTCCTTCACCTGTTCGAAGCGGATGACCGGTCGAATGTCGTCGTATCGATGGGCAAACGAACTCATCAACCCGAACCAGAAGGCGGCATTGGCCATTTCGTCCCGAACGCTGGGCCCCGAGGGGACCACTCGATTCTCGATACGTAGGTGCGGCAACCCATCGGATATGCCATAGCAG
>JAIOJS010000003.1 GCA_019911795.1 Thermoanaerobaculia bacterium | reverse complement strand
GAAGAACAGGGTCTCGATACCGGCATCCAACTCATCGTAGAAGCCTGAGTCCTCAGAGCCCTCGAAGACGTAGCGCGTAAAGTTGCCGTCGTCGTCGAAGGGGCGAATCCCGACCACCAGCCGCTCACTTCCCGAGAGTTGCAGATTGAGGAAGAGATCCATGCGAGTTCGAAACTCAGTGCGCGTCTCGGTCCCATTATCGAGAGATTGGATCGCATTGCGCCAACTTCCGAAGGCGATCAGAGCCGGCTGCCAGACCGCCCCCGTCGGCAGCTCGAAACCGGGCCACAACGTCCCCGTTCCCAGAAAGTGGTTACCCAGTTCGATCGGAGGTTTTGGCCGCTGCGGGAAGCCCTCCAACTGCAGCGGAATGGCTTCGTCGCTGAGACGACTCCCATCGTGACCGTCCCCGTGAGGACCGGAAAACTCCTCCGTCGAGTCGTGAACCGAGCCCTTGTCCATCGCGGCGGGTTCGCCCGTATCCTCCTCGCGATTCTCTGCCCCGGTCTGATCCTCTACCCCGGAGGAAGTGTCTTGAACCCCAGCAAGAGCCTGGCCAGGGACGAGGACGAGCAGCAACACCGCCGCCAAGGACCACTCGAGGCACCTCATAGGTCCACCTCCAGTTCTTTCTCCCAGAGGACTTGATGACCGGCTACCACCCGTTCCGCAACTTCCCGTGGACTCATGAAGTAGTCAAACCCAACGCCCTTGATCGCATCGATCAAGTTGATCGGGATCATCCCAGCGATCAACTTCACTTGCACGGTGTAGGGGCCGCTCCCCGTCAGTTGCGACGAAGGGACGGAGTACTTCGCCCAACGGCGCCCGTCCGGCTCGATCCCCTGCTTGTGCTTGCGTGCTCCTCGCGGCCGCCCGGTCAGGATGGTCGAGGTCGTCGAAGGTCTCAGGAACGGTAGTGGATCGGCGGAGTAGTTCACCGCGAGAACCTGCTCACGCTCGCCGCCTCGAACCATCCGCACAATGAAGCGGGACTGAAGGCTGAACAGCTGTTCGTCGAGCGGAAGTTCGCCGTTGTGGACGTACAGGGAGTGGGTGTCGCGCACGTCGCCGTTGGGGTCGAGATCCCCGGACTCAAACACCACGCGCCCGTCCGCATCCCGTACCTGGACCTGCAGGAAGACCAGGCGCTCGGCATCGAATCCCGTCGGAACACCGTGGCCGTTGGTTCCGTTCAACACGGCCACTCGGAAGTCGAGCCCCTGGCCGTGGTCCGCACGGTCCACGACCAGATCGCCCAGCTTGTAGCCATTGCGCAGTACGGTACGTCTGGCCTCACTAGCCTCGTCCAGGAGACTCATGTTGTCGTCGAGAATGTCGCGAGCGTCGTAGCGGTCATCGGCCGACTGCCACCGTTCCGGAAACTCGAAGTCGTCCGCCACCGAGTCTTCGAACTCATCGGTGCCCCAGCCCGCCTCGTAGTCGTAGGTCAACCACTCCCGAATCGTGGCCAATTCGGCCGCCTTGGTGTTGTGAGGGAAGATTCCTGGGTGGATCACGGAGTAGTCGGGGCCAATGAACATGTGACTCGTGCGCTTGCGCACGCGGGTGGGACGGCTCCCGATCATGGCGGCCGGACCCTCGGCGTAGCCGGACACCACGCCGTGCTCCTTGCCCATGTGACAGTCCTGGCAAGATATCTTCTGGGCTGCCGCCGGTGAGGTCTTGAACTCACTGAACGCCTCTTCGAGGCGGAAACCATTGACCAGATTGACATCGTGGCAAGTCGCGCAGAGTCCGGAGGTCGTGAGCTGGAAGAAGGGCTCGGCT
>JAIOJS010000329.1 GCA_019911795.1 Thermoanaerobaculia bacterium | reverse complement strand
TACCCACAGAGCGCACCCGACTCAGCCCCCTTCAGCTTCGTGGGTCGGATGCCTGAGTTCTTTGGCGACGCCCCGAACGCCGGGCTGCTGGCCGTGGCCTTTGACGATGCGTTCGCGGAGTGGGTCGTGCTCCCCACCGGTGGCTTCATGCCGCATTTCGCCGCCGTTCCTGCCGAGCCGGACGATCTGCCATACGCCACAGCGAGGTCACGCGGCTTCTTCAATGCGTTGAGGGCGCCGGACGCCCCTCAGACCCTCAACACGATTCACCTCGTCTCTGCGGACACCTCCCTCGAGGCCCTTGGTCTCACGCAGCCGGTAGCCGACGTGGACTCGATCAACAACTGGTCTTGGATCTTCGACGGGTCGATCCTGGGCAGTTTCGCGCCCGAGGATCTACCTGGCGTTCGCGAATACGTGACCGGGCACGAGCTTGCACATCAGTACGATGTGAACGGCGCCGATCCAGGTGGCCACGATTCTGAAGATGCCTGGACTCCACCGGGACGCTTCTGTCTCATGAATCTCTCCTCGGACTTCACGCTCGGCATTGCAAAGATGCACGCACCGGCCGGCGCAGCGACGAACGACTTGATGTGCATCCGAAGCCATCTCGATGACCTGGACACCACCAACTCATGCTCAGTTCCGTGAAGCTCTCCTCGGAGAAAGCCATGCGACACCTCCTCCTGGCCGGGTCTCTCATGCTGCTCGCCGTCTCTGGTGCGCGCGGAGACGTAGCACTCACGATCGTGAACATGCCCTCAGACGTGCTCAACTTCGACCCCGCCTATGTGCTCTATGCCGTCGAGAATCGCGGAACCGCGCCGGTCTACCTGCCGGGCGGTCAGGGCACTCCCATGTGGGGGTTCTCGATCTACATCGCCTCGACCGGCGAGGAGTTGCGGCCGATTCCAGGGCCTAAGCGTCTTTCGATTACACCCTTTCCCACCAGGTCGATGTGGCTGAGTCCTGGCGAGCGCTGGATGTTCTATCAGGACATTGGCCCAGCTCTTGCGGCATTGAAAGGTGAGATTCGTGTACAGGCGGTCCTGTCGAGCATGGGACGATGCGGGGACGAGCAGCTTTACGGCAGGAGCGCCTTCCCGCTGGAGCCACTGCGGATCGACACCTTCCAGCGCTCACCGACCGGCCGAAGTTGGGCGGTATACCGGTGCTGGGAGGGCGAGGTCAGGTCCGAAGCTCGGACCCTGACGGTTCACGAGTCGACGGATCCGATCGACCGTGAGGCAAGGGTCTTCGTGAAGGAAGAGTCTCAGAGACCGAAGGCCAACGACGAGAGTATCCGCGGCTCGAAGACCTCGCCGCGAGGGCTCGACGTTCTCTTCCCCCGGAGCCGCTACACGTTCGGCTATCTCACTCGCGCGGGATCGAACATCCACGCAAGGATGTTGGCCCTCGAGCTGCAACCCGACCATCCGCTCGCTCCCTGGGTGCGCGGCGCGATCGCGAAGCGCGCGCTCGACTTCCAGAGCAGTTGCTGGGATCGGAAGAAGTGGCCCTTCGATCGCTTGGGAAAGCAGCCCCCCTCGTTTGACGCCTCGCTGCTTCCCGCGGGGCTCCCTGAGTTTCTCGAGCAGTACCGCTGGTACCTCGAGCATCGGTACTGCCCTAGAGCGATCGAGGGTGGCGGCGATCCCTTTTTCCCCCGCACCTGGGGAGAAGCATCCGTCAGACCTCCACAGCAGCTTCGCGGGGAGCCGGACGCGACTCCCACGGACCTGGAAGGAAACTCGTGCGAGCGAGACAAGGT
>JAIOJS010000328.1 GCA_019911795.1 Thermoanaerobaculia bacterium | reverse complement strand
CGAGGTCCGACTTCCCTGCGGTCCCGGGCCCATCGACCTCGATCAACTGCTGGCTCTCGACACGGCGCTCGCGCAGCTGGCAAGGCTGAGTCCTCGGCAGGCCCAGGTCGTGGAGCTTCGTTACTTTGGCGGTTCTAAGGTTGACGAGATCGCCGAAGTCCTGGGAGTTTCTCGACGGTCGATCGAGGGCGATTGGACGATCGCCAAGGCATGGCTGCGTCGGGAGCTGGCCGGCAAGGCCCTACCATGACCAGCGAATTTCATGCAGAGGCCGGAGAAGTCTTCCTCGCGGCCCTGGAGTTGCCGGCCGACGAACGCCCGCCTTTCGTCGAACAAGCCTGCGGCCACGACCCCTCTCTGCGCTGCGAGGTCGAGTCCTTGCTCGAACACCACGAGGAAGCGAAGGAGGGCGACTCACCCTTGGCTGTCGGCGATACCACTGGACCCTTTCGTCCCGGTGAGCTCTTTGTCGGCCGTTACCGAATCCTCACCTTGCTCGGACGGGGAGGCATGGGAGAGGTCTATCGCGCCCACGACGAGTTGCTCGACCAACCTGTGGCCGTAAAGATTCTGCTCGGCCGAAGCCCCCTGGCCGTACAGTCCTTGCTTCGCGAGGTCCGGTTGGCGCGTTCGATCACCCACCCTTCGGTCTGCCGAGTCTTTGACATTAGCGAAGCGGCCGGCACCCCGTTCTTCACGATGGAGTTCATCGAGGGCGAGGATCTCGCATCGCTGTTGCGGCGGGCCGGCCGCTTGTCCCCGGACCGGGTTCAGGATCTCGCTCGCCAGCTCCTGACCGGGCTGGCCGCCGCCCATGCCAAGGGGATCGTCCACCGAGATCTGAAGCCGGCCAACATTCTCATCGACGCCCAGGGACTGGCTCACATCACCGACTTTGGCATCGCCACCTCCGAAGACGGCCCGCCAGATTTTTTGCTTGCTGGAACCCCCGGCTATATGGCGCCGGAGCAGTGGGCCGGCGAGCGAGCCGACGAGCGCACCGATCTCTATTCGCTCGCCTTGGTCCTGCACGAGGCACTGACCGGTCATCCGGCCTTCGCGGCCAATGGGGAGAGAGATCTGGCGCGGCGGTTGACGACCGTTCCAGTAGCGCCCTCTCGCGAAGTTCCGGGCATTCCCAGTGCCTTTGAGGCGGTTCTCCTCAAGGCTTTGCAGAGGGATCGGGCGAATCGTCCGGCTTCCGCCCTGGCCATGGCCGCGGCGCTGCCTCGCGGAGATGCCTTGAGCATGGCACTCGAGCTCGGTGTGACCCCTCCGGTCGAGGTGGTGATCGCACCCGTGCCGCGCGAGGGCATCTCTCGCCGGCGAGCGTTCGGGCTCTTGCTCGCTCTAGCCCTCGGGCTCGCCGCGATCGTGCCGCTCGCCGAAGCTGTCCACCCACTGCACCAGCTGGAGATCGAAGACCCCGCAGTTCTCGAGGATCGGGCGGAGACGCTTCTGAGGTCCTTCGGCTACGACGATCCGGAGGGACGAGCGGAGTTTGGCTTCGCGGGCGATCCGGCAGCGCAGTCGGGTCAGAGCCCGGTCCTGTTCTGGTTTCTCGTGCCGATCGAGCGGTGGCGGTCCGAATTCTCGAGGGTCGCGCTCGGAGAGTCCCAGGATGGAGCGATCCTGACGGTACTCGACACCCAGGGCCAGCTCGTCTTTTTCGAGGCTGATCCGGGAGGTAGCTCGGGGTCGGAACGCACTCGTCCTGAGCCCTCGTTGGATAGCGTGGGAGTCCTGCTTGCGGCCGCGAACCTTCCGCTGGAGAGTCTAGAACCTACTCAGAATCGCTCGCCCTTACCGATCTTCCACGATGTCCGCGAAAGCTGGACGATGAAGTCGGGAGACCGAGAGTTCACTATCGAGGCGGCTGTCCTCGGTACCCGTCCTGTGTACTTTTCAGTGACCCCTTCGATGCCCTCTACGAGGACAGAGTCCCTCGCGCCGATCGAGGCTGAGGCCGAGGAGGGAGAGGTGCCCGCTATCGTCGCCCTTGTCATTATTGCGCTTGTGCTCCTGCCGGGTCTTCCGTTGGCCTGGCACAACGCGAGGCTTGGTCGCGCCGACCGACCGGGCGCCCGTCGGCTGGTCGTCACCATCGTCATGACCCTCGGTCTGGCCTGGCTTCTCACGGTCGGCGAGCGGTTGCATCCTTTCGATACCAGCGAGGGGATATTCCGCGACCGGGCCGCGCAGCTGATGATCCACGCCGCCTGGGTTTGGGTGGCTTACCTGGCATTCGAGCCGCTGGCGAGACGCTGGTGGCCAGAGTCGCTGGTCGCTTGGAATCGCCTGCTGCGAGGCTCCTGGAGAGATCCTTCCGTCGGCGTTAGCGTGCTCAGCGGATCGCTGCTCGGGCTCATATTCATGGGCCTTGGAGGTCTCTCTCAGCTGGTCCGTCAGCAGCTCGACTCGACCCTCCCGCTGGCTCTGAACGCTGAGACTTTGAACGCTGCCCTCGGCCTCAATCGGACCCTATCCACCGCCATAGGCCTGGTACCCTTCGCAATCTACAACGGCTTCGTCATCATCCTCCAACTCGTGCTCCTACAGTCCCTGCTGCGCAACCGTCGGATCTCGGTGCCGGTGTCCATTGCGTTGTTGGCGGCAGGTGTCGCTCTCCTGGGGGGAGGCGACCTCGTCGCCTGGGGCTACGGGTTCCTTTTTGCGACTCTCGCCGTCGGCACTTTGATCCGTAGCGGCCTTCTCACCTTTTGTGTTGCCTTCTGGGTCGAAACCCTCCTCACCTCGTTTCCTCTGACGGCACACCTCGATGGCTGGTTTGCCGAAAGTGCAATCCTCGCCCTGGGTCTCGTCTTTGCCATCGGCGTCCTCGGATGCCGCATTGGAATGGCCCGCCATCCGCTCTCGGGCCTCTCTCCGGGGTAAGGAGATGCGCACCTGAGTTACGCACCTGAGTTACGCACCTGAGTCCTCTCTCGCAACCTCACGACCTCGACGCGGAGGCCGGCAACACGTCAAGGTTTGCGCGAGCGTGGCTAGGCGGCGCTCGGCGGCGGTCTCAGGCGAGCGCTCCCGAGCAGCTCGAGCCGGCACCGGCGGTGCAGCCGAAGCAGTGACCCGCGGTGGCGATGGCGCCGCCGGCAAGCTCGTCGAGACTCTCGAGATCCCAGATCGTACGCCGCCGGCCCGAGTGTTCGGCCGGCAGTGGCAGATCCAGAATCAAGTTGAAGTCGCAGTCGAAGAGGTCGCCGTTCCAATCGACGCTCACCTGGCGGCGGCACATGAGCTCCGCGGCGGTCGCCGAATTGAACTCGCGGACGAGCAGTTCCTGGTAGCTCTCGGTCTTCCCGAGGCGTGCCAAATGCTCGGCGAAGCGGCGGATCGGCATGTTGGTGATCGTCAGCAGATGGTTGAATTCAATGCCGAACCTTTCGTCGAGCTCGCGCTTGTACTCGAGTTCGAGAGGACCCTGTTCCGGCGGCAGCGACGGCCCCAACGGGTTGTATGCCAGATCGAGACGCAATGCCGAGCCTGGCCTGCCGTAGCCCAATGCGTTCAGACGCTGGAGCGCGGCGATGCTGTCGTCGAAGGTGCCGCGCCCGCGCTGCTGGTCGACGTTCCCCTCCGTATAGCAGGGGAGGCTGGCGACGATCTCGACCTGCCAAGTGGCGAGAAGCCCGGCGAGGTCCTCGTAGCCGGGCGCCTCGAGAATGGTGAGATTGCAGCGGTCGATCACCCGTCGCCCCAGCGCGCGAGCGCCTGTGACCAGACGCCGGAACTGCGGATTCATCTCGGGCGCGCCGCCCGTCAGGTCTAGGACCTCGACTCCCGGACTCGCTGCAAGCAGTTCGAGCAGCTGGTCGGCGGCTGCCGCGGAGAGCGACTCGGTACGCTTGGGTCCCGCTTCGATATGGCAGTGGTGGCAAGCGAGATTGCACAATCGCCCGACGTTGACCTGGAGCGTCGTCACCCGGCCGCGAGCGAGTTTGTCGAGTCCGTACTGACTCAGGGCCTCATCGAAAGTGTTGTCGCGGATGGGCAAACGCAGGTTCGGAGGTCGCGATGCACGGGAAGGGGCCATGGAGAGTCCTTTGCTCAAATTTGTTGCAAGGCCTGCAGCGCCGCTGCGACCGGCAGCGTGACGATCCAGGATACTTCGATCTCCCGCACGACGCCACATTGGAGCGACCTCGCTGAGGATATGGACTCGCCGTTCCTGGGCGTCGGATTCCTTGCCGACCTGGTGGCTCTCTCGTCGCCGATAGGGCAACCGCCGCGTGCATGATCACCGTTCGGCCGTTGCAGCCGAACGACGACGTCTCGGTAAACGGCCTGTTCTTCTGGAGTTCCGGGCGATCTTCAGCGACGGCTTCGAGTTGGGCAACACCTCGGCCGGTTGATCCGGATCCGGTGGTGAGAACTTTCCGCTGGACAATGGGAAGCCACTCAGCGCGCTCCATCTGGTTACGGGAGGCTCCTAAAGACTGCGGCACCTCAGGGTTACCACCCTGAGAGGTCACCGCTCTCGAAGCCGTCGGCGTGGAGTAGGACGTCCTCGAGGGCCCCGATGTCCGAAGTGGCGACTCCGTTCCTGTCGCCGTCGAGAGGGCGCATGCGACCCAGCTGATCGGTGACCGGGCAAGTGGCGTTGGCGCCGCCGTCGATCACCGGGCTGCCGAGACGTGGAGCCCGAGCGAGCGGAGATCCGGCGAATGGGCCGAGCAGGGGGTTTCCCACCAGGTCGGTCGGGGCATAGCTGCAGCTTCCGTCCTGATTCAAGTTGAAGCCGCCTCCTGAGATCGGCGGTACCGTTTCGCTGTTGCAGTCGGCGGTGCTGTGCCCGGAGACAATCGAACAGGTGACGACGGGTGGCGTTCCGGAGGACAAGTTGCGCAGACCCCAGTTTCCGTTATCGGCGATAGTCGAACCCACGACGGTCGTTTGCGTGGGTCCGTTGGAGTTGTTGCTGTAAATGCCGTCGGGCGAGTTGTCGGAGATCGTTGAGCTGTCGACGAGCAGAACGGCGGTGATCCCGACATTGGCGTAGTTGTAGATCCCTCCTCCTTGATTGGTCGAGCCGTTGTGGTGGATGGATGAGCGCCGCACGGTCAGCGAACCACCGATGTTCCTGATACCGGCTCCGCCGTTGGTGCTCGTGGTGTAGTTGTAGGCCACCTCGCAGCTCTCCAACGTCGTCGTGCCGGCGTTTTCCAAACCAACTCCCCCATGGGCGAGGTTCCCGAAAAGCGAGACACCCTCGAGGAGGAGGTTCCCTTCGGCACGGATTCCACCCCCTAAGTCGTCGACCGATCCGTAGCGCACCTGGAGATAGTAGAGTTCCACCAGTCCAACGGCGGCGACGTCGAACACTCGGTCGATGAAGCCGCCGGAGACGACAGTCTTCTCCCAGCCGGCGCCGAAGATCACGACTTCCTCGAGGATATCGAGGTCGCCGGTTGCGGCGAAATCTTCGCCGACGCCCTGTCGGGTCAGTTGAAAGTAGCCCGCCGGCAGTTGGATGAAGTCTTTGCCGGGCCAAGCGTTGGCCTCCTGGACGGCGGCTCTGAGCGAGCAGTTGCCACTGAACGGTACGGCGCAGACGCCGTTGCCCGGAGTTGCGTCGACGTTATCGAGGGTCTCGTTGACGATGAACAGTGCTGCGTCGGCTACTGACACCGCGCCGAGACCCAGCATGAGGGCGATGACGATCGAGTTCGTTGCTTTCACGTGGTTTTCCTTATCTGAGTAGGACCGGGCGTTGGACCGTGGAGATGGGGGTGGTGGACTCTGGGTCGCAAGATGCCGGGTTGTGAGATGCCGAGTCCGAAGATACCGTCGACTAGTAGGTCGGATTCCGGCAACGAACGGGGCCATCGGCGTCGCCGCTGCGTCCGGTGGTTCGGCTATGGGCAGTGCAGTCCCTGGAACTGTCCTTGGATGGGACAGCTCGGGGTGACTACCGTGGGTGAGCCGACCAGCGTAGTGCCACGGGGGCCGGGAGGTCAGCCGGCACCGGCCCGAGGGCCTCCGCGGCGGCGCTCCGCCCGTGCGTTTCGAGGCACTCGACTTCCAGTGCCCGAGCCTCCCATGCGGGCCATCGATCGGCTCCGATCGCTTCGGCTCGGCCCGCGGCGGCGGCTCGCAGGGCGGTGAGCGCGGCGTCGAGATCTCCCAAACGGCACAGCGTTTCCCCCGCCTGGAGTTCGATCGCCGTCAGCGTCGGGGCAGTGGGTGGCAGGAGCTCTCTCGCCATCGCGAGCGCGGTCCGAAGCTCGGCTCCGGCGGTGGCTGGTTCGTCCTCGGCGAGCAGGGCGGCAACCGCCACCGAGCTCGAGAGGGTGACACCGTGGTGAGTGCCGTAGAGCTGTTCCCGCATCGCCAGCGCTCCCCGATGGGCGGCGAGGGCTGCGGCGTGATCGCCTCGCGCCGAGGCCAACTCGCCGTTCGCCGCCATCGCCGCGGCCAGATACTGGTGGGGTGCGGTCAGAGCCTGATCGAGAATAGTCCCGGCCCGCTCGAGATCGCCTGCCGCACCCTCCAGGTCGCCCTCTTGGCGCTTGATCCCGGTACGTTCCAGCAGCGCGACGGCGAGGTTGGGATGAGCCGAGCCGAGGCTCACTTCCCACGAGGAGACCACTCGGTCAAAAGTCGATCGCGCTCCGCCGAGATCTCCTCGCAGGGCGGCGATCTTGGCCAGGTTGAACTCGGCGCCAACCGCGTGCGGGTGCTCCGCGCTGCCCTGATTTTGCCAGAACTCGAGCACCTCGAGGACCTGCGGCTCGGCTCGATCGAGATACCCCATCTCCCGCAGGGTCACGGCCAAGTTGTTGCGTGCCCGGGCCACCTGAGGGTGGGCGTCCCCCCAGCTCGTTCGGGACCGCGTCAAGGACTCCTCCTGGAATGCGGCGGCCTCCTCCAGGTGGCCGCCGTGAAAGAGGGCCGCGCCGAGGTTGTTGAGGGAATCGGTGATGCTGGGATGATCTTCGGCGAGGAGGCGTCGTCGTCGCGCGAGGACCTCGCGGTGCAACGAGATGGCGCCGTCGAGATCTCCCGCTTCTCGGCGCAGCACGGCGAGGTTGTTCATCGAGTCGATAACCGCGGCCGAATCCTCGGAAAGGAGAGTGCGATGGGCGAGCCCCTCCTCCACCAGGGGCAGCGCCTCGGCGGGACGACCGAGCGACTGAAGGACGATCGCCAGGCGGTCGAGAACCTCGGCTTCCTCGGCGAGCATCCGGGGCCGCGCTCTTTGGTACAGGGCAAGAGCCTCGCGCAGGGTGCTCTCGGCGGCGACAAAGTCGCCTAGGGCGGTCTGGGCAGTGCCCACTGCCCGCTTGGCTCGAGCTTGTGATGCGAGGTCGAAGCGGCCCGCACCCTGGTCGGCAAGGGCAGCGGTGGCCAGTTCGAGCCCTCGTTGGGCGTCACCCAGGTTGACGGAGATCTCGGCGAGCACCGTGCGTAACTCGGCGCGCACTCGCGGCTGTTCGCCGAGCTCCGTGTCGAGACGCTCAATGCCCCGCGCCAGCAGCTCACGAGCGGTAGCCTCGGTCGACCCACCCGTTGCCGGGTCCCCACTACGAAACGTCTCGACCAGGAGGTCGACGACAGCTCGCGCTGTCGTTGCCTCCCGGCGGGCGATGCGGCCTTGCCACAGTGCTCCCCCGAGCCCGACGAGAAGCGAGGCGAGGACGACCCCTCCAGCCACCACCGCGAGCCGGTGGCGACCGACGAAACGGCGGAGCCGATAGCCCATCGAGGGCGGCCGGGCGCGGATCGGAAGGCGCAGCAGGGAACGCTCGAGATCATCGGCCATCGCTTCGGCGGTTGGGTATCGCCTCTCCGTGGCAGGCTGCAGTGCCTTGGTGACGATCAGCTCGAGGTCACCGCGTATCCTGCGGCGAAGGCGCTCCACGGTGGTGCTCCGCAGCACTGCCTGCTGGGTCGGATCGTCCGATGCCGAGAGCACTGCGCTCGGTCTTGCCGGC
>JAIOJS010000327.1 GCA_019911795.1 Thermoanaerobaculia bacterium | reverse complement strand
CCGAAGTGGGAGATTTGGTGGAGCCTGGAAGGGGATCGCTACAAGCGACAAGGCCATAGGCGGCCGTCGTGCCCTCCGAGCCCGATGGGTTCTACCAAAGAGACGACCGAAGGGAGGAAATTTGGTGGAGCCAATCGGGATCGAACCGACGACCTCTTGAATGCCATTCAAGCGCTCTCCCAACTGAGCTATGGCCCCACACGTTGGGACGGCGACTATACGCAGGCCTATCCGCTCTGTCAACGTTCTGAGGGGGCGACTCTGGGTTGGCTGCGGAGAAGAGCGATCGGAGAACGTGGTGCTTGGGTAGATACTCCGGGGAGACTTCCATACATGACAAGGGCGAGGGGTTGGAATACTCTCTAGAAAAGGTTCCTGGAACCGCTACCTCGCGGAGCGCTTTCAGGGGCCACGAGGGAAACATCATGATGCTAAGAAAATTGCCCGTTTGGGTCGCCACTCTAGTGCTTGGAACGTTGGTTGGATGCCAAGGAGAGCCAATCCTGCCTCCGGGCGACAGTGCTTTGCCGCCGTTGGTCACGGCCTCTTCTCAGCTCGAAGTCCTGAGCGCGGAGGCGCTTGCGGCGATCGGGGTTGCGAGGTCCAAGGTCTTCGAAGATCCGACCTCTGCGGAGGCGGCGCTGCTCGAGGCTGAGGCGGCGATCAGGAAGCTCCACACGCAACAGCTTCCGCTCTTGCGCACTACCGAACGCTGCGAGGCGGCTCTACGCCATGCCCGACTGGGCAAGCTCGAGGACGCTCGCAAGGAGTTGACCGCAGCCGAGGAGCAGCTGCGAACCGTCGAAGACCCGGCGGTGCGCAAGTTGATCGATCAGGTGGCCCTGGCGCAGACGGCGATCGAGGTGGAAGGGGCTGACGCGGTCGCGGTGCTCGACAAGCTCCTCAATTCGATGACGGCGACCGAGGCGCGGAGTGGGCTTGTATTTGCGGAGTAGATGAAGGATGACCTTCCCGCGATCCTGGGCGCGGTCGCCTCTCGCTGAAGAGTGATGAAGTCCTCGCTGGGACCAGGACTGTGAAATAGCTCATTGCCTCGAAGGGCACTCGGTCATAGCGTGCGTCAATACTCTGGAGGTCCTGAATGCGCTCGTCTAACTGGTCTCGGCTAGGGTGGATATTGATGATCACGTTCGCGGCTTCGGCGGCCCATGCCGCGACCTACTACGTCGCGCCGCCCGCCTCCGGGGGCAGCGACGGGAATCCGGGCTCGTTCGGTCAGCCCTGGGCGACGCTTCAGCACGCGGCTGACACGGTGATCGCGGGTGACACCGTGTTCGTCCGCAGCGGGTCCTACACCGGCTTTCACCTGACGACGTCGGGAACGGTCGGATCTCCCATCACCTTCTCGGCCTACCTCCAGGAGATCCCGCAGGTCGTTTCCGACAACGGCGTTACCCCCGACGGGATCAACCTGGAGGGTACCGACTACGTGGTGGTCCAGGGGTTCACCGTGAACGGTCGCGGTCGCGCCGGCATCCGCGCCGTCCTCTGCGAACACGTTACTCTGCGCGATAACGTCGCCCAGGACAACGATCGTTGGGGGATCTTTACCGGATTCTGCAACGACCTGTTGATCGAAGGGAATGTCACATCGGGCAGTTTCGACGAGCACGGGATTTACGTGTCGAACTCGGGAGACCGTCCGGTGATCCGGGGCAATCTCATTTTCGACAACAATGCCAACGGCATCCACATGAACGGGGACATCAGTCAGGGCGGTGACGGCGTGATCTCCGACGCCCTGGTCGAGAACAACTTCATCTTCGGCAATGGCGTGGCCGGGGGTTCGGGAATCAACTGTGACGGGGTACAGAACTCGTTGATTCGCAACAATCTGATCTTCGACCAGCACGCGAGCGGTATTTCGCTTTACCAGATCGATGGTGGAGAGTCCTCTACCGGCAACCGGATCCTCAACAACTCGATCCACGTCGCCTCGGACGGCCGCTGGGCTCTCAACATCCAGGATGGTGCCACCAACACTGAGGTGGCCAACAACACCCTGTGGAGCGACCACTCGTTCCGGGGTGCGATCGACATCAGCCCAGACTCGCTGAGCGGTCTACGGTCGGCGCACAACGCGACCGAGGATCGCTTCACCGCTGACGACGGTTCGACGATCTTGACCCTGGCCGAATGGCAAGCGTTGACCGGAGATGTCGGCTCCTTCGTGGCCACACCGGGCGACCTGTTCATGAGTCCAGGTTCTGACTACCACTTGAAGGAGGGGAGCCTGGCTCTCGATACCGGTGAGACGCGTGCGGATGTGCCGAAGGACCTGGAAGGGACGAATCGACCGGTGGGGCTGAGCTTCGACGTGGGAGCCTACGAGGGGCTTGGGGTGCTCTTCATGGACGGCTTCGAGAGTGGCACGACGTCTGCCTGGTAGGTAGTGGGCGTCCCCAACGGGGAGCAGGACGGGAGTCCTGCGTTCCGAAAGGTGGTGTTCTGTCTCCCGCTCTGGTCTGGGAGCGCAGGATTCCTATCCTGCTCTTCGCCCCGGGTCCAGAGTTCTCCCGGCATCCTCACCCTTGGCCGTCGGGCGTTCGGGCTGAGCAGAGGTCGCTGCTGAGGTTGCGCGTGATACCGTTTTCGCCATGAAGCCTACTGTCGTAGCCGTGAATCGGCGGTCTGACCACGCTGTATCCAAACCTACCGTACCCTCGATCCGCCTCCTCGAGGGCCTTGGAGTCGAAGGCGATGCTCACTGCGGAACGACGGTCAAGCACCGTTCCCGAGTCGCCAAGAACCCGCTCCAACCCAATCTCCGCCAGGTCCATCTCATCCATGCCGAGTTACACCACGAATTGGCGGATTCCGGCTTCGATGTCGGGCCCGGACAGATGGGTGAGAACGTCACCACCCGGGGTGTCGATCTGCTCGCTCTGCCGGTGGGAACCCAGCTCGGGCTGGGTCCGGATGCGGTCGTCGAGCTCACCGGGCTGCGCAATCCCTGTTCCCAACTCGATGGGCTACAGCCCGGGCTGATGGCCGCGACCCTGGCCCGCGACGCCGAGAACAACCTGGTGCGCAAAGCGGGTGTGATGGGCGTCGTGGTCAGCGAGGGTGAGGTGCGGGCGGGGGATTCGATCGAGGTGAGGTTGCCCTCGGGCTCGCGGGTTTCACTACAGCCGGTTTAGGAGGCTGGTCGGAGGCAGCGGCGATTGAAACCGGTTGAGTCGGGAAGGTGCTCCGCTCCCCTCGCCGGTCACTGCTACCATGATCAAAGCATGAACCCTCAATGGACCGCACGGATCCCTCTGATCGCCGCGCTGCTCCTCGGAAACAGTGGGCCGGGTTTCGCCCTCCCTGATGGCACCGACATCACGATCGAGGTCACCACCGACGCTTCGGGCTATCTGCTCGGTGAACCGGTAGGGGTCACGGTGGAGTACTGCAACCCGACGTCGGAGGCGATTACGGTTCGTCAGGGTTGTCCAAGGTGTGGAATTAGTCTTCTGACGGTCGACGAGCTGGGGAATGAGGCGGATGCCCTCATCCTCGGTGGAGGGATCCAGGTCGTGGTGGACCTGATCTGGGCGCCAGGGGAGTGCACCGCCAGGGAATACTCTTGGGGCCAGATGGGACCCTGGCCCGGTGACGTGCAGGTGCCGGCCGGAAGCTACTCCATGCGCTATATCTGGGATGTTCCTCCGGTTCCCGGCTTTCCCACCTTCACGACGGTGGCGGATTCAGCGCCCTTCGTGCTGGGAGGGGTCACCGTGGTGCCAACGCTCGCTCCCTGGAGCGTGGTCGCGTTGGCGCTGGTCCTGATGATGCTTGCGCTGGGTCTTCTCCGTCGCCGGCGACTCTTCCGATCAGATTGAGAATGGCGCCCGGTCCGACGGTGGATCGAGAGGGAATGCGTCATTCCCCGAAATCGTACTGCCTCTCATGAATCCCAAGGCCAACCCACTCCTCGCCTTCTCCGCCCTCGCCTACGGCGCCGGCGCTCTTCCCCTGCTCTTCATGCCCGAGGAGCTGATGACGGCCACCGGTGCCGAATCGAATCCCATTTCGGTGACGGTGCTGCAGCTTCTCGCCGGGGCGCTCTTTGGCTTCGCCATGTTGAACTGGATGAGCCGCTACTCCCGATTGGGAGGGATCTTTGGTCGTCCGCTGATCGTGGCCAACTTTGCTCACGCTGCCATTGCGGTGCCGGCCTTGATCCGTATCGTGCTCGCCGGCGATCGGTCGCTCCCGTTCATGATAGCGCCCGGGATCTACGGCTTGCTACTGGTCGGCTTCGGAGCCAAGCTGTTCGGCCCGACTCCCGTCGACGACCGCGGGTAGTCCACGGCGGCGGAAGGCCGCGCAGTGTACGATGGCGCCCTCGGACTACCTGGAGGATCTCATGGCGCTCATCGCAAGGCTCGCTCGTGTTCGTTTCGCCGTTCTGACCCTGTCGATGATCCTGGCGACCGCCGGGGTCGGCTGGGGGCAGGAGAGCTATCAGACCGTCGTTCTCGACAACGGACTGACCCTGCTCCTCTCGCCCAATGACGCTCATCCCGTCATCGCGCTGTCGATGTTCGTGACCACCGGGGGTCGCACCGAGGATGAGTACTACCAGGGTTCGTTGCACTACATCGAACACTTGATCTTCAAGGGTGGCACGCCGAACCTGGCGCCGACCGAGTTCCGCAAGCGGATGAGTACGCTGGGACAGGAGTCCGGGGGTTGGACCTGGGACGACGAGATCAACTTCGGCTTCGAGGTTCCCAAGGAGGCTTTTCCTGAGGCCTGGACGGTGTTTCGTGAGGCTCTGCTCGACCTCGAGTTCGAGGAACAGTGGTTCGAAGACGAGAAGCGAGTGGTGCTCCAGGAGATGGAGAAGGGGAGAGAGCGGCCCTCCGACATGCTCTGGGAGGCTTGGGATGCCCTGGCCTTCACCGAGCATCCTTACGGTCGTTCGGTGATCGGCACCGAGAAGGCGATCAACGATCTCGAGATGACGCGAACGGAGCTGTACTACCGGGACCGCTTCTCGCCCAACCACATCATCCTGTCGATCGCCGGCGATTTCGAGGTCGAGGCGATGGTCGAAGCGATGAAGACTACTTGGGGAAAGCTCCCGCGGGGACCGGAGTCGTTCGAACTGGGGCGCGACGAGCCACCGCAGCGGGGTCCGCGCTCGCGTGAGGAGTATGTCGAGCAGGCGACGAGTGGCCGGATCTTGTCTGGTGTCGTGGGACCGCCGGGGTCCTCCGAGGACACGTCCGCCCTGGTCGTCCTCGCTGCCCTTCTCGAGAACTCGTCGGTGGGCCTCGGGCAGTATCTGATCGAGCAGGAGAAGTGGGTCAATTGGCTCTCGGTCTCTCACTATCCGATGCATGACGCGTCGATGTTCCAGGTCGCAGCGGAAATGATGCCCGAGAAGACGGTGGCGGTACGACAGTTCGTGCACCAGTTCCTGTCCGACTTCGATGCGACGAAGGTATCGCCGGATGTCTTCGAAGAGGTCCGCCGAGGCATTCTCCTCTCGGAAGCCCGCCAGCGAGAGACGTTTTCTGACACTGCGGGTCGCCTTGGCTTTCTGACCAGCCGCCTGGGGGAGGTTGGAGCCCGCAACTACCTCCAGCGTCTCGCCGAGGTCACGCCGGCCGAAGTCCAAGCGGCCAAGAAGCGTTGGATACTCCCGCGACGCTACGTGACGTCGACCGTACTTCCCGAGGACTTTGCCGCTCCGGAAACCGAGAAGCAGGTCCAGGTCGCCAAGCCGCGGCAGACCGTCACGCCTGACCTCAGGGTTGCGGGGGCGCTGTTGCCTCCGGGTGGATCCTATCTTCCGCTCACTTTCGAGTTGACGAGTAGTGAGGGTGGTGTGTCCCTCTTCACCTACGCCAACGGTCTCAGGCTCGTGGTCCGCCCCTCGCAGGCCTCGCGACTGCTTGCGGTCTCTGGGAGGATCGTGGGTGGGCAGTGGGTCGAGGGCGAGGACCAGGCCGGGATCAACCGGATGCTGGCGGAACTCGGGATGCGTCGCACCCGACGCTGGGATAGCGAGGGGTTCTCGAGGCTTCAGGGGTCGCTCTCACTGAGTGCTTCGGCCCACGCTCCTTCGGGAAGCCGCGCCAACACCTCACGCAACGTCGACTATCGCGATGCCGCTGGACACCACGTCCAGGGTCTCGTCGATCAGTGGCCCGAAGCCCTGGCCCTCCTCAAGGAGACGCTCTATTTCGTAGACTTCGATTCTGCGGAGGTTGAGAAGGTCCGTCAAGATCTGCTCAGTGAGATCCAGACTCTTCCCGAGGACAACCTCGAGTACATCAAGCAGGAGTTCTACCGTAGAACCTACGCTGGTCATCCCTACGGTCGACCGACGGTGGGGACCGAGGAGTCGATCGGAAAGATCTCCGCAGCTGATCTGGCAGCATTTCACAAGGCCCAGTGGACTCCCAATCGCACCGTCGTCACGCTGGTTGGGGATGTAGATCCGAGCGCAGTTGCCCGCTGGGTCTCCACGCACTGGAGTGATCTCCCGTCGACCCAAGCCGCTCCGATTCTCCCTACCGACGTCGCTGATTGGAAGCCGTCCCCCGAGCGACAGGTCTTGGCGCTCGGAAAGGATCAGTGGACGGTCAACTGGGGACGGCCCGGTGCTGCCGCCGGTGACGACGATGAGATGACCTCGCGTGTCCTATCGCTGATGGCGGGCAACGACCACTTCTACAAGTACGTCTACGGAGAAGGGGTTTCCTACCGCAGCTGGATCAAATTCTGGAGCCATCTGGGGCCAGGTGCTTGGATTCTCGAGAACGATGTGCAACGGGAACGTTTCGATGCCGTTCTCGACCTCTTCGAGGAAGATCTCATTCGCTACCGAGGTCTTGCATTCGAGGACGAGGAGTTTGATCGCGCACGGGCAAGGCTCCTCAACGGCTTTGTTCTGGGGGCCCAGAGCAACGCAAGTCTCGCCTGGAGCCTGGCGGTAGCCGAGGGCAACGACGTGGGATACGAAGAGTACCTAGCGACGCCTGAGAGAGTCGAAGCCGTGACTCGGGATCAACTGAAGGCTCTGGCGATGGAGATTTTCGACCCGCAGGGGATCCTGCGACTCCAGCAGCAGTGACGGTACCAGCTAGAGGGAAGGCAGAAGCGACAAGGGCCGGTCGTCGGAGCAGGCTCCGACGCCGGCCCTCGTTCTGGTTGGCGTTCTAGAAGCGTCGGCTGAAAGTGAGGCCAGCCAGGTTGGCAAAGCTCTTGTAGTCGCCCAGGACGACGCCCTCGCTGCCCGCGTCGGTTCGCTCCGCGGCCTGGTCAGAGAAGAACAGGGCCAAGTAGTAGGCATCGATGTTCCATTTGGCCCCTTCGAAGCCGAAGCCGATCGTGCCACCGGTTCGGTCCGCATCCGGAATCGAGGGACGGAGACGGTTGGCCGGCACCGCCCCTTCGTCGAAAAGAGCACCGAAGCGCCACTCGTGGTTTCCGCTCGAGCGGGCCATTCCGAAGCGATAGGCCATGGTGTCGTCCCAATCTTCTGGGATGAAGAGGTCCTCAGAAAAGCCTGGAACCTCGTTCTCGATATCGATGACGAGGGCATCGAAGGTCGACCAACCCGTCCAGTTGATGTCGAATTCATAGGACCAGGCACCACCCGGTGAAACCGCGATACCGATCGCGGCCTGGGCGGGCAAGTTGAGGTCTGCGCTTCCCGGGCTAGAGGGGAAGAACGAGGCCAGGGGACCGAAGTTGTCGTAGTCGATAGTACCCTCGATGGTCGGAGTCAGCTCCGAGCGATAGGTGAGGCCGAAGTCGAGACCGGGCGCCTTCTTGTGAATCGCCAGGTTCCAGCCGATATCGTTGCCGTCGCCGGTGAGATTGGAGTGTCCGATGACCTCGAACCCGTTCAAGGGGTTGCCGTCGAGGTCGATGGGGACCTCACGCGAAAAGGACTTGATGTCGGCCAGGATGTAGTCGAGACCAATGGCGATCGACCAATACTCCGTGAGCTGATAAGCGAAGTTTGGGTTCAACACAAAGGTCTGCAACTCGGCCTTGGCGGCGGCGAAGGTGACGGGGCGCTCCGTCCAATCGGTGACGAGACCAAAGGGGGTGGTGATACCGAACCCAAAGGCTCCGCGCTGACCGACTTTCTGCGCGTAGTACAAATGCACCGGTGTCTCGATGCTGCCTTCTGGTTCGAAGGTCGTGTCCTGAAAAACACCGAAGCTCGGGTCGTTGACCAGAAACTCCGTGTCGCCGCCGACCGTGATGGCGTTGAAACCGAACTGTACTTCGGTCTCGTCGAGCCATACCAGCGCTGCGGGGTTGTACCAGTTGGCTGCGGCGTCGTCTGCGCCGGCGACCCAGGCGCCGGCGAGACCGGAGGCCTTGGCGCTCTGTTCGGGAATAGCGAAGCCGGAGGCAAGGAGGCTGGATGCGGTGGCAAGCAGGGCCAGAAGGGTCAGGCCAAGAGAAGTTCTCGATTGAGTCATGTGTCGCTCCTAAGTGCGGGGAAAGTGGCTGATAGATCATCGCCAGGATGGTAGGCGGATCGGGCCGAAGGCACACACGATTCTACACCCGGAGTGGCTTTGAGCCAGAATCGGGATGCAGCCACGAGTCTCTGTTCGCCGTGCTAGATTGCCCCGGTGTCCGCTCTATTGACCACGATGGCGGTTCTGATCTGGCAGGTGCTCTTGCTGATGGCGGGCTCGCTAGTTTGCGGCCTGGTGGGCCGTCGTTTTGTGCGCGCCAGTCTCGGTCCCGGCGGCGGACCGATCTTCCTGGCCTTGGGAATGGGATCGATCTCCACCTTTCTTCTCCTCCTCGGGATGGTGGGCTGGCTTAGAGTCGAAGTGGTAGCCATCGCGCCGTTGATACTCGTGGTAGCCGACAGGAAGCGCACCGCGGAGTGGATTCGGGAGGGCATCCGCTGCATCCGCGAGCATCCGCGAACGACCGTCTCTGTCGTCCTCCTGGCGTTGCCTCTCCTCGCCCTGGCCTCGTACCCGCCGACGGCGTTCGACGCCATGACCTATCACCTTCCCTACGCCCGGGCCTTCTCCACCATGGGGAGCGTTCCTTTCTTGGAAGACCTTCGTTTTCCGATCTTTCCTCAGCTGCAGGAGCTGCTTTTTGCGGGCGTTCTGTTGCTGACGAACGATCTTGCGACGCAACTGGTGCAGCTCGCGGCCCTCGGCGGCACGGCGTGGCTGCTCGTGGTCTGGGGGCGGGCGCTCGACTCCCCGCGAGTAGGCCTCTGGGCGGCGGCAATCTGGCTGGGCAATCCACTCGTGGGGTGGATCGGGACTCGCGCTTACGTCGACGCGGGTCTAAGCCTACAAGTGACGGCTGCGCTCTTTGCTTGGGAGCGCTGGCGCGCGACGTCCGATCGGCGTTGGCTATGGATCTCAGCGGCTACGGTCGGCTTCGCCGCGGCCACCAAGTATCTGGGGCTCTTCTTCGTCGGAGCCCTGGCGGTCGCCACTACCGCGGCCTCGCGCTCCGGTCGCGATCTGCTCCGGTGGATCTCGATCGTGGTTCTGACCGCGGGTGTTTGGTACGGACGCATCGTCTACGAGACTGGATCTCCCCTCTTCCCCTTCTACGGCAACTGGTTGGGCTTCAGTTCCTGGTCACCGGAACTGGTGGGCAGGGTGACTTCGACCCCGCTCGAGTCTGGGGCAGCCATGAGCTGGATGGCACAGGTCGAAGGCTGGGGCCAGGACATCGTCTTCCTATTGCTGACTCCGTGGAGGGCGGTGTTCGATCGTGCGATGTTCGACTTACAAGCGCCGCTGAGTCCGTGGTACTTGGTCGCTCTTCCTCTCATCATTCTGGCCTGGCGAAGCCGATGGAATCGGCGATGGAGCCTGCTCGTCTTGGTCTACGGGCTCTTCTGGCTCTCGACGATCCGAGACCTGCGCTTTCTGCTGCCCATCTTGCCTCTGGTGAGTCTGTTGGTGAGTCTCTCGATGAACGATGCGCTGGATTGGGCGACGTCGCGATGGCAGTGGAGTTTTCCCCAACGGCACGCCGTGCGCTGGGTCGTCTTCTCGGCCGTTGTCCTGGTGGGACCGGGACTGTTTTATGTGACTTTCAAGGTGGCGGAGAGAGGCCCGCTGCCGGTGGCGGATGCAGAACGGACGGAGTATTTGGAGAAGCGGCTGCCGGGCTACCGGGCACTGCGCTGGTGCGAGGAGTCGGAGCTGGAGTCGATGGCGATCCGCGCGCCCACGATCTATGGGGTCCACTCGGAAACTCTGCGTTACTACGCTCCCGGACGCTATCTCGGGGAACAGATGGGTCCCTTCCGCTACGCTTTCCTCCACCAAGCTGCGAGAAAGGGACCTCGGGCACTCTTTGCCTATCTTCGGGACCTCGACGTCGACTACCTTTTGGTCCCGCGGCGACCGCCGACCCTGGCGAAGCCCGACCTCTCTGGCTCCGAATGCTTCGAGCGGGTTTTCGAGGATGCGTCGACCCTGCTTTTTAGACTGCGAGAATCGTGTTCGAAGGACACGGTGTGAGGTTTCTGTCGCACCACCGGTCGAGGTTCACGGTCAGACGTCGGATCGTCGGCGTTGGTCGAGGTAGAGGGCACTCTTTCTGACGATGATCTGAACCAAGAGGAGGGCCAGGCCGACCCAGAAGACGTCGACGTAGAAGCGAAAGCGGGCGTTCTCCCAGACCTCGCAGAGCGTGCCGACCGCAACCACATAGGTCAAGGTCAGTCCGAGGAAGCGTGCGAGCAGCAGGGACTCGGGGGACGTCGATCGAAATGATAACCACAGGGCCATGATCAGGGCCAGGGGAAGTCCCAGCAACGGAGTTAGGTAGAGATCCCGCGGCGCACCACGAAAGCGAAAGGCCTGGCGAACTCTCAGGTATCCGAGGCTTTCGAAACGAGCGGTCGCGCTGCCTTGTTTGGGTCCCCGTGATCGGAGGTGCAGTTCCTCGCTTCCCGGGCGCGTGAAATTGTACGCCGCGCGAGCGACGCCGGAGAGATAGACAGCGGGACGGTGCTGCAGAATCCACAGCGCATCGCCGCGAAGGTCGCGTCCGATGGCGACGAAGCCCTCGTGGTTGTAGTTGGGAGCGCCGTTCGACTTCCTTGGTGCCGCCACCGCGGGAATCGTGGGGTAGCGGAGGTCGGAGCGATACGAGGC
>JAIOJS010000326.1 GCA_019911795.1 Thermoanaerobaculia bacterium | reverse complement strand
TATCTGTTCCCGGCGTCGCACTTCATTCCGGTCGTCCTCCCCAAGGCGGCTGAGCAAGTGCTACTCGGCGTCGGTTAGCCACCGGTGCTTGGTGCGGTCTTGTCACACCACCCAACCCGTATCATTGCAGCGGACCAGACCGCCCGCTTGGCGGTCGGCTTGGCCGCTGAATTCCTATCCGTCAGGCTGCCAGGAGGTACTATCCCGTCATGCTGAAGGATCTCCACACTCTCTTCGCGCGTGATCTCGACACGCTGAGGGCGGAAGTTGCCCTGTATCCGAACGACGTCTTGCCCTGGCAGGCCGTGGCCGGCTGCCCGAATAGCGGCGGGAACCTCGTTCTGCATCTCGTCGGGAACCTCAGGCACTTCATCGGCGCACAGCTCGGTGCAACAGGCTACATTCGCGACCGCACCGCCGAGTTCGCTTCAACGGGCTTTACCCGCGCGGAGCTCCAGGCGGCCGTTTCTGTTGCCTCTACCGACGTCGCCCGCACCTTGCTCTCTCTCGAGCCTGCGCGCCTCGCCGAGCCTTACCCGTTTCCGACACTCGGCAAATCCACTGTAACCGGTCTCTTCCTGCTACACCTCAGCGCTCATCTGGCGTTTCACCTCGGCCAACTCGACTACCACCGCCGAGTCGTCACCGGAGACCGCGTCGGGGCAGGCGCACTGTCCCTCGCGCCTCTCTTCAACCCCTAGATGCACCGCCCCCACAGCGGACTCGCTACGCTCGCCGCTGATGCCAGTCGTTGACCTGCCATGAACTCAGCAACGGCGTTGAACAACCTATCCGAGGATGCTGTCTCTCGTTGAGGGCCCGCGGCGACCGCCAACCTACTGGCGGCGCCACGATCCGTCCTCAGTTCTCCGTTTTGGTCATCGTCGCTCGGAGGTATCGCCAGTGTGGCCAGCTAGCTTCCCGTCGTTAGGCCGCCTTGGAACTTCTTCCGACCAGCACCGGTCACTAGCAAAGTGGTCGTACTCGGAAAGGACTAGATCATGCGACTAGCGTATCGAGGGCGCTCGCGGTCGGCGCTGTCAATGGCGGCGTTTAGTGCTTTTGGATCCTCAGCTTTGCTATCAGCGCTCTTGATCGGTCTCGTCAAGGTATTCGTCTTGGGTCAGCTCCCGATGGGCGTAGAGGCTCCTCTGGAAATGGCCTTCTTGCAATATGTCTTTCTTGGCGTCTTTGCTGCTTTACTAGGGGTTGTGCTCGTCGCGGTTGGTGCCAGCTGTTCTCCTCACCCAAGGCTTGGTGGTCCGCTTTCGCTTCCTATCGCGACCGTGGCCGGTCTTGCCTATACTCCCAGTCTGATGATGGCGTGGTCGTTCGTCGCTGCGGTGGGCTGGATGTGGGCTCTCGTGCTGGTCGTAGTTGTCTATCCATTGGCGCTGGGCGTCTACCTGGAACGGTCTAGAACGGCGGCTTAACAACCCGCTGAAACTGGACCCCATAGGTGCTTGTCGTAAACTCACGTCATGTCAACTCGGCTCACCGATTCTCGTTTCGCTGAACGCTGTGGTCAATGGGGCCAGTTGGCTTTCAAACGTTAGGTTGCATGAGTACCGCCCCTGCACACTTCTGGCGCAACAGGTTCTGGCAGCGCTGGGTCATGGCAAATGCGCTGGGTGAGCTCGTCGGCCTCGGAGGGGTGGCGGCAATCGGCCTTGTCGTTTTTCAGCGCGCTGGTGAACCCACAGACGTGGCGCAAGCCCTTACATTCGCCGCCGCCTTCGTTTTTCTTGGCGGACTCGAGGGCGCAGTAGTCGGCCTTGCCCAACGCCGAGTTCTACTCACGCTTCTGCCATCTGTCCGTGGCTGGGTTTTCGCTACCGTCGTCGGCGCCATGGTCGCCTGGGCTGTCGGCATGATTCCGAGTACCGTCATTGGACTCATGCAACAAGGCGGCATCACTCAGGAAGCCCCGCCTGAGCCTTCGCTGCTTCTCATCTTGATACTCGCCGCAGGCCTTGGCGCGGTGGCTGGTCCAATGCTCGCCGCATTTCAATGGCTCAGCCTGCGCAAGGTCCTACCGGGAAGGGCGTGGCTGTGGCTTCCCGCCAATGCGGCAGCTTGGGCCCTCGCCATGCCGGTCATCTTCCTGGGGGCACAAGCCAATGAGGTCACGTCCAGTGCACCCGTAATCGCTGGCCTGGTTGCCATGGCTATCCTCATTGCCGGCGCGCTGGTGGGTGCTGTTCATGGCCGTGTTCTGCTGGGCTTGGCTCAAGAATCCTCTTCGAGCAAGAATGCGGTCTGATCCTTCGCGCGAGCGCGCTCGCGGGGCTTGGCATGAGTATCTTGACGATTGAACTCGCTCCTCAGGCTACCGAGGCTCTACTCTCAGACTCTGAATTGACCGTTCATTGGCAAATGGCCGCAGGGTAGTTGTGCCCCCTAGCTGGTTCCCGAGACTCCTCGCTGCAACCGCTGAAGAACGGTCCCGGTGGGAGATCTTAGGCAACGGCGAGGGTATCCACTGGCCTGATGTCGACGAGGACCTTGGTGTGGCTGGCCTGCTGCGAGGGCCAGAGTAGCGCAACGTCACAACTGAGGCAGCCCAACCAGCCGGCTATGGACTGGCGCAAAAAGCCACTTGGTATCACTTTACGTTTTTCCACTGGGTTCACCGCTTCTGGCTTCGGCTATCGTCGTGGCCAGTGTGGCCGGTTACCTTCCGGACGTGAGGCGTCACGAGGGCCTGCTTGTCGACCGTGTACGTTTGTGCATATACTTGCGGGGGTGAGTTGCGAGTGGGACACTGACAAAGCCATCTCGAATCTCCAGAAGCACGGTGTCGACTTCGCCGACGCAGCGTTGGTTCTAGAAGACCTGCTGGCGCTGACGAGTGAAGATACCGATTCAAAGAATGAACGCCGGTGGGTAACGCTGGGCCGCGATCCGTTAGGGCAAGTCGTCGTAGTTTGTTTGGGCCGAAGGTGGTTCGGCCATTCGGCTGATCTCCGCTCGACGCGCGACACGGCGTGAAAAGCGGCAGTACGAGGAGTCACCATGAGAAACGAGTACGACTTCAGCAGCGCGAAGAGAGGCCCGGTTGTGTCTGTGCCCACAGGTAAGACCAGGGTCACTATCCGGCTCGACGATGATGTCCTCGCGTGGTTCAAGCGGCAGATCCACGAAGCTGGCGGTGGCAGTTACCAAGCTCTGATCAACCAGGCGCTTCGAGAACACATTGGTCGGGTTGGCGAACCGCTCGAGGCTACGCTCCGGCGGGTCATCCGCGAAGAGCTTAGTCACGCCAGCTAACCATCCGCGGAAATGGACCCCACAAGTTCTTGTCACAAACTCACATCGTTCCATTTGGCTCAGTAGCCTCGTGTCTGTCGAATGCGCTCGCGGTTGGGCCAGCTAGCTTCCAAACGTTAGACCACTCAGGACCCCATGTGGCCATTCAATAAGAGCAAGGCAACGACGCGAACGATTCCTTCCGGCGAGAATTCCTACAGCCAGTTGGACATCACCGAGAGCTTTGGCGACAACGAGGGGTTGACTCCGGATGATTGGGTTTCGACGTCGCCGTTGAACGAGATGACTGCCAACGCTCTGGTAAGCGGACTGCCTCCGGCCGACGCGACCGATGAGCAGGTCTATGCGGTCGCCGAGAGGATGTCGCAGCTTCGGGAGTCCATCCCGATTCCGAACGATGGCGTTTACTGTCCGGTCTGTCACATCGCGAACGTTCAACTCGCGAGGCTCCGCACGCCGTGTCCTAAGTGCGGAAAACCCTTGCTGAAGTTTGGATGGGATTGATACGTAGTCTGCCCAGACACTGCAGCGCGCCGGGCGGACGTCGCGGTCCTGTGATTCGAGAGTGCGTTCGGTGCCCGCCCGGCCGCGAAACGTCGGTCCGCAATGCGGTCATGAAGCTATGATCACTCAACAGATCGAGCTCAAAGAGGGCCTCGTCGCGAATGGCTGGGCGATTCTCCGTCGAGCAACCGGTGACTTGGACTGGTGGGCCGACGAGATCTTGGAGGTGGAGTCCCTCTGGTCGCCGCAAGGCTTCCGTGTGTGGCTCACGTTCTTGGTGGATCCACAGTACGAAGGACAACGAAGGAGAGGCGAAGGCGTCTGGGCGGTCGGTGCTTCTCTCGCGCCTCCGACGGACCGCCGCACAGCTGAAGGGGTGTTTGTTGCTCAGATCCGCCCAAAGTGGAAACAGCACCTATCCGACTTACTCGAGGTGTTGTCGGATCTGCGGGATCATCGGACACAGCAATGAGTCGTTCATCCACCTCTAGACTCGGCTGCACCCATGAAATGGCCTCGAGCAAGTCGCTGCATTGGGAAAGACCGCGCTTCGGCGCACGGCCTTGACAGTGAGCCAAGTGGTTAAGCGTCAGATGGACCGTGAATCATGGCTGATAGCTGGCATCTCTGGAACGCTCTTCTTGGAAGCGGCTATCAAACCGGCCGGTCACCTTGGAGTTGGGCCCGAGCAGCGTTATCTAACGGCGAGATGTAGTCCGACGACCCGAGGAAACCAATGAAGGCAACAAACGAGATGGATTCGATCTATCAGGGCTGGACGAACGAAGACTTGCTGTGTGCAGCGGGACCAGAACGTCACGAGTATCGACCGGAGGCCATCCAAGCGATCGACGCCGAACTGGCGAGGCGAGGCATGGTTGGTGCTGACCGTGAGGAACTCGAACAGAGCAGGGTGGTTGAGGAGGAGCGGCGTACCCAGGAGCTCACCGGTGTCCACGGCTGGCTTCTCTTGTTCGCTCTAATCGTCCTTGGAAATTCCGCTTCTACAGTCATCGGTGGCACACGCGAACTCCTGCAGAATCCACTTGGCGGAGTCCTTCGGCTTCCTGAGGTGGCGGTTGGGGCCTATGGTTGCTACGTCTTCGCGCTTCTCATGCAGAAGCGCCGGACCGCACCGAAGCACGCAGCCCGTTGGCTCTTCATGGCGTTCGGGGTCACCGTGTTCTATGCAATATATGCCTATTGGTTAATGCGCGAGATCATCCTGGCGCCGTTCTACGGAGTGGGGATCTTGATGTGGTTAGAGTACCTAAGAAAGTCAAGACGCGTGGCTGCGACCTATGGCCGGCAGGAGCAGGACGTCGAACCCGCCCGGGGAACGGACGGTTAACGCCAACTCATCCCATCTGACATGCGTTTTGGGGACACCCGTCCTGGGCCAGCCGCTGAACTGGAACGATGGTGTTGCCACAGCCCCCCTTTGTTCCATGGGTCGTACCTAGTAGCCTGGGTGTAGACCCTGTGTCCGGCCAACTGTCTAAACGATCAACCCGAACCATAACGATGAATGATGAAGCAGCCGAGCCACTGAAGATGACTGGAAGGTGGGTCGTCACCTCCGTCCTGTTGTTTTGGGTTGGATACGTGCTGGTAACGCTTGTTGTGGGCTTCGCCACATCTAGCACGATAGGCAACGAGGTGTTGCAACTCACCGCTTGGGGACTGGTCAGCAGCGCTGGATTAGTGGTCCTGTCCCGGTTTCTAGTGCGGATCGAGAAGGGATCCCGCACGAGTCTCGACCTGGCGGTGCGGCCATCGAGTCTGAGGAAGTTCGCCATCGGAGTCTGTTTGGGAGTGGCGTCCTTCGGGATCCACCTTTCGATCGTTGCAACCTTCGCGGGCCCCATCCGCTTCGAATTGGTGTCTGGGGTTGGCGCCGCGGCCGCCTTGATCTACTTCGTTCGGTTCCTCTCCACCTCTTGTATGGAAGAACTGGGTTTTCGCGGCTATGCGCTGCGACGACTGACTGGAAGAATGGGACCCTGGCCAGCGGTGTGGCTTACAGCATTGGCCTTCGGGCTGAGCCATTTCCTCTACGGCTGGGACGTGCGAACGATAGCTCTCGGTGTCGTTCCGGGCGGCCTACTTTGGGGAATGAGCGCCATTGCCACGCGGGGACTTGCCGTCCCCATTGGACTGCATGCAGCTTGGAACTTCGCCAGCTGGTCTGCCGGAAGTAGAGCTGAGACCGGTCTTCTGCGCATGGTCATTGAGGAAGACGCTCTGGAGCTGACTCAGGCGGTGGGTACGGCGAGCTACCTATCGATCTTCGGAGCGCTCACCGTAGCCTTCTGGTTCGTTCATCGACGGAACGTCCGGCTCGCCACCGGTCCAGGTCTCTGATTGCCGCTGGTTCTGGTCAACCTTCAGTCTAACTGTGACCTCGCGTGGAGTCGGCCTGAGAGTGAGGTAGAACCACTCGATGGTGTTTGTTGATCTGCTGTCGGTTCGCCCGCGCTCGAAGGTCGCGAAGTGTTAAGGACGAGGGTGGTAGGGACGCCTGGCCCGCCGTCTGGCGTGGGGCTGGTTCTTGCCGGACGATCCAGGGTCCCCTAGTTACACAGTAGCTTTCCCTTCGCAAGGTAGGATTTGTGGATGATGCGCCATTCTGCTGTTCTCGTGCTGACCGGCTCACTCCTCATCTGGCCGGCTGGAGCGCTGCTTGCGCAGGAACTCATGCAGGAAACTGCTCAGGAATCCGAGCCGGACTCAGTGGACACGACCTCGGTCGAGCCCGAGGACTCCGAGTCAGCCCTCAACCGGGAGCAGAAGCGACGGCTTGGCGAGGCCATCGCTCTGCACGACCAGGGACGCTACGACGAGGCGATCGCCGCCTACCGACTGCTGTTGGACGAAGATCCGAAGAACGGCGAGTTCTGGTACGAGCTGGCCTTTAGCCTGTTCTCGGCGGGAAGGAACGAAGAGTGCGTCGAGGCGGGCGAGACCTCAGCGACGCTCGCGAAGGGCTCTCTCGCGCATCTCGAAGCGCCGTCCTTGGCGGTCGTCGGGAACTGCCTCGATCATCTCGGAGAGACCCGCAAGGCGCTCGAGGTCTACCGGAGGGCCCTGAAGCTCTCACCCGAAGAGGCGACGCTCAACTTCAACTACGCGATCACCCTCGCCAACGAAGGAGAACTGGACGCCGCGATCGCGGCTGCGGGGCAGGCGGTGATCTCGAAACCCGAGTGGCCCTCGCCTCACTTCGTTCTGGCGCAACTCTACGATCGGGGCGACTATCGGGTGCCGGCCTTCTTCAGCGCCCTGCGCGCTCTGATCCTGGAGCCCTCGTCACCCCGGGCTAGTCAGGCGGTGTCGATCCTCCTCCAGCGACTCCAGGCCGGCGTCTCCCGGAAGGATGAGACCAACATCACGATCAATATCGATCCGGGATCCTCCAAGAAGTTCGGCGACTTCTCGACCGTCGAGCTGATGATGTCCCTCTCCGCCGGGTCCTGGACGCTGGAGGAGGACGCAGGTCTCACGCCGGCCGATAGCGTGGTGAGTTCCGTCGTCAGTGTCGTCAAGGTAGCCGGGGAGGTCGGTAGCGAAGGGGTAGAACCGGTGCTGGTCGAGACCCTGGCCGTGCTCGGTACTTTGTCTGAGAAGGAATTGATCGAGCCGCTCGTCTACCGCAGTCTGGCCGAGTTTCAAGTCGAGGGTGCCGAGGCCTGGCTGCAAGAGAACCCGTCCCGCCTGATGGAGCTTCAGCTTTGGATCAATGAACAGTGAGTTGATCGAAAGGGGGACGGTGGCCCGGGAGGAACCGTGTCCCCATTGACACCCGCGGTCACCCTTGCTAGTCTTTTCGCCCCTTCACCGGGGATTGACATCTAGCCTCTGGACGACAGAGGGATGACGGAGATACAGGCCCGTAGCTCAGTTGGTTAGAGCGCTACGTTGACATCGTAGAGGTCAGCGGTTCGAGTCCGCTCGGGCCTACCATTTCCGTTTTAGCGATCGAATTTCCGTTCTTGGCGATCGGTTTTGGCGATGGGCGGGTTGTCGATCAATGGTTTTTCCGAGTCAAGGGTCGGAGCCAGTAGTTTCGAGCCAAGATAATTTTCCGAACGGCGAGTTCGGAGCGAGGATTTGATCAGGAGTGATACTTCAGGCGCTTAGCTCAGTTGGTTAGAGCGCTACCTTCACACGGTAGAGGTCGGCGGTTCGAGTCCGCCAGTGCCTACCATCGCTCCCGACCCGTCCCTATGCTCTCGACTCCGACACTGCTCTCGATTTGGGCATCCGGTCCGCTCGAGACGCCTCGACTTCTCCCTACCGCTCATCTCGCAACAGCTCATCATGGCATCGGATAAGGCAACGGCCACAGAGTCGATCGAACTGGCGTTGCCCGACGGTTCGGTGCGTAGCGTCGCGGCCGGTACCACCGCCCTCGATGTCGCTCGTTCGATCGGACCGGGACTGGCGAAGGCGTCGGTCGGCGCGACTCTCGATGGCGAGATGATCGATCTGCGGTACCCCATCCGACGCAACGGGGCTCTGCGGCTGGTGACCACCAAGAGCGCCGAGGCGGGTGAGTTTATTCGTCATAGCGCCGAGCACGTGATGGCGGACGCGGTCAAGCGCCTTCATCCCGAGGTGGAGATCGACGCCGGCCGCCAGGATCACTCCGAGAAGTTTCAGTACGACTTCCGCTTCTCCCGGTCTTTCACCCCTGAGGACTTCGTCGCCATCGAGGCCAAGATGCTGGAGATCTTGGCCGAGAAGCACACCTTCGAACGGATCGAGGTGTCTCGCGAGGAAGCGGCCAAGTTGTTCGAGGAGCGCGGAGAGACCCTCAAGATCGAGCGTCTGGCCGACATTCCCGAGGGTCAGACGATCACCGTCTTTCGTCATGGCGACTTCTTGGATCTCTGTCGCGGTCCTCACGTCCAGAACTTGGATCAGATCGGCGCGGTGAAACTCCTCGACGCCTCTGGGGTCTACTACCGGGGCGACGAAAACAACGAGATGCTGCAGCGCATCTACGGTACCGCCTTCGGTAGCAAGAAGGAACTCGAGGCGTTCGTCGAGCAGGTCGAGCAGGCCCAGGCCCGTGACCACCGGCGCATCGGGGCGGAGCTCGACCTGTTCAGCTTCAACGCCCACGCGCCGGCCAGCCCGTTCTTCCATCCCAAGGGGGCCTTCGTCTACAACGAGCTGGTCGACTACGTGCGGGAGCTCTACGACGCCAATGGCTACGGCGAGGTGATCACACCTCAGATCCTCGATGTCGAGCTGTGGCATACCTCGGGTCACTACGCCAACTATCACGATGCGATGTTCTTCGTGGAGATGGACGAGCGACAGTTCGCGGTCAAGCCGATGAACTGCCCCACTCACTGCTTGATCTACGGGACCAAGCTGCGCTCCTATCGTGATCTGCCCATTCGTTACGCCGACTTCGGACGCCTGCACCGTTACGAGAAGAGCGGCGTGACCTCCGGCCTGACGAGGGTGCGGACCTTCTGTCAGGACGACGCCCACATCTTCTGCACCGAGGATCAGATCGAGTCCGAAGTAGTCGCCTTCCATCGTCAGGCGATGGCGGTGTACGCGCATTTCGGATTCAACGATGTCGGC
>JAIOJS010000325.1 GCA_019911795.1 Thermoanaerobaculia bacterium | reverse complement strand
GGTCGCGACGGATCTTGTTGAAGAAGTGCTCGACGAGGTGCGGGATGTCTTCTTTTCGCTCACGCAGCGGGGGCAGGATGATCGGGATGATGTTGAGGCGGTAGTAGAGGTCCTCACGGAACTCTCCGGAGGTGATCGCCTCCTCGAGGTTGAGGTTGGTGGCGGCGACGATCCTCACGTCCGCTTCGAGGGTCTTGGTACCGCCGACACGTTCGAAGCGGCGGTCCTCGACGACGCGCAGAAGCTTGGCCTGAACGGACCGAGAGACCTTGCCGATCTCGTCGAGGAAGATGGTCCCCCCTTTGGCCAGTTCGAAGCGCCCCGGTTTCTGGCCGGTCGCTCCGGTGAACGAGCCCTTCTCGTGGCCGAAGAGCTCGCTCTCGACCAGCGTCTCGGGGAGGGCGGCGCAGTTGAAGTGGATGAAGGGACCCTCACGGCGAGTCGACACCGCGTGCAGAATGCGAGCGACGAGACCCTTGCCGGTACCGCTCTCTCCCCGGATGAGGATGGTGGTCTGACTGACGGCGACTCGCTCCAGGGTCTCCTTGAGCTGTTCTACCGCCCGGCTGCGTCCGATCAGGGAGTCGAGACTTCGTCCGGCACCGATCTCCTTGCGCAGCGACTCGTTCTCGGCCTTGAGCTTCTGGCGGCGCTCCTCCACCTCGCCGTAGAGGCGCGCGTTCTCGATGGCGATCGCCGCCTGGTCGGAAAAGGCGAGTAAGAACTCGAGATCGCGCGGTTCGAAGAGGTGCTGAGAACTGCGGTGATCGATGTAGATGGCGCCGGCCAGTCGATCGCGGATAATCAGCGGAACGCAGAGGATCGAGACGATGTGGGCCGCCACGATCGACTCCGACTCAGCGAACCGAGTGTCGGCCATGGCATCGACCGAGAGGATCGGCTGGCGGTCCTCGATCACTCGCCGCACCACCGTCTCCGACAGGTGGGTACTCTCGTCGATCGAGGAGTCGAGGTTTCGCGACACCGCGACTTCGAGCTCCTGGGAGATGCGTCCGACCAGGACCACCATGCCGCGCTCGGCCTGAAGTCGTTCGAGCACCAGGTCCATGGTGGTGTCGAGCACTTCCTGGAGGTCGAGGGTGCTGTTGATGAGGCGGGCGACCTCCCAGATTCCCGGCGCCATGTGGCCGGGGGCATTCTCGAGGAAGTTGCGCTCCCGGATGCCGTCGATCACACCTCTCGAGCGCTCGAAGTCAGTGGCCGCGCCGAGGCGTTCGAAAGCGACGAGGGCGCGGTCGAGGCGATCCACGGCCAGGTCGGTGTCGCGCGTGCGCACCCCCCATTCGTAGAGGGCTCTTGCGTACTCGAACGGTACCTCGAGTTCGCCGAACGACTGGACGGCCTCGCTGAACTCGGCGTCGCCACCCCCTTTGCGACGCTCCGCCACAGCCAAACGTCCGAGTCCCATCTTGGACTTGGCCAGTTCGAAACGCAGTCCGAGTTCCTTGGCGGTCGTCGCGGTGGCAGTAAAGTGATCGCGGGCATCGTCGAGCTCTCCCCGTCGAATCGCGAGGTCTCCCATCGAGTACCAGAGGCGGGGTCTGAGGTCGATAAGCACCGGATCCTCCGCCACTTCCAAAGCCCGCTGAAGGTGAGCGGACGCCGGCGCGAAGTGACTCCGGTCCTTCTCCACCAGACCCAGTTGGTGGTGGCATAGCGCGAGCAGACGACGGTCTCCCGTCGACTCGGCGCCGGCCAGTGCCGACCGCGCGAGGTCCTCCGCCTCGGTCCAATTGCCGCGCTTCCGAGCCAGGGAAGCGAGGTGAGTTTCCGCGATCATGCGGTCTCGATGTCCTTCATCGCGGGGCAGGACCTTGAGTACCCGACGAAGATTCTGTTCGGCCAGACTCCAGTCACCCAACATCTCCGCGATCTCGCCCATGAGCACCCAAGACTCGGTTTGGCCATCTCGGGTGCCGAGGCGACGGCGAAGCTCCAGGCTACGCTGCAGGGGCTCGCGAGCGGACTTCCATTCGCCTCGTCGGCACTCCAACGCGGCGAGAGCATGCAACGAGTCGAGTTCGATCCACGGATCGTGCAGTCGCCGAGCGGTATCGAGATTCGCCTCGTAGCCCTCTCGCGCCTGTCTCCATTCACCCCCGCTGCGCTCGAGTTCGCTCAGGTGGTGTCGAACCTCAGCGACCAGATGCTCGTCGCCGGCGAGGAGAGCCGCCTCCAGGCCTCGTCGAAAGAGGAAGCGTGCCTTGCGCCAAGCTCCCCGGCGGCGCTCGATGGTCCCCAGGGTATCGAGGAGGGCGCCGCGGGCACGGACTAGGGATCGATGGGTGGATATCTTGAGACCACGACGGGCCGCAGCGAAGGCGCCCTCGAGATTGCCTAGACCGAGAAGGGCGTCCGACTTTGCCTCGAGAAGGCCGACTTCGATCTCTACTGCAGTGGACTCCAACCCCAACGCCAAGCCTTCGTCGGCGACCCGAAGCTCGTCGTCGTACTCCGAGAGTTTTCCATGAAGTCGGCAGGCTCCCAGACAGATCTCCCCGCGACGGCGCCGATCCTCAGCTCGTCGCAGGCGTTCCGGCCGTTCGAGGAGGTCCCGGTAGAGACCGAGGGCGCGAGTGGTGGCACCGGCGGCGTCCAGCGCGGCCGCCTGCCCCATCGCGGCCGACGTGGCGAGATCGTCGTCCCCTTGCTCGCGAGCCACTTCGACGACCCGCGAGAAGAGCTCCGCCGCATCGCGGAAGGCGAAGCTTCGAACCGCCTGCTCGGCCGCCTGTTCCAGGTGAGGCAGACCCTCGACGCGCTCGCCGCCATGCCACAGGTGTTCGCCGATCGCACGCGTTCTTTCGAC
>JAIOJS010000324.1 GCA_019911795.1 Thermoanaerobaculia bacterium | reverse complement strand
CTTGAGCCAGGAGGCGAAGGCGTTCGTTACGGTGAGTCACGATCGTGTCTTTCTTCAGCGCGTGGCGCGACGAATGCTCGAGGTCAACCGGATCTACCCCAAGGGACTGCTCGAGGTCAACGGTTCCTACGCGGACTATCTCGAGGCGCGGGAGCAGATGATCGAACAACAGGCCAGCGACCGAGCGACCCTGGCTAATCTGGTCAAGAGAGAGGTGGAGTGGCTGCGGCGGGGACCCAAGGCACGCACCACCAAGTCCAAAGCCCGCATCGACCGGGCCGCCTCCATGATTGACGACCTCGCCGAGCATCAGGAAAGGGCCCAATCTGGTCGGGCTTCGATCGACTTTGACGCCTCTGGCCGGCAGTCGAAGAAGTTGTGGTGGGGTCGAGGGCTGAGCAAGTCCTTCGGTGACCGCCTCCTCTTCTCCGACCTCGACCTCCTCCTCTCCCCCGGCGTTCGATTGGGGATCTTGGGCTCCAACGGCTCCGGCAAGACCTCGCTGCTCCGTCTCATTACCGGCGACCTCGAACCCGACGAGGGTACGATCCAGCGCGCGCCCGGCCTACGGACGATCTATTTCGAGCAGAATCGAGCCAGCCTGGATCCCACCTCGACCTTGCGCCGGGCTCTGGCTCCGACGGGGGACACCGTCGTCTTCCGCGAAGCTCCCCTTCACGTGGCCTCTTGGGCACGCCGTTTTCTTTTCCGCGACGATCAGCTGAACTCGCCGGTGGAGTCTCTGTCCGGTGGAGAGCAGGCCCGCGTCGTCCTCGCGCGCATGATGCTACAGCCCGCCGACCTCTTGATCCTCGACGAGCCGACGAACGATCTCGACATCCCCACCCTCGACGTCCTCGAGAACGCCCTCGTCGACTTCCCGGGAGCCCTTGTCCTGGTGACCCACGACCGATATCTCCTCGACCGCGTGTCAACACAGATTCTGGCGCTCGATGGCGAGGGCGCCGCCACGTACTTCGCCGACTCGGCCCAATGGGAGAGCCATCTCGAGAAGCGTGATCGTGAAGTCGCAAAAGCCAACCGAGCGGCACGACAGAAGGAGACGTCGTCGCCCGTCACCGCCAAGCGCCAACGCCGTTCCTACCTGGAGCAGCGAGAGTTCGACTCGATGGAGGAGCAGGTCCTCGAGGCGGAAGCGGAATTGGAGCGCTCCCTGAGCGCTACCGAGGATCCGAGTATCGCGACCGATAGTGAGGCCCTCCAGGCCCGCTTCAACGCTCTCGCCGCCGCTCGCGAACGTGTCGATGCTCTCTACGCCCGCTGGGCAGAGCTGGAAGCACTGGTCGACTGACGTAGTCCCGGCTCTGAGTCACTGGGATGTGTCCACCAACGCACGAGTCCGGCATCGACCACGCCCCGCCCCGTGACTCAGCGCCCCCGGGCGAAGCTGTGTCCCCTTGGGGAGACTTCACCTCGAACCCCATCATCTGGTAGTTTCAGGTCTCTAGATCAACGAAATCTTCGAGTTATCCGTACTAGTGATGCCATCATGAAGATCCCTACGCAAGAGACGGCGGCGTGAAAGGCCGCGGTCCGCTCGTCACCCTGATCGCGGTCGCAGCCCTCAGTTGCGCTACCCAGGAAACGGCACCCCTTTCCGAAGGATCCACAACGCCGGCAGTGCGACGAGGACATCTCGCGTCGCGACAGTTGCTCAGCGGAGAGCTGGTGGCCGAGGACGCCGCCGTCGCCGTCGCCCCCGTGGTGCGGATCTGGCCCCTGCAAGTTCGCTGGATCGCCGAGGATGGCATTCAAGTCGAGGAGGGGGACCGCATCATGGAGTTCGATAACGCTCAGCTCGCGTCCAATCTGGAAGATCAGAACAGCGCCATCGTCGAAGCCGAGAGTCGACTGCAACAGGTCACCGCCCAGTCCGCTTCTGACGAGAGTGCGGCTCGCCTCGAGGTCGAGAAACAGCGCGCCGCGGTCGCGAAGGCCCTCCTCCAGGCCGAACTCCCCGAGGGATTGACCTCAGCCAAGGAACTCGCGACCCGCCGCAAGAGCCTCGAGGAGGCCGAACTGCAACTCGCTCAAGCCCAGACCACGCTCGAGGCTCGACGGGAGGGTGGCGCCGCAAGCGTCGATGCCACACGCCTCGCCCTCGACGGCGCCCGACGAGAACTAGCCCATACCGAGGCCAGCCTCGAGAGACTGGTACTTCGTTCGCCGCGATCCGGTGTCCTGGTCCTGTCGGACTCGGACGAAGGGCGGGCCATGCGCGAAGGTGACCAGGTGTGGCCGGGCCGGACTGTCGCCCGCATTCCCGACCTCGACTCCCTGATTGTCGTCGCCAACCTCTATGACGTCGACGAGGGAACGGTCGCTCCTGGTCTTCGGGTTCGAGCCTCTCTCGACGCCTTCCCGGATGAGGTGCTCTCTGGGATTGTGCGGCGGGTAGAGCAGATCGCTCAACCGCTCAACTCGACCTCCGATCGCCGTGCCTTCAAAGTGCTCATCGACGTTCAAGGACTGGACTCGGACCGCATGCGTCACGGCATGTCCGTCAAAGTAGAGGTCCTTAGCCCGTCCAGCGAGGAAGCCCTTCTCGTCCCCCGCGGCGACCTCACCTGGGATCAGGGACAAGTACTTCTGCACCTTGCCGGCGGCAGATCGACTGCAGTCACCCTCGGGGACTGCGACAATCAGAGCTGTGTCGTCCTCGACGACTCCGACTCAGAGGTCATCCAGGCCTCAGCGGCTTCTCCAGGCGGAGGAGGAACGTGACCAGAGCCCGCGGATGGGCTTGGGGAGTCGCAATCCTCACAGCCGGTGCCCTCGCCCTCTATTGGAAGGCCGGAGCCTCGGAAGCGGAAATCTGGGCCACCCTGGAACGTCGTGACCTCGTCCTCGAGGTCAAGGTCGAAGGCCTACTCGAAGCCGTCAACTCGGTCAGCATTACCCCTCCGGCGATACCGCAGATGTGGAACTTCAAGATCTCCATGCTGGTTCCCGAAGGGACCGAGGTAGTCGCGGGTCAACCCATCGTCGACTTCGACCCGACAGAACTCCGCCAACGGTTGCGAAGCAAGGTCGGGGAGCGCGACTCGTCGGCCGGAGAGTTCGAGAAACGCGTCAGTGAGTTGGAGATCGAACGCCAGAATCTCGAACTCAACCTCGCCGAGAGCGAAGCGCGGTTGCGTCGCCAGGAGTTGGAGCTTCAGGTACCGGAGGATCTGGTGGCGGCCCGAGACATCGAGCTGGTACGTATTGATCGCGACCTCTCCCGCTTCGAAATCGACAATCTCACACAGCGTCTCGAGTTTCTGGACCAACGATCCGACGCGGAGCTCTCGGCCCTTCGACGCCGGCGCGATCGGGCGGCCCAGCGGGTCGAGGAACTGGAAGGGCACCTGGCCTCGATGCAGGTCCCTGCACCCCGCGCCGGAACCGTCATCTACCCCAAGAGCGACGGCGAGAAGCACCGAATTGGCGACTCAGTCTGGCGCGCCGAGACGATCCTCGAAATCCCCGATCTCGCCGCGATGACCGCGGTCGGACAGATCGATGAGACCGACATCGGCCGTGTCAAAGTGGGCCAACCGGTCGAGCTGCGTCTCGACGCCCATCCCGATCATCAATTTCACGGATCCGTGGGAGCTCTCCACGAGGCCGTCAAGCAACGATCCGCCACCGATCCCAGGAAGTTTGTCGAGATCGAGATCCTCCTCGAGGTCACCGATCCCGACCGTATGCGCCCCGGAATGCGATTCAAGGGAACGGTCGAGGTCGAACGCCTCACCGACCGTCTCTGCCTACCCAATGAGGTGCCGGAGTCGCTTCCCGAAGGTCCCAGAGTCATCGTCGCACACGGCGTTGGCCGCGAGGAAGTTTTCCCCACTCTCGGTCGACGCAACAGTGAGTGCAGCGAGGTCTTGGAAGGATTGAAAGTGGGAGACCGCGTCCTGTTATCCAAAGGGACTAGAGAATGATGCCACTGCGGCTGGCGATGGCCTTCTCGCTCCTCGTCTTCGTCGCGAGCTGCACCTCACGCGAAGAGGTTCCCACTGCGGTCGTCGAAGCCACGCCCTTCGTTCAGAAAGTCACCGCCGAGGGACTGTTGGCTTCGAAGACGGTGACCTCGGTCACCGTACCCTCCGAAGTGCGAGGCGCCCTAAGACTCTCCTGGCTCGCACCCGATGCGGCCGAAGTGGACACCGGCGACGTCGTGGCTCGGTTCGATTCCAGTAGCCTCGAAGACAGTCTCATCGAGGGCCGCTCGGCCCATGCCAGCGCCGGCTATCGCGTCGTGCAGGCGGAGTCGCAAGCTACCGCCAATCAGGCGGGCCTCACCACCCAGCTCGAAACCTCGGCGCTCGACATCGCCCTCGCCCAACGCTTCCGACAAACTGAGGACGACGGCGTGTGGTCTCGCAACGAAGTGATCGCCTCCCAGATCGACGAGGAGCTTGCCCTCGAGCGCAGGGCTCACGCTGAGTCTCAACTGACCACCCAGGAGCGCCGCGTAGATAGTGATCTCGAGATCCTCGGGATCGAGCGGCGCAAAGCCCGCTTCGAAATCGAGGAGGCCGAAGCCGGTCTCGCTGCCCTGGTGGTGAAGTCTCCCCATCCTGGTCTTTTCACGAGATCGCGAGACTGGCGGGGCGAAATGCTGGAAGTTGGGCAAGAGGTGTGGCGCGGGCGTGAGATCGGCGAGATACCCGACCTTTCGATCCTGCAGGCTGAAGTGTTCGTTCTCGAGGCGGACGCGGGTGGAATCGTCGAGGGTCTGGAAGCCGAAGTGGTCCTCGAAGCACAGCCCGATCGAGTTCATGCAGCCAGCGTGACTCGTGTGGACGCGATTGCCCAACCGCGACGCAACGGCTCACCGGTGCAGTACTTCGGCGTCACCCTCAGCCTCGAAGCGACCGACCCGGAGTCGATGAAGCCCGGCCAACGAGTGGCGGCAACGATCTACCTGGCCCGACGGGA
>JAIOJS010000323.1 GCA_019911795.1 Thermoanaerobaculia bacterium | reverse complement strand
CGGTACCCATCAGGTTCATGCCGAGCAGGCCAGGGATCAAGAAGTCGATGTAGCGTGAACCGGGGGCGCTCTCTTCGACGGTTGCGGCCGCGAAGGCATCCCGGCGGCCGGCGGCCTCCTGCAGGGCGTCGTCAACTTCGAGCCGCGCCATCCGGCTGTCGGGTCGGGTGGGGTCGTAGCGGTAGGTCGGTGGGTCAGTGTCGAGAACGACGAGGGCTAAGCGTCCGTTGGCAAGAGCTAGCTGAGCCTCTTCGAGGTCAACGATCTCCGCGCGTAGCCCGTCGCTGGCGTCGATCACGGCGCGGTGGAATTCCGCACGGGCCCCGCGCTCGACCCCGATGGGAATCCTCTCTGGAGGACGTTCGCGGAAGGCGACACCCAGGACCACGGAGAGGAGCATCGGGAAGGCAAAGACCCAGAAGACCACTTCGGGCTCGCGGAGGAATTCGAGGGTGCGAGCTCGGGTGAGTTGGAAGAGGGAAGAGCGTTCCCACCAGGACTTCACGATTCCGCCTCCTCCTCGGTCAGTCCGCGTCCCGCGAGAGCCAGAAAGACATCCTCCAGGGTGGCGTGGTGAGTGGCCAGTCGGCTTGCTTCCAGCCCTCGTCCGGCTAGGAGCGCAAGGAGGGGAGCGAGCAGCGGAGCGATTTCACGGACGGTGAGTCGCCAAGCCCCATCGATGCGGGCTACGCTCTCGACGCCAGGAAGATCTTCGAAGAGGGAGGCCTCGATACCGCCGTTCGCGTCACCCGTTGTTTCGAGTTCGACCACGTGTTCGGCGCCCAGCGAAGCGATGAGCTGAGTCGGCGTCCCCTGGGCCAGGCGCCGGCCTCGATCGATGACCGCGACGCGGTCGCACAGACGACTGGCCTCTTCCATGTAGTGAGTGGTCAGAAGGACGGTTCGTCCGCGTTGCTTGAGGTCCTCCACGATGGCCCAGATCTGGCGCCTGGACGTCGGGTCTAGCCCAGTCGTCGGCTCGTCGAGGAAGAGGATCTCGGGATCGCCAACCAGAGCGCAGGCCAGCGACAGGCGCTGCTTCTGGCCCCCCGAGAGGTTGCGCACGAAGTCCCGCTGCTTCTCCTCGAGGTCCACGCGTCGCAGGGCCGCCTCGGGTTCGAGACCCGAGGGATAGAAACTTCTCCACAGTGCGACGACCTCCCCGACCCGAAGCTTCTCCGGAAACTTGGTTTCCTGCAGTTGCACGCCGATCCGCGTTCTCAGGTCTCGCCCGTCGCCCTGCCAGCACTCTCCCAGAACCTCGACCTCGCCGGAAGTCGCCTGGTTGAGTCCCTCGAAGATCTCGACCGTAGTCGTCTTTCCAGCGCCGTTGGGGCCGAGCAGCCCGAAACACTCGCCGCGGTGCACCTCGAGGTCTAGGCCGTTGACCGCGACGAGGTCGCCGTAGCGGCGCACGAGACCGATACAGCGAAGCGCGGCGTTCGACATGGGAGTATCCTAAGGCATCAGCGTCCGAGTAGGCGTCTGGTTCCCAACGCTGTCTACCCCTGTCTAGGACCGTGCCAGGTGCACTAACTTTTTAGAGATCATGCCCGTGAGTTTTAGCTCTTCGACCGCCTCGCCTCGCCCGAGTCGCATTTCAACCCTATGGCGCTCACTCCTGGTGGCGATGCGGGGCCGCCTCTCCCACGCCGAACGTTTTCGATTGGTGGCTCTGGCCGTTGTTGTCGGGCTCCTGGGGGGACTTGGAGCGGTGGCGGTGCGGCATCTTATTGGGGCCGCCCAGAACCTCTTCTTCGGAACAAGCGGGGGGTTGGTGGCTGCCGCCGTATCGATTCCCGCTTGGAAATACGCCCTGATGCCAGCGGTGGGTGGGCTGATCATCGGACCCATGATCTGGTACGGGGCCCGGGAAGCTCGGGGCCACGGCGTCCCGGAAGTGATGCTTGCAGTGCTGCTGCGAGGAGGTCGGATTCGGCCCAGGGTAGCGATTGTCAAGGCGCTAGCCTCCGCAATCTCGATCGGCTCGGGCGGAAGTGCCGGCCGTGAGGGTCCGATGGTCCAGATCGGATCGTCCCTGGGCTCCACCATCGGGCAACTGGCTCGGGTACCGACGAGTGGCTTGACCACACTGGTCGGAGCTGGAGCTGCTGCGGGTATCGCAGCGGCGTTCAACGCCCCGATTGCGGGAGCGATGTTCGCCTTGGAAGTGATTCTCGGCGACTTTACCGTCGCGGCCTTTTCTCCGGTGGTGGTGGCCGCGGTGACAGCCACCGTGGTGTCGAGAAGCCTGGAGGGTGACTTCGCCGCCTTCCTCGTTCCCAAACACGAGTTGGTTTCGGTTTGGGAGTTCCTTCCGTTTGCCGGTCTCGGGGTCGCTGCGGGGCTGATCGCAGTGCTCTTCGTCGTGCTGTTGTACTGGCAGGAGAAGGTGTGGGAGCGGCTCCGCTTTCCGGAGCCGCTGAAACCTGCCTTGGGCGGGCTGGGCATCGGCGCCATCGCTCTGCTCTTTCCCCATGTTCTCGGAGTTGGATACGAAACCATGAGCGGTGCTCTGAGCAACTCGTTGCCTTGGCTCCTGCTCCTGATGCTGATCCCGCTGAAACTGATCGCCACCTCGGTGACCCTGGGTTCCGGGGGGTCAGGTGGCATCTTCGCGCCGTCGCTCTTCGTGGGGGCTGCGCTCGGGAACTGTGTGGGGCAGGGCGTTCAGGCCTGGGCGCCCCATGCGGCGGGAGCGCCGGGCGCCTACGCCCTCGTCGGAATGGGAGCGGTGGTCGCGGCGACAACCCACGCTCCGCTGACTGCGATATTGATCCTCTTTGAGCTCACGGGGGATTACCGATTGATCTTGCCTCTGATGACCTCATGCATCCTGGCTACGCTGGTCGCGAGCCTGATCAAGAGCAACTCGATTTATACCCAGAAGCTGGACTGGCAGGGTATTCGGATGAAGGAGGGCCGCGAGGAGAGCCTCCTGAGGAGCTTTTCGGTGAGGAGCCTGATGAGCGGGGACTTCACTCGGTTTCAGGCTGACACTCCGATCTCCGAAGTGCTCAGTCGGACCTTGGTCGATTCCCAAGAGACTTACCCGGTGGTCGATTCCCAGGATCATCTGGTCGGGGTGATCCGCTTCCGGGACCTAAGGTCGATGGTTCGAGACGACGCTCTGAACAACTCCCTGGTGGTTGCCGCCGATGTCGCTCTGCCACCGTTTCAGGTGTCGCCGGACGACAACCTGCAGGAGGCCATGTCCCAGCTCAGTGCTCACGAAGTTCACGGACTCCCGGTCGTGCAGGACGGGAAGGTCGTCGGCTTGCTCTACAAGGAACCGGTCCTCGCCCTCTATACCCGCGAGATCAAGAAGCTCGAATTGGCTGAGACCCTGGTATCGAGACAACGCTTTCGAGCTACCGTCCCCGGAGTCGACCTCGGGGATGGGCTCCGTCTCCATGAGATTCCGGTGTCCGAAGAGTTTGTGGGTCAGACGCTGCGCGAAGCCGATCTGCGGCGGGTCCTCGGGATGGAGGTCCTCTTCCTTCGCCGTGGCGAAGATGGGCCACGTGTCTTTCCCGATCCCGATCTCGTGCTGGGTCCCAAGCACCGCCTCGTCGTCTTGGCGTCGCCGGATTCATTGGTTCGGTTGCCTGGTGGAAGACCATCAGCCGACTAGTTGTTTCCAGTTGGGTGTATTCTTAGCGTGTGAGTCAACAGGATCTGACCCAGCTGTTGCAGGCCGCTGCGGGTGGGGATTCCGAGGCTAGAAGCGACCTCTATGGTGTTGTCTACGAGCAGTTGAGGCAACTGGCACATGCTCAGCTACGTCGAGGCGCGTGCGACGATCTGAGTACCACGGTCGTGGTCCACGAGGCCTACCTGAAGATGTTCCACGGCCCAGGCCTCACGGTGAATGACCGGTCGCACTTTCTCGCCCTGAGTTCCCGGGTCATGCGTCAGGTTCTGGTCGACCACTTCCGCTCCTCCGTAGCGGCTCGGCGAGGGGGACCCTCGAAGCCGCTCACGCTCGACGAGACGCGGGTCATGGGGCCGGATGGAGGCTCCTTGGTGCTCGCTGTCCATGAGGCCTTGGAGCATCTCCAGGTGCTCAATAGTCGACTCGCGACGGTGGTGGAGTACCGCTTCTTCGGAGGTATGTCGCAAGCGGAGATCGCGACTGCATTGGGTGTTACCGACCGCACGGTCCGTAGCGACTGGAATACCGCGCGAACCTGGTTGGCCCACCACTTGGGCATCCCACAGGCTCAGTCTCTGTCGCCAGTGGTTGACCCCCAGTGAGCTATTCGTCGGTGGAGGCGGTGGTTTCCAGTCGAGCCGCCCGTTCTCGCAGCTGCTCCGCTTCCGCGCCGTTTCCCGTTTTTTCCAGCAGGGCAGCTAAGCGGTTCAGGGCGTCCAGCACTCGGGGATCGTCGCTCCCCACGGATTCCCAGCCGGCTAGTTCGTCCCGGTACGCAGACGCCGCGTCGTCGAACCGGTTCTGGTATTCGTAGAGGGAACCTAGTTCCCGCGAGATTCGACTCTGCCGGGGGCCATGGTCGGAACCGCGAGTCAGTCGCGCCATGTTCAGAGCCTCCAGCAATTGCTCTTCCGCACCGACGAGGTCGCCACGTGCTCGTCGGACCTGTCCCAGGTAGAGCATTGGAGAGACCAGGCCTGAATGATTCTCTTTGATCTCGGAGAGGACCTCACAGGCTTCGACCAAGACCACCTCGGCTTCGTCGAGGCGGTTTAGATTCAGGAGTGCTGCGCCGAGGCCCCCCAGAGAAGAGCCCAGACTGCCTGGGTTGTCGGGAGACGTTTGGCGCCTCAGGTCCACGGCGCTTCGATAGTAGCGCTCGGCAGCCTCCCAGTCCTCCAACTGCAGGGAGACGTATCCGAGGTTGTGGAAGCCCGACGGCATGTCCGGATGGTGTTCATCCAACCCCCGGATGCGAAGGTCCTGGGCCTCCTCGTACCACTCCCTGGCCTTGGCGAACTCCCCCTGTTCGGTGGCGACGAAGGCGAGGAGATCCAGAAAGCTCGCGGTTTCCTTGACGAATCCGTCGCCCAGGCGTCCGACCATGTCGTGGCCTCGCTGAGCATGAATCCGGCCGTTCTCGAGGTCACCGAGGCGCAGGTACTGGCGACTGAGCTCACGGAGATGCCAGACTGTCTCGATGCGGTCCTTTTCGGGAAAGAGCTGATCGTCGAGTTGGATGGCTTCCAGCAGGAGTTCCAGAGCCTCCTCTCGACGATCCTGGAGGCTCAGCGTACCTCCCAGCCCGACTAGAGCCGTGGCGATCTCTGGGGCCCGATCTCCTTGGTGTTCGCGACGAAGGTCGAGCTCCGCTCGGTAGGCGACCTCGGCCTGGTCGAGATCACCGAGGCGCAGGAGGGCGGCGCCCATCACGGAGAGCAGCTCTCCCTTGATCAGCGGGTCCTCGTCCATGCCCGACAGCTGCTCGACACCGCCACGGAGTAGCTGCCGTACCGTGACGTCATCTCCGCTCTCTGGATTGGCGGCGTCGAAGAGCCCGAGGGTGAAGTCGGCGAGACGCCTCGCCTTGCCCGCCTCGAACTGGGCGAGATCGCGTTGCTGCGCGGTCTTTCTCTGTTCCAGAGTGACGGCGATGAGCGCGCCCAGGATAAGGAGGACGATGACGGTGGCGGCTGCGAACCATCCCGAGTTGCGACGTACTGCTTTGCTCATGCGATAACGGAGGGTGGGAAGTCGCGCCTGGACTGCGAATCCGCGACGGTAGCGGTCAAGGTCTTCGGAGAGCGCGCCGACCGAAGAGTAGCGTTCGGCAGGCTCCTTGCGCAGGGCCTTGAGCACGATGGCGTCGAGGTCTCCCCGTAGGTCGCGATCATCGCGGCCGTCGCGAGCGACTCGGGTCGAGGGTCGTTCGACGGGTTGCTCGCAGACGGTTTTCTCGATCTCACTTGGGAGTCGACCCGCAAGGTCGAAGAGCCTCTGATCCGTCAGTAACTCGAAGAGAACCAATCCGAGACCGTGGACGTCGGTCGCCGTGCTGATCGCCTCGCCACGAACCTGTTCGGGAGCTCCGTAGTCGGGCGTCATCAGTAGTAGTCCGGTCCGGGTGTGCGGCGCTACTTCCCTTCCTGGAATGCCCGATTCCTCGGAAGAGGACAGGAGTTTTGCGATGCCGAAGTCGAGCAGTTTGAGGTGACCATCCTCGGTGACCAGGATGTTCGAAGGCTTGAGATCTCGGTGGACGATCAGGTGGCGGTGGGCGTGGGCCACGGCGTCACAGGCGTCCCGAAACAGGTCTAGGCGCATCCCGAGGCTGAGCCCATGTTGTTGACAGTGGTCGATCAGGGAGAGGCCGGGCAGATACTCCATGACCAGGTAGGGTTGCCCCTCGGCGGTGAAGCCCCCGTCGATGAGACTGGCGATGTTTGGGTGACTCAGAGTGGCCAGGATCTGTCGCTCAGCCTCGAACCGAGCTCGTGCCTCGTCGACATCTCCGGACAGAGGGCGGAGAAGTTTGACCGCGACCTGCTGGTCGAAAGCGCCGTCGCTTCGCTCGGCCAGGTACACCCGACTCATTCCACCGAAACCGATGACATGGAGCAACCGATAGGGCCCCAACTCGACTCCTTCCGCCGCGACGTCCAGTCGACGAGAGAGATCAGACTGGGCGATCTCGAGCGCCGGGGTCTCGAGAAAGCCCGATCGGCTCTCCGAAGTGAGAATCACGAGAACTTCCTCCTGCAGAGACTCGTCGTCACCGCAGGCTTCCGCGAGGAAGTCGGCTCGTCGGTCGACCGGTTGGTCGAGGGCTCCTCCCAAGAGGTCCAAGAGCCTTGCCGATCGGCTTCCTGGGTCCTCTACTGGGGGCGACTCATTGAAGTCCTTGGGATCCTCCGGATCTGCCATGACACGACCTTCCTACCTCGCGATGGGGATGGAGTAGTTGATGGCTTCTTCTGGAATAGTTGGCTTCTGCTGGAACAATGGAAGTGTAGCCGCTCTCAGGGCTTGGACGAGATCTACCGGTACTTCCGGGTTGTCCATATTCAGGGAGACTCTTCGCGCCTGAAGTAGGGTCCTACCCGCCAAGTTCTTCGACCAGCCGCTGGACCAAGCCCTTGAGCTCGCTCACCTCGCTTTCCAGGCGAGCGATTCGAGCCGCGAAATCGTCGCCACTGACGTCAGGTCGGTGGCCGTGAAAGGCGGGGTGAGCGGATGGCTCGTTCAGGGGCGAAATCGGTTCAGGGGAATCTTGAGGGCGCTCTTTGGCAGGCCTCGTCGGGGACTCTTCACCTCCAAGGCGTTGCAACCAACGATTCTCCTTCTGTCCAGGTTCCCTCGGGAGTTCGACGACTAGATCGCGTTCGGGCGTTGCCATGCGCTGAAGCGTTGCTTCCACCTCGTCGAGTTCGGTGAAGGGATGGAGCCTCTGGGTGCGAGTGCGAAGCTCACCGAGGGTCTGCGGGCCTCTCAGCATGAGCACCGTCAGCAGCGCCCTCTCCTCGGCGGTGAGCTTCAGTCGACGACTGATCGACTCGCTCCAACGGGCTACGCGGGCGCCGTCGCTGCGCCATACCAGGACGTCCTGCCGAAGAGTCTCGAGCTCCTCTAGGAGAATGGACTCGCGCAGCTGGACTACCGGATCGCGGTTGCTCTTCTGGTTGCAGGCGGCGAGCAGCGCGTTCACCGTCGGCGGATAGTAGTCCGGAGTGGTCTGCTCCTTTTCGAGCAGGGCGCCCAGAATACGAACCTGGGTCGGGTTCAGGTCGGCGATGGATCGCATGGGGATTGTGCCTCCGAGGTACCTCTTGATGTCTTATCCAACTCGAAGACTACCCCAGGGTATCGGGCCGGACAGCCTTCATCACCAGGCGCCGCTGCCATTCTACCAATCGAACTCGGTAGCCTCGGCTTCGGCATAGAGCCGTCGCTGCAGGTCGTTAGCAACGGTAGCGTCGAGGTAGGGGATCGCGATGCGATGGCCCATTGGGCTTGCGCCGGCGGTGTCCACGGAAAGCGAAGCCATGCATCGTCTTCGGTCGAAGGGCGACTCCTGGAGCGAGACCGTTTGAATCTTGGAGAATGGGACCAGGCTGACGCTCTTCGAGAGCCAGCCGCTGCGGTAGAAGATCGCCTGATCGCCTAGGCCCCACGCCGTAAACCGAAGCCAGCCGGCGGTACCGATGTAGGCGGTGGGAAGAACGATCGCCGGCAACCACAAAACGCTCCACGGATTCACGGGGAGGGGAGTCAAGCCGAAGACAAAGGCCAAGATGAGGGTCAAGGGGGCGGTGATCCTGAGGATTCTATTGAGGATCCGCTGTCGGGCTTGCTGGGAGAGGGAATTCCAGCGCACGTTCTCGAGATCAGCTTCGGGCAGAGTGTGGATCAAGAATGGGGCCACCTTGGAGCTCGCGAGGATCGGCGCCAGATACTGCCGACGTTTCGAGGCTCCGCTCCCTCCCACCTGGGTAGAGAGTTCCGAACCCTCATCGGAGGCGCCGGCGGATTCGAGTTGGATGGTGCTGCGGTCGAGCCAACGCTGTAGCAGCGTCGTGCGGACGGTGATCAGTTGGATGCGATGGACGGGCAAGAGTGAAGAGATGGTCGTTAACAGACCGTACTCGCTTCGTAGGTCGTTGCCCTCGCGAAGCAGCGTAAACCCGTAGTACTTGACGAGGTGCCAGAACATGGAGAGGACACGCATCACGATCAAGAAGAGAAGGAGCGCACCGAGACCGATCAAGATCTGCCCGCCAAGGGCCCCCTTCTCGAAATTGCGCGCGATGAAGTCTGGGACGAGGTTCGATAGATTGCCGGGGATATGGGATTTCCACTCGGAGCCCCAATCTCGATCGAATTCCCACCCCTGAAACTGAAACAGAAGTCCGGCCACGGCGCCGAGAACGACTCCGCCCCGCCCCGAGGTCAGTCCGAGTCGGACCAATTCCGATGCCGGTACCTGGAGGAGGGTCGAGAAGGTGCGCCGCCTCGCTGTCGGCTCGGGAGTCCCTTCTCCGTCGGAGGCTATGGTACTCAGCCTGGGCGATTCATCGAGATCCAGGGCACGCTCGCGGAGTTCGCCGATCGCCGCCATCGAGAGCACACTCATGACGGCCTCGGGAGAGCCGCCCCCGGCGGTCTCGATGCGCGCCGAGGCGACTCCGAGGAGGCGGTGGAGGGGATTGCGAACTACGGCGATGTTGTGGATTCGGTCGTACGGGATGTGGCGTTCCTTCCGGGTCAGAACGCCGTCGCGCACCACGAGATCGTCCTCCCCGAAGCGGTAGTTGTAGACCCTCTGCTTGATGATTCCACCGATCAGGGCGGGGATGATGAACAGGGCGCCGAACAGTTCGAAGCGAGCCCAGGGGTTGCTAGCCGAGGCGAAGAGCACAAAGAGTAGCGGCATCACCAGCCCCTTGGCGGAGCGCGCGGTGAGGAAGAGCCAGGAGAGCCGGTGCAACCGACGGAGATCAATGTCCACGGAGATCAATGTCCACGGTGATCAAGTCCACGGCGATTGGCGGGCAAGAGATGATCGCGGAGCTTTAGTGCAACATTGTGGTGCAGTCCAGAGAGGGGGATCGAAGCGCCCTCGGTGCCGGCGGTATGGATGGTGAGGGTCGCCAGGTCGAAGTATCGTTGGCCGGGACCTTGGGTCACGTCGACATGCTGTACCCGAGTGATGGGGATGGAGGTCAGCCTGCGCCAGAGCACACCGTGTCGAATCTGCAATCCTCCGGGATCCACTCGATAGCTGAGGTGTCGGTGGTGAAGGAGCGGCCAACGCCAAGCGAGGAAGCCGAGGCCGGTCGCCAAGACCGCGAGCCCCACGAGGATTCGGACATAGACCCACATGGGAAGACCTCCCGCCACTGCGATGAGAGTGAGGATGAGGCCGGCGGGGACGACGAAGAGGGCGAGGAGCGATAGCCGGATCCATCGTTGCATCGTGACCGCAGCATGGTCGACCGACTGCTCGCTTCCTTCCACCCAGGGAACTGCTTCGGTCTGGGCTTGGTCCTCGGTCCCCGTCTCCAGGAGGGTTTCGAACCCTATCGATCCCGAGTCGGGCACTGATTCAGCATCCGGGCTCTGGTGCGACGCTGGCAGCGGCCTCAACACCGAAGGTGGCTGCAGGGGAGGTTGGGCCTGCGACACGTCCGTCGGAGACTCGGGCGGAGCATCGTCATCGGGAGGGTTCATGCGTGCCTCTCACAAGATCGACTTTATGGGGATTGCCTCCGAAGAGAAGCAAGTGCGGTAGCGTTGACTCTATACGGCATCGTGTTCACGACTTGAACTACGTGCGGATGGAGGTTTGGATTCCTCGTAGCGCACCGGGCCAATTTGGGTAGAGTTGGGCCATGGAGAACCATCACGCCGAGTATCCGTCCGAAGAGCGCATGCGCAGCGTCTTCAACCTCGTGGCCGATCGGGTCGAGAGACGCTACGGAATTCCGATCTCGATCAGCGATGTCACCGACCCCTTCACCGGCGATCTCGACGGCGCCGAGATCAAGGTCGACTAAGCCAACGAGATCGAGAACGCCCTGTTCATCCTCGTCCAATTCCTCCTCATTCCATCTCGGAACGCAGGATTCCCATCCTGCTCCCCTTCAATCGCAGCGAACAACGCCTCCGATGGGCACATTACCTCGCGGTGGCCTCCTTTCACCGGGAGAGGATCTTGCCGCCGGCAGCGAAGAGCAGGACGGGAGTCCTGC
>JAIOJS010000322.1 GCA_019911795.1 Thermoanaerobaculia bacterium | reverse complement strand
GCTTCCCGAGCGCATGTCTCGCTTGCGAGCCGCGTTCTCCCTGGACGGCAACGAACGCGACACCCAACGTCTCACTGAAGCCGATTCGGCGGTTCAGATCCTGACCATCCACAAGGCCAAAGGGCTGGAGGCGGCGGTCGTCTTCGTGACGGGTGGGTTCAAGCAGCCCTCGGAGGATTTGCGGATCTACCACCGGGATGGTAAGCGCTACGCCCACATTCAATCTCCGGATCCCTCTGTTCGGCCGCTCACCGAGATCGAGGCCCTCAGCGAATCCCAACGCCTCGGATATGTCGCCGTGACCCGAGCGCGGCATCGACTCTATCTCCCGCTGTGTGGCAAAGGAGTTCAGGACCGTTCTCTGCAAGGACCCCTACAGGATCGTCTGGCTCAGCTAATCCAAGGTCCTGCGGGGGACAACCTCTTCGTAGAAGTTACCGCCGCCCCTTCTCTCTCGACGGCTACCTCAACGTCTGGCGAAGCGGAGACGCCCAGCGTCACCGATCTCGCGGCTTGGCGTCCCGCCCTTCCCTCGGAAGCACCGCGATGGAGTGAACCGGAGTTCGACCGGCTTCGTCGCGACCATGCTGCCCTCACGGTGACCTCCTACACCCAGCTCACCCGCCACCAGTTCTTCCCCACCGACGTCGGCGATGAGGAACTCTCCGAGGATGTGGAACTCCCCGCTGCCGCCCTGCCCGGCGGGCGAGAGGTCGGCATCTTTCTCCACGAACTGCTAGAACGTCTCGACTACTCCCAGGCGCTCGCCGCATCCAGCGCCGACGAGCTGTTCGAGGACACCTCGACCAGTCGTCTGTTCCTCCATTTCGCTCACCGCCACGGCGTCGCCAGTGAGTACTGGCCGGAGGTTCGAAGCATCCTCTACGCCGGCCTCAGAACACCGATCGACCAACCCGCTCTCCAACTTCCACGGGGACTCGCGCCGCTGGAGAAGCTGGCCAGAGAATCGGAATTCCTCTTTCCCGTGGAATCGCAAACCTACCCTGGAGACGCGAAGTCGCACCTTGGCCCTACCTTCGTCCAGGGTGTTATCGACCTTCTCTTCCAACATGAGGGCCGCTTTTTCGTCGCCGACTGGAAGAGCGACCGCCGCTCCGATTGGAGTCGTCAGTCCCTCGAGGAACACGTTGCCGAGCACTACGCCCTCCAGGCGCGGCTCTATGCCATCGCCGCCGGCCGCATGCTGGAGATCCACTCCGAGGAGGAGTACGAAGCGCGATTCGGAGGCGTGATCTACTGTTTCCTACGCGGCATGGACCCGGCCGTGCCGAATCACGGTATCCACTTCGAGCGCCCCTCCTGGGCGACCTTCCGCGGTTGGAGCGACTTCTCCGACCTTGAGAAACTGCTCGGAAACCGCGCATCATGAGCCACGATCATCGCCTTTGGACGCCCCAGGGAATCCTCGCACCGTCCCGCATCGGGGGGATCGATGCCGAACGTGTCCATCGCCTCGGCGCCTCCGCCGAGGACCTCTTCCTCGCGGTGGAGCTCGCGAACCTTGCTCGGACCCCAAACCTGGACGACGCCGCCACCCCGGAACGCACGACCGCTGTAGTCCGCATCCTCTTGTCCCTGCTGACCTTGGTCCGCGAGGGCAACACCTGTCTTCCGCTCCCCCCTCATACCGCCTTCGAACGAACCCTGTCCGAGTTGGGCGCCCCAGCCCCAGAACTGCGAGAGTGTCGGTGGATTATCGAGCAGATGCAGGATCCGGCCTATCGCGGCAGTCTGCGAGCGCTGTTCGGCATGGGCCAGGACTATCGCCCCCTCATCCTGCACGACGGAGCTCTTCACCTTCACTCCCTGCTCTCCCTCGAGAGGTCGGTGGCCCGACGGTTAGCCGGCCTTCTGCAGACCCCTTCACCGGCGACTTTCGACCTAGAGACTGTCCAAGCGGCGCTCGATAATCTGCAGGAGAGTCCCTACCTGACCCCAGGCGGCGTCTCGGTGAAACTGTCGGAAGAACAGCTCGAAGCGGTGAAGGCGACGACGCAATCGCAGTTGCACTGCATCACTGGCGGCCCCGGAACCGGCAAGACGTCGATCGTAGTCTCGATCCTGCGCCTCTTTCAGCGCCTCCACCTCGGCGAGGAGATCCCGATCGAGGTCGCCCTTGCGGCTCCCACCGGCAAGGCCGCTGATCGGCTCGGGAATTCGATCGCGAGAGCACTCCGAGCCCTGCCTACGCCGGCGGAGGCCGATCTGCAACTTCAACGCGAACCGCCCTCCAGTCAGACGCTCCATCGCCTCCTTGGCGCCAACCCTCGTCGCCGGCACTTCCGTTACCACCAGCACTTTCCTCTGCCCCACTCCCTGGTGATCCTCGATGAGGCATCGATGGTCGATCTTCAGCTCTTCGAGCGCCTCCTCGCCGCTCTCAGACCCGGAAGTACCCTCATCCTCCTCGGAGACGCCGACCAACTCCCTTCGGTGGACCCTGGATCGGTGTTTCGCGACCTGGTCGCGACGGCCTCCAACTTCCATCACGTGACCTCTCTAACCCGCAGCTACCGGCAGTCTCAAAGCGAATCGGAGGGCAGCGACCTTCTCTCGGTCGCCAAGGCGATCCGTCAGGACCAAGGCTTTGAAGGCGTCCTCGTCGGACGTCGAGCCCAGGCGGCCGACCTCGAGTTCCGAGGCTATGAACGGGTCCTTCCCCTGCGGCCGAACGACCTCGATCTCTTCCTCGAGGAGTGGTACCGAAGGGTGGTGCGACCCGCCGAGTTCGAGAACCTGTTCGCGCGTACGTACACGACGGAGCAAGCGGGTTGGTCCGACCAAGACAAAGACCACCTGCTTCGCCTCTTCGACCATGAGGAGAGCTATCGCCTCCTGGTTCCGACTCACGGAGCGCAGCACGGGCGCGGAACGGTGGGCCTCAACCGCTGGTTTCGGCGGCGGCTCTCCCCGCGCAGTGAGACGCGCTACCTACGGGTGGGCGAGCCCGTCCTGATGACCCGCAACGATTCCACTCGGCAGATCTATAACGGCGACCTGGGCCTCGTCCTTCGAGTTCGGTCGCGGGTGGATGACCAGGGAAAGCCGACGGCTGTCTTCCGCGTCCAGGGGAACTTCGTCGCCTTCGAGTTGGCGTCGATTCAGGAGTCCCTCGTTCCCGCCTGGGCGCTTACTGTCCACAAGGCCCAGGGGTCGGAGTACGACCGCGTGGCCTTGATCCTCCCGGCCGAAGCCAACCGGGCGGTGCGACGTGAATTGGTCTATACCGCGGTGACGCGAGCCCGAAGCGCCGTCGTGGTGGTGGCGAGTGACGATGCCCTTCGCGCAGCGGTCGCCCGCCGTTCCGACCGCTTCTCCGGACTCCAAGCAGAGCTCGAGGCCAACCTCGGCGCCAACTCCCAGTCACCCTCGGACTCCGGCTCCACCACTTCCGACTCGCTCTCTCCCCAATCGGTCACTGCCCTACCGAGCGTGCCTAGACCGAGTTCCACCAAACCGAATGCGACCGAAACGGCTGGTTCCAATCCCGAGGAGGACGAACCACCGTCGGAGCCGGACGGACGGCAACTCACTCTGTTCTGAGCAAGGCTCCCCAGCCTAGCCGCTAGCTACCACCCCTACGACTCAGGTACTGCTGCCGGCCAGAACCGCCTTCAGGGCGTCGATAACCTGCGGATCCCAGCGCCCCTCGATCATCTCTCCTACCAAGACCTGGACCGCCGCTTCAGGGGCCACCGAGGTACGGTAGGACCGGCGCGAGGTCAGAGCGTCGTAGGCGTCAGCGACCCCGAGAATTCTCGCTCCGAAGGGGATGGCATCCCCTACCAATCGATCTGGGTACCCACTTCCGTCGAAGCGCTCATGGTGATGACGAATCAGCGGAAGCACCCGGCGCGCACTGTGCAAAGGACGACAGATCTCTTCGCCGATTACCGGGTGTCGCATGACCTCCTCGAACTCCTCGACCGTCAAGGAGTCCGCCTTATTGAGGAGAGCCTCGGAGATGCCGATCTTGCCGATGTCGTGGAGCATGCCGGCTACCAACATCTCCTCACTCTCGGCGGCAGGCAGACCCAGCTTACGCGCCAACCGCACCGCCAGATAGCCCACTCTCTCAGAGTGGCCTCGAGTGTAAGCGTCCTTCGCCTCCAACGCCGAACCGAGCGACATGATCGCGCTCTGATACTCCTCGAGATCCTGAAAGTAGAGGCGCAGTCGGAGCAATGAGGCCACTCGAGCCTGAAGCTCCAGACGGTTGATCGGGTAGAGGAGGAAGTCATCCGCCCCGACCTCGGCTCCGAGCCCACGATCTCCCCGCCCGTGGTGTGCGGTGACGAGAATTACCGGCAGAAACTCCGTACCCGGTCGGCTCTTCAGCATTTTGCAAAGAGAGAAGCCATCCTGTCCTGGCATCTGGACGTCGAGCAGTATGAGGTCCGGCTTCCTCTCCAGGACGGCGATCAGATCGACTCCCGACTCCAGCGCGATGACTTCGTGCCCTGCATCCGTCAGGACGTCGCTGAGAACCTCTCGATTGGAGGCAACATCGTCGACGACGACGACGCGTCCCGTGCGCGCCGTGTCCCGCACCGGAAGGCGATCGAGCACGTCGTTGACGTTGCCCCGGGATGACTCGAGGTCGCCGAGCGCGAGCAGCGTCTCGACGGTATCGAGACGGAAAGCGCCTCCGGTTGCCACCTCCCGCAACGGTTCAGCGACTCCCGGCGCGCCGTACCGGGCCCGCACGTGATCGTAGAAGTTGGCCAGGGCGACGATCTCGCGGGCGCGATCGAACTCCTCTCCACCGATTCGGTCGGGATAGCCCCTTCCGTCGAGTCGTTCGTGATGATGTCGTACCAGCGGGCGAATCGAGGCAAAGGAACGAAGAGGAGCAAGGATCTCCTCTGCGAGGATCGGGTGTCGTCGATAGGCATCGACCTGACTACTGTCCAACGCACCCAATGGGGAGAGGACAGCCTCGGGTACCCCGATCTTGCCCAGGTCATGGAGTAGTGCCCCCCTACCGATCGACTCGACCTCGGTAGGACTAAGTCCCATGTCGCTGGCCAAGGCCACCGCCACGCGAGCCACTCGACGCGAGTGTCCGAGGTTGCGAGAGTCTTTGCTCTCGAGAGCATGAATCATCGAGGCAATGATGCTCTCGGAGGTGTCCAACTCATCCCGTAGGCGCTTGATCCTAACCAAAGAGCGCACTCGGGCTCGCAGTTCGACCGAGTTCACTGGCTTATTCAAAAAGTCGTCTGCGCCGGCATCAAAGGCTCGGACTTTGTCGTCGACCGAGGTCAAAGAGGTGAGCATCACCACGGGCAGGAAATGGGTCCGGCGACTGCCCTTGAGGCGACGGCAGACCTCGAAGCCGTCGAGGCGCGGCATCATCACGTCGAGAATGACGCAGTCAGGAGGATTCGCCTCGATCCTCTCGAGGGCTTCGACTCCATTCGTCGCCAGATCGACGACATAGCTGTCGATCGAGAGAATCTCAGCGATCAACTCCCGGTTCTCGATCTGATCATCCACCGCGAGCACTCGCCCCGCCGAGGCATCGAACACATCCACCGTCATCTACTGCTCCCCCTCGCGCCCTTCCTCGTCCTCGGCGCCATGCACTCGCCGGCCGGCCTTCAGGAGGTCACGGATCGCGCCAATGAAAGTGGAGACATCGATGGGTTTGGGAAGGTACCCATCGCAACCGCACTCCAGAAACCGCTCGCGATCCCCGCGCAGCGCATGGGCGGTCAACGCCACGATCGGCACGGTATCCAGCTCCTTGCGACGACGGAGCTCCTCGACCAAGGTCAGACCATCTGTCCCCGGCAGTTGCATGTCCATCAGGATCATCTGCGGCCGTTCCACCTGGAGGCCCTCGCGAACCTCTTGGGCATCAACTGCGGTATCGACCGTGAAATTCGCTTCTTCGAGAAGAAACTGAACCAATTCCAGGTTGTAAGGATTGTCCTCGACCACCAAAATCCGGGTTCCATCCACTCTCACACCCCTCCCTCTGGCCGCTTGTAGGCCTCCGTATCAGGAATCGTACCCGTTCCCCTGGTCGCGGTCTTCGGAGCCTTTGCCACGACCGGTAGAGTCACCCGGAAGACACTTCCAACTCCAGGTTCGCTCTCGAGTTCCAG
>JAIOJS010000321.1 GCA_019911795.1 Thermoanaerobaculia bacterium | reverse complement strand
ACTCGACGAAGGGTTGCCAGGCGCCCCACGCGATACCGGGGGCACCCGGTGGTCCCCACAGGCCGAAGCGATCGGCGACCGCCGAGAGGTAACTGGCGGCAAGAGCCAAGCGGAGCAGGATGGCCGCAAATCGGAGTTTGTTGCTGGGGGTCATTCTGTGCGTCGTGTGTCGCGTCGACGCCTGATCAGGACCACGGAGGCCGCCGCCAAGATCGCCGTGAGAAGCAGCAGCAGAGCGGGTTGCAGTGACGGCACGGCGATGGCGGATCCCCGACCCGGCACGGCCAAGGCTTGCATTCCGGCGATCGGATCCCCAAAGAAATAGGCCTCGAAGTACGTTTCTTCCATTTCGCCGGTGGTCGGCGAGAGGCGATAGAAACCGTGCGGTCTCATGCTCAGGATGCCACCGGTCTCGGTCATGAAGCGGAGGTGTCCGGAGGGATCGAAGGATGCTCCGAGGATGCTGCTCTGGAGGAGAGGCGAGGCTACGACTCCTGGGGTGAGCTGGCCGGAAGTGCTGTCAACCACTTCGACCACGACTTGATCCCCGTTTTGGGAAACTGCGTACAGAGTACTTTCGCGGGCCGCTATCAGATAGACCGGGTTGTCGAGAGTCACTGCGAGCGTGGCTAAGCCGGTAACAGGGTCCAGCGAGAAGAGAGCGTCCCCCCGGTGGGCCCAAAAATGACCCAGGGCATCGATGGTCAGGCTCTCTAGATCTTCCTCTCCGAGGTCGCCGATGCGGAGCGCTTGTCCCGTGCTGAGGTCGAGCTCGAAGAGGCTGTCGGGAACTTCGAACTCACGATTGATGCCGTATAGAGCTCCGGAGGGAGAGAACGCAAGACTACGAAAGGGGGTCTCTGCAAGGGTGGGGCCGATCAGGGTCTCGACTCCACTCTCGAGCTCGATGGTAAAGAGGTTTCCATAGGACTCCGTGTAGCCAACGGTGGCCGCGAGGGGGGCGCCTAGTATCGCGATGATGGAGGCGAGGAAGATCGACCATCGGAGCCTGTGATACTTCATGTCTTGCTTCTCCTCGGATTGGATTCTCGGGCGGCGAGCCTCAGGGGAGGCCAGTCGGTGTCCTCTAGATTATAGGAATGTTCGAGAAATACACCACATTCGCTCTTCAGGTATAGGGCAGGACCCTGTTCGCTAGGACTTTTGGGCTCGCTACGACCCTTGGGCCTAGGGATCGTTGATATCAAGGAAGAACCCCTAGGCCAGTAGCCGACGGACGATGGATTCCACTGTGCGTCTGCGACAGTGCCGCGACGTCATGCGCAAGCGCGGGCGAGAGTGTGAGTCACGATGCTCTCATCGTCTCGCGTCGACGCCTGATCAGGACCACTGAGGCCGCGGCCATGATCGCGGTGAGGAGGAGCAGCAGCGCGGGTTGCAGGGAGGGCACCGAGGTGACGGAACCCCTGCCCGGAACGGCGAGAGCTTGCATGGAGGCGATCGGGTCCAAGAAACCATAGGCTTTGAAGTACGTTTCTTCCAATCCGCCGGTGGTCAGCGAGAGTCGATAGAAGCCGTGCGGGGTCACATTCAGGGTGCCACCACCGTACAGGGTCATGAGGCGGAGAAAACCAGACGGGTCGAATGAGGCTCCGGTAACGCCTCCGAAGAGGGGTGAGGCGGTCACCGCTGGGGTGAGGTGGCCGGTAGCGCTGTCGACCACGTCGACCACGACTTGATCCCCGCTCTGGGAAACCGCGTACAGAGTACTCTCCCGGGCCGCCACCACGGCCACTGGGTTGTCGAGAGTCGCAGCCAGCGTGGCTAGGCCGGTCGAGGAATCCACCGAGAACAGGGCGTCGCCCCGATGGCCCCAGAACTGACCCAGCCCGTCGATGGTCAGACTCTGTAGATCCTCCTCCCCGAGGTCGCCGATGCGGAGAGCCTGGCCCGTGCTGGGGTCGAGTTCGAAGAGGCTGTCGGGAACCCCGAACTCACGATTGATCCCGTACAGAGCTCCGGACGGAGCGAACGCAAGACTACTAAAAGGGGCCCCAGCCAGGGTGGAACCGAGCAGGGTCTCGGCGCCACTCTCGAGTTCGATGGCGTAGAGGTTGCCGGTGGATTCCGTGTAGCCGACGGTGGCCGGGAGGGAAGACGCCATCAGTGCGACGATGGTGGCGAGGAAGATAGACGTTCGGAGTCCGGGTTCCTTCATCTCTTGTTTCTCTTTCGGCTGGGGCGGTTGTCTCGTTCGGCTGGAACCTCCAGCGGCGAGGCACTCAGAAGAACTCTGCAGTTCATTTTATTTCCTCTAGAATATAGGAATGTTCGAGGAATACACCGGATTCGCGCGCCAAATGCAGATTCGGACCCTATTTTTCGCAGTCTTGTCTGCCCTCCTGTTGACCGGGGTAGGACTGTCCACGGAACTCGAGTTGGGGGAGAATGGGCCGATGATCTACGACCATCAGGCCAAGGGCACCTTTGACGTCAAGGTCGAACCGCTCGACCAGCAACCGACGGACGATGGGTTGACACTGGGTCGCTACGGCTTGGACAAGCAGTATCACGGCGGCTTGGATGCGGGGGCGAAGGGACAGATGCTCACCGTCGGCACTCCGGTCGAGGGATCGGCAACGTACATTGCGGTCGAGAGGGTGGAGGGGAGCCTCGACGGCAAGAAGGGCAGCTTTGCCCTGCAGCACCGTGGGGTGATGGGGAGGGGCGAGCAGAGTCTTCTCATCACGGTCGTCCAGGACTCTGGAACCGGTGAGTTGGTCGGACTCGAGGGCGAACTCGCCATCGAGATTGTGGATGGCAAGCATCGCTACGACCTGCGCTACTCGCTTCCGGGCGAGCGATAAGCGTCGTTTTCTGCATTGCCGCTGGGCGCTCTAGCCGAATCATCCGGTTTGTTCCCGAGTCGCTTCTCGTGTGTCCAACCTTCTATGCGACACTTGACGACCGAATCCAACTCCTGTTCTCTCCATTGGAACAATCCCGCCGTGACCAGCATGCGCTCCTCTTCCCGCCGCATCGTGAGGATTTTTCTCGTGGTTTCGGTGGCCTGGACCGCCGTCGGTAGCGCGGTCGGGGCCTCCTGGGTCGAGCGAATCAACGGTACGGGAAACACCAACGACGTGGCCCTTGCCGTTGCCACTCGCGATGACGCTGTCTTCATCGCGGGCTCGATCTTCGAGGATGTGGGGATGGGAGGCTCGAAGAGTCATGGTTTGATCTCGCGCCTAAATCGCGTGACCGGGCAGCAGGTCTGGACCCTCTCTTGGCTGGACCCCGACGATCCCGGCGATTTCGTTTTCTGTCGACAGATCGTCCTCGACACCGTCGGGGATCTGATCGTCGGCTGCGACTTTGGATACGATGATTTCGGCGTCCTCAAAGTGTCGGCGGCCGGGACGGTTCTTTGGTGGCAGACTCTTCCTTCCGATGGCAGTTTGCCCTCCTTTGGGGGGATCACCATCGACGACTTGGGTCGGATCTATCTCGCGGGAAGGACCGTCGACTCGGCCGGTGGAGCCGTTCAGGTTTTGGTCGGAATCTACGAGCCAGATGGATCTGTCGTGCACAGCTTCGTCTATTCCGGACCCACCGGCTCCGCCGGATCGAACGCTGCGGGCATTGTCGCAACCTCAAGTGACATTTGGATCGCCGGATACACGGAACTTCCAGATCTTTCCCTCGAAGCCAGTGTGGTTCGATTTACGAGCACCGGGAGTGTGGTGTGGGAACGCTTCTTCGGAGGAGAAGGCTTTGCCACCGACGACGTCTTCAGAGACCTCGCGGTTCGACCGGAGAGCGGCCAGGTCGTCGCGGCCGGGTCCATGAATTCCGGCACCGCCAACGGCACCGACGCACTCGTGGTGGCGATCGACCTAGACGGCTCCGTGGCTTGGCAAGCATTTGGCGATACCGAACCGGGAATCGATGACTCCCTCCGTGCCCTTGTCTTGCTACCGAGTGGTGATGTGGTGGCGGTGGGAAGTCTCGAGACGGGCCTCAACGAGAGCGACCCGCTGGTTATGCGCTGGTCACCCACCGGGGTCGAGCGGTGGCGTCGGCAAGCGGCGGGCGCTGGAACGGATACGGAGGCGGCTGTGTCGGTAGCCGTTGGACCAGGAGAGGACGTATGTGTCGGAGGCTACGCATCGTTGGCCAACGATTCCTATGGGTTCCTCCACGCGACGTACGACGCGGTTGGCACCCAACGTGACTATCAGACCTACGCTGGTCCTCTGGGAGGCGGTTCTCGCGCCTGGTCGGTGGCGGTGGACCCAACGGGGCGCTGCATCGCTGCCGGCGGCTCGTTTGGCGTGGGTACCGGAGAGGATGCTACCGTCATCCAGTTCGATCCGCCGATTCTCTTCGAGGACGGTTTCGAGTCTGGGGATCTCACTGCCTGGTAGCTTCGCGGGGTGAATGGTCGGGCACTCTCAGCGGAGCCAGCGGCTGAGGCAGCGGTTCTAGGCCTCGTCGAGAGACTAGACTACGGCGTCAGGAGAGAGTCCTGCTCGTTGCGATTCCGGTCTCTCCTCAGCGAGAGTGGTCTATCCACGCATCTCAACGATCTGCACTATTCGCTTCCTGGT
>JAIOJS010000320.1 GCA_019911795.1 Thermoanaerobaculia bacterium | reverse complement strand
GCCAGGAGCCCCTGGCACCATCCGGACGGACCTCCAAGACCCCCCCGCCGACTCCCCCCAAGCCCTTGCTAGCGGGAGTCGCGGCCGGCCCGACGGCACGTCCCCACGCTCCATCTCCCACCCGAGCCGAACTTCCCCCTCTCCGTTCCGATCGTTCCGACCGCTCCGAGCAACCCCGGCGGGTCGCTTTCGTGCTCCATGCACACTTGCCATGGGTGCTCGGCCACGGGACCTGGCCCCACGGCGAGGATTGGCTCATGGAGGCGGTAGTCCACTGCTACGTACCCCTCGTCGCCATGTTGCAACGCCTGGCCACCCAGGGTAGACAACGTCTCCTGACCTTCTCGATCACCCCCGTCCTGGCCGCTCAGTTGGCCGATCCAAGGACGCGACTAGCCGTGGACAAGTACTACGGAGAACGGCTTGGAGCGGCTAAGGCACTGCAGGAAAAACATCCCCTCGGCCACTGGTGGGGACTGGAGATCGCCCGTTCTCAGGCAGACTGGAACGAAATCGATGGTGACCTGATCTCAGCCCTCCGGAGTCTGGAGGAGCGGGGTGCGATCGAGCTCTCGACCTGCGCAGCCACCCATGCATACCTGCCGTTGACCCACCATACCGAGATGATCCGGCTGCAGATCGCGGCCGGCTGCCGCTTGCACGAAAAGCTCTTCGGCCGGCCACCCCGCGGAATCTGGATGCCGGAGTGCGCCTATCGCCCCTCGGGCCCCTGGCGGCACCCAGTGACCGGCGCCGACGAGTCCTTTCGCGCCGGCAACGAGGCCTTCCTCGAGGAGCAGGGCCTGCGCTGGACCGTGGTCGACGCCCACCTGATCCTCGGCGGCGAGCCCTTCCTCGGCTACGGATTCCCCTGGGCCAACGACCCTCACGCCGTTTCCGAGCCCCTCCCTGAACCCGAAGCGGGAGGCCCGACCCTCTCCCAACAGTTACAACCCACTCGTATCGGCCAGAGCCAGGTAGCGGCGATGATCCGTGAACCTCACACCGCCCGTCAGGTCTGGGCTCGGCACCTCGGCTACCCGGGAGACCCGCGCTTCCTCGACTTCCACAAGCGCCACGAAACCTCCGGGCTGCGGCTGTGGAGTGTTACCGATGCCGATGCCAACCTCGCCGACAAGCTCCCCTACTGGCCTCACGCCGCCGCCGATGCAATCCAGGACCAGGCTCGTCACTTCCTCGACATGGTGCAGCGGATCCCGGGCCTTGGGGGCGGCGTCGCGGTCTGTCCCTTTGATGCTGAACTCTTCGGGCATTGGTGGTACGAAGGTCCGCAGTGGCTGGAAGCAGTCCTCGAAAAGGTCATCCAACAGTCCAAGGTCGAGACCACGACGCCCGAGGTCGAGGTCGACCTGATTCCACCCCACCGTCGCCACGAACTCCTCGAAGGCTCATGGGGCGAGGAGGGGGACCACCGGGTCTGGGTCAACCCCGAGACCGAGTGGATGTGGCGGGACCTTCGAGACGCAGAAGATGCCGTCGATCACCTCCTTGCCGATCCTGCAACGTCGGCTACGCTATGCGCGGCGGTCCTGGCGCAGTTGATGCTCATGGCCTCCTCCGATTGGCCCTTTCTCATTACCATGAAGGCCGCTGCTGACTACGCAACGACCCGTTTCAAACGACACCGCGACCGTCTCCGATCGCTGTTGAGCCTAGGCGCTTCCGACCCTCTCCCCGACTGGGTGGACGAGGATCTTGCGCTCATGGACCTCGACCGTAGGTGGTGGTCGCAGGAGAGGATATGACCCCACCGCACGACTCTAGCCCCGACGCCCCGTCAATTCGGAGCCTGGACATCCCCCACATCGAAACGGCGGACATCGAACTGCCCGATCAGGTGTCAGGCCTCCATCAACTGGCCTACAACCTCTGGTGGTCATGGCAGGCACCGGCACGACGACTCTTCGCTGCCATCGATCCGGCAGCGTGGACCCGCTATCGGAACCCAGTGGAACTACTGATCAACGTAGCCCCCCCCGAATGGGAACCTCTGCTGGGCAACGAGGAGTTTCTCGCCACCTATGAAGAGGTCACGCAGGCACTCCACCAGTACATGAATCCGACCGAAACGTGGTTCAGCGCCAACCATGCCGGAGCGCCGGGTCCCGTCGCGTACTTCTCGATGGAGTACGGAATCCATCAGTGTCTCGCCATCTACTCCGGTGGGCT
>JAIOJS010000319.1 GCA_019911795.1 Thermoanaerobaculia bacterium | reverse complement strand
AATCCCGTCCACTTTGGACGGCCCGTTTTCGCCCCTGGCGCACGAGATCAACCAAACGGGACACCAGACCCTGCCGTCTTCAGCTGAGCCCGGCGTCGAGTCACAGAACATCGAGTCACAGGGCGCCAAGGCGAGGAGCGTCAAGGCAATCGACGTCAAAGCAAAGGTCTACCGGAACGAGCAGTCCGTCGCTCGTTCCGGTAGACCAGAGATCTCCAGTCCGAGAGTCACAAATCCGGGAGATCGTGACTCTCTAGACCGGGCGGCACTGTGTCTACCTCCGATTGCCAAGAGTCCCAAACACTAGTGGAGGGACTCCCGCAGAAGGGGAACCAAGAGGAACCGGCGATTAGGCAGCAAGCGACAGCAGTGCCGTATCCAAACTGGAGTCGATCTCCAGGATACCCGTGAGTCGAGTCGCCGCGAGGACGCCCCCGACCTTGGAGGAAAGACCGGCGAGGACTAGACGTCCTCCTACGGATTGAACGAGGCGATGCGCCGCGACCATTTCTCCGACCCCAGAGGAATCGAGGGCGCGGACTTCGCTGAGGTCGAGGGCGATCTTGCGGTGTCCGCTCTCGACGGCGGCGACGACGGCATCCCTGAGAAGCGCGTCGCCCTGTCCGATGGTGATTCTTCCGCTGGCCTCGATCACTAGACTGTCTTCGATGACTCTTGAAACTACTGGCATTTCTGCTCTCCTACGCCCAGTGGGCTGTCAACTATCTTTTTCTGCATTTGGTTTTCGATCGGCGGCCCTGTACTTCCCGGGCCGTACCATCAACTACGCAGCACTTAGCGATCTGTTCCACAATCGGCCACACATGCTCTGCGCCGTTCGTCGAGGGCCCCGTTGCCGGCCACCCTTGGTATCCGGATCTCGCGGCGTTACCATCCAAGGATGGACCGTAAATGCTCATCCCGTCGCATCCTCAGTCGGAAGTCCCACCTCGGACCTGAAAGCCTTCAGGGTGCTATCTGGCAAGGTGCTGTCAGGCTCGGTGCAGTCCTAGCCCTGATAGTCACCACCGGCCCGCTGATCGCCGGACCCGTCCCGCCCGCTTTGCAAGACGCTGAGGCCGGGCAGTTCCTCCCCGAGAGCGCCGCCGAGATCTTCGAGCGCTCGACCGGAGAGATGGCCGGACGCTTGTCGACGCTGGATCTCGGCCCCGACAAGGACTACCCCACCCTTCTCAAGGCCGCCCAGCGCAGCTTTGTCGCGCTTGCCGAACGGATGAACTTCTGGGGTCCCGATCGCCTCGCGGCCCTGGCTCCATCCCTCGAGTTTCTATCCCTACCTTCCACCGCCGATCCCTATCTGGAGGCGGCGGCTCGCTTCGATGCCTGCAAGGTCTACCTGCAGAGTGATTTTGATGATCCTTCGTCCGCGACGGTGAGTGACGCTCAACGTCTAACCGCCGCCATGGGGACGGTTTACCTGGACGCCGCGAGCTGGTTTCTCCACAACTCCTACCTGGTCAGCGGCGGCCGAGCGGAGGATGCCGATCGCTTCTTCGCTAGTCCGCAGCTCGCTTCATCCCGTGCCCGATTGGCGAGTGACTTGGAGCTTCAGAAACAGAGCCGCCAGCAGTGTGCTCCGGTACTCGAAGCTCTGTTCGGCGCCAATCCGTTTGACGATCCACCGGATTCGCAGACCAAAGCTGGCGCCCGCGAAGAGAAGGTCGACCGATGACCTGGAAGATCACGGCGCATCCAGGAGCCGGAACGTGACGCCCCCCCCGACTGCGGCAACCGGACTCGGCCCTGTACCCGGGGTCGAGGAGTTGATGGCGGATCTCCCCCTAAGCCGTCCCACCGATCCGACCTGGGGTGAGTTGGCGGCCGCGAACCTGCCGATCTTCCTCGCCGACCACGCGATCTGCGAACAGCAGGCCGCCCTCTTCGGCCTTTCGCTGGTGGGACACTACCCGGAGGATCATGAGTTGGTGGTGCACATGTCCGCCCTCGCGGCCGAGGAGGTCGCCCATCTCCGGCGGGTCACGACCCTTCTCCACAAGCGCGGACTGTCGCTGCTGGGAAGACGAGCCAACCCCTGGGTGCAGGGCCTGCGAAAGCATCTGGACAACAGCTCGAACGCTAACCTCAAGGTCGATCGCCTATGCCTGGGAGCCTTGATCGAAGCGCGGAGCTGCGAGCGCTTCACCTGCCTGCTTCGCGTCGTTCAGTCCACCGATCCCGAGGTAGCCCTGCTCCTTCAAGACCTCGGCCCGGCCGAGAAGCGGCATTGGCGTCTCTTCATCGAGCTGGCCCGACGAGAAGCAGCCCAACGGTCCGACGACTTTGACTTCGACAGCCGCTGGCAGGGATGGTTGAAGCTCGAGGATGAACTCGCCGCCCAAGGTGGGAAGAGTCCCACCGTTCACGGCTGATCCGGGGAGTTCATCAGCGCGTGCAGGGTGGCGACCCCGGAGGTGAGAAGCATCCGGTGAACCGCTCATGCGCCACCAGGTCGGCCGTGAGTTTTAGACAGCCGTGCCCTTCCGGTTCCGTTTTGCGTCGACGCGGGGTCTAACCCTTCAGGAACATCGTACCGACGTTCCGAGAAGCTCCCGAACAGGAGGACCCCATGAACCGAATCGTTTTCCACCCACCGTCAAACTCCCCTATCAACTCTGGGGGCGCTCCTCGAACCGTCGCCCTCGACTCGACCCGGTGGTTCGTCGTAGGCCTCGCCACCCTGGTAAGCCTGACTCTTTTGGCGTTGGCGCCGACACCGGCGGAGGCTCGACGCTTCCAGCCATCGCGTACCATCGATCTCCCCTTGACCGGCGGAGAAGTCGAAGTCTCGATCCGTCCCGACCACTCCCGTCCATTAGCCTTGCGACCGGACGGACCCCACCGTTGGACCTTCGACGGATCGACGGCCGACCTGATCGGTGAGTCGTACTCGATCGTCCTTCGGAATCGCACCTCAGAACGGATCAAAGTCGTCGTCGGGGTGGACGGACTCAACATCTATCGCAAGAACCCGATCGTCGGCAACGCCGATGGAGACATCGGGTCCATTCTCGGTCCCTGGTCCACTCGTGAGCTGCCCGGCTGGCAGCTCGACCTGGATCACGCTCAGCGCTTCGTCTTCAGCCCGCCAGAGTGGTCCGAGGGTCAGGGCATTCGCGATGCCAAGATCGGCACGATCAACGTCGAGGTCTATCGAGAGTGGCGACAACCCATCTGGGAGGAACGGGATGCGGCGAGCGGAAACGCGGAGCCCCAGCGCAAGTCAAGGGCCGAGGCCCCCTCCTCGGCGCGGACAGAGCAGGAACAGATTGGCACCACCTCGGGCGAGGACATCGGCAACTCAGTGCGGACCGTGACCTTCCACGCCGCGAGTCGCTACCCGGAGGCGCGAGCCGTGATCGACTACGGCAATGCTGAATCGGCACCGACCTACCCCACCTTCGATCGCCTCGGAATGGACCTCGAGTCGACCTACGGAGGATCCCGCGTCGTGGCAATCGCTCCGGGATCGGTAGCGGACCGCGCCGGCCTCGAGGCCTCCGACGTCATCCTCCGGGTGGATTCGCGACCCAACCCCTCGCCGGAGGAACTCCGTCAGGTCTGGAGGGGAAAGAACCGGGGCGATTACATCTTCCTCAGAGTGCGCCGGGGAGGGCGCGATCTCGCGCTCAAGGTCCGCGCCTGATCACGGTCGACGCTCTGGAGCGGCTCGGACTACTTGAGTCGCAAGGAGAAGCGAAGCCCGTCGGACTCGATGGTCACTTCACCCCGCTGAACCTCCGCAACCGACCAAGCCCCGTCGCCCTCGCCAACGCTGTAGACCTCACCGTTGATGAGGGCGGCCGGGCTGGCGTCGGACCACACGATACCGGTGAGGCGGAGGGTGGTGCCGCCGGACAGGCGAGCCTCGCGGAGAAAGCTCTCTCCATCGCGGACAGCCAGCGCACGGGCGGGAGCTGATGCCGGCTTGGCCGGCGTCGGCTCTCGAACCGACCCGACGCTCTCCGTCGGTGGGGACCGGGTCTCGGCGACTTCGCTGCTCCTCGACGACGACGGGGGATCGTCACTCGAACCTGAGACGCCCGAGTCAACCGGCATGGATCCAGTTGGCGTTGATCCAACAGATTCAGAGGGCTGGGATTCCGACTGGGTGGCACCGATCGGTTCCATCGCAGTCGCTGAATCGATGCCTCGAAGGTCCGAAGGACTGGACAGGGACGACGGTTCGGCCGGTGTACCGTCCATCTGCGCGGGCGGCAGCGTGGGGTTGGCTCCTGGCATCGCCCGGTAGAAGATTGCGGCTCCCATCAGGACGCCGATTGCGAGACTGGTTGACGCCGCGGCCACGATCCACGGCAGATTGGACCGTCGCGGAGCCGGTGCTGCGAACACATTGGGAGGGAGACCCGACCCGCTGCCCGTGTCGGCCCGGGCCTTCTTCAGAGCGTCGCCGATCAGGCTCATGCCACGTCTCCTTCCAGCTCACGGATCGCCCGACGAAGGTGGCGCCATCTGAGTTGGTCGATCCCGAGGACGAAGCCGCACAGCAGTGCCTTGTCGCACACCGCATTGACGAGTCGTGGAACACCCCGCGAGTAGCGTTGAATGGCACGCAGGGCCCAACGGCTGAAGGTGGGCCTCGAACTGCCTCCGGCCACGGTCAGGCGGAACCTGATGTAGTTCGCGACATCCTCACGCGACAGCGGACCCAGGTGGTAGCGGACCGTGATCCGCTGCCGCAACTGGCGCAGCCCCGGATCATCGAGCAAGGTCCGCAACTCGGGTTGGCCGACGAGAACGATCTGAAGGAGCTTGCGCTCATCCGTTTCCAGGTTGGAGAGCAACCGCACCTCCTCTAGAAGCTTGGCATCCATGTCCTGCGCCTCGTCGATCAGGAGCACGACGTCGAATCCCGCCTCCATCTGTTCCAGCAGATAGCGATTCAGTTCGCGGAGACAGGCAGAGCGATCGCGTCGCTGGGGCAATTCGAGTTCGGAGAGGATTGCGCGAAGGAGTTGGGTGGGTGTCAAGCGAGGGTTCAGGATGAGCGCCGTCTTGTACTCCTCACCCAACTGATCGAGCAGGGCCCGACAGAGGGTGGTCTTGCCCGCGCCAACCTCTCCCGTGAGCTGAATGAACCCCTTGCGCTCACGGATGCCGAAGAGGAGATGGTCGAAAGCCTCCCGGTGACTGTGCGAGAAGAAGAGAAACTTCGGATCAGGGGTGATGTTGAACGGCGGTTCGTCGAAGCCGTAGAACTCGTTGTACATACTGGGTTAACTTCGGAAGCGGAGATCTTGCGGTTGGGAGGTGGATCCGAGTTTGTTTGGCCCGAAGTCTCCCATGCCAGTTGGGTGGGGTGGGACCCGAGTCACACTTGGGATTCAATCCAGCGGCCACAACCGTTGGCGTCGAACGCTAGACAGTGTATCATTCACACATCAGCCCGACGGGCCCCCTCCGACTAGCCCCTATTTGGCGCTCGGAGGCGCGCAACTCACTTCCCGGGGTATCCCCGAGGCTTCCCAGAGGAGTGAGCGTCGACACGGTCGAACCTCTACTCATTGAGTTGCATGTCGAACACGACGAACGAAGACACTACGAATCGCAGACGGCGTCGCCGCGGTCACTCCAAGCAGCGTTCCAGCTCTAACGAGCGGCCCGTTCCCCTCCACAAGCGAAGCTCCTCCCACTTTCAGCAGGGAGACCGTCAACGCGGTGCCGATTACTTCGGCAAGGGCCGCGTCGAATACGAGATCGACGGCACTCGAGCGCGCGCGACGGTCCAGGGGAACGAGCAGTCCTCCTACGCGGTAGGTCTGGACTGGACCCAGGTACCCGAGGAGAGGATCCTTCACTCCTTCTGTGAGTGTCAGAGGTTCTCGGAGGGGCGTCCTTGCAAGCATCTCTGGGCAACGATGTTGGCCCTGGGCGAGAGCGGACCCGAACATCAGCCGGCCGGCAAAGACCGAGTCAGTCTTCGCAAGGACCGAGCGAGCCTGTGGCCCGATCTCGGCGTCGCCGAAGAGGGTGAGCCTCGTCGCACCGCGGTCAACGCCGAGCGGGTGCGCTCGGGGCGCACGTCGCGGCGCAGCCAAACGGCGCGAGGCGGAGGGAGACGCCGCCGCAACGGTGTCCCAGAGTCAGGTTGGCGCGACTTCCTGGAGTCGGTCCGAGAG
>JAIOJS010000318.1 GCA_019911795.1 Thermoanaerobaculia bacterium | reverse complement strand
GGTCCTTCTTGGATCTGGCTCGGGAAACCCTGGAGCGGTACCAAACTCAGGCGCAGTCGGACTTGCAGGGTCGTCAGAAGGCGGTGGAGCACCTTGTCGACCCGATTCGAGAGTCTCTCGGAAAGGTCGGCGAACAGCTTCGACTCCTGGAATCGGTGCGGCAGGATGCCTACGTAGGATTGCGCCAGCAGATGGCGGACCTGACGACCTCCCAGACAGGATTGAGAGAGGAAACCCAGCGTCTCTCGCAGGCGCTGCGAGCGCCGAATGTCCGCGGCCGATGGGGAGAGATCCAGCTGCGCCGGGTGGTAGAGATCGCCGGGATGTTGCCCCACTGTGACTTTGTCGAGCAGGCCCAGGTCAGTGGCGAGGACGGGAGCCTGCGACCGGATCTGATCGTTCTCCTGCCTGGCGGGAAAACGGTGGTCGTCGATGCCAAGGCACCCCTCAAGGGATATCTCGAAGCGATGGACGCTCCCGACGAAGAGAGCCGTCGGTTGCACATGAGGGCCCACGCGACGCAGCTGCGGCAGCATATGGTCAAGCTAGGAGCGAAGCGCTACACCGAACAATTGGATTCTGCGCCGGAGTTCGTCGTGCTGTTTCTGCCGGGAGAGAGCTTCTTCAGCGCTGCTCTCGAACAGGATCCCGTGTTGATCGAGGACGGGGTTCAGAATGGAGTCATTCTGGCCACGCCGACGACCCTGATAGCTCTCCTTCGGGCTGTCTCCTACGGTTGGCGGCAGGAAACGCTGGCCGAGGGGGCGCAGGTCATCAGTCAACTGGGACGCGAGATGTACGAACGTCTGCGGACCCTGACCACCCATTTCGACAGGATGGGACGCGGTTTACAGAGCGCAGTCTCCAGCTACAACCGGGCCGTCGGCTCCTACCAAAGTCGGGTCTTGGTCACCGCGCGACGTTTCGAGGAACTTGGAGTTCCCTCGGGCAAGGAGATCGCCGCCCTCGAGCCGATCGACATGGCACCGCGCAGTATCGAGGATGGTGACAGCTACTCCGACGAGGACGAAGATCTCGAGGCTAGCGACTGAAGGCCGTGGTCTGAGCTTTGTTGTCAGTGGGTCATCGACTCCGCGAGGACGGGCGTTTGTCCCGAGACCGTGCCTAGCGGTCGAGGACCGCGAACCTGGCTGACGCGGCCTCACGTGTCCCATCTGCCCTAGCCGGCCGATCGCTCGGACGCTAGCCAATGGCTTGGAAACGAGCTATTGGCTTGGAAGTTAGCCGATCACCTGAAAGCAGCGGATCAGGTAGGTCCCAGGGTGATGATCAGTTCCTTCCCCTGGGCGCGCACGCTGAAGAGCTTGGTGTCGATGTGCTCGAGATCGAAGACGATGTGCAACTCGGGGCGGCCGTTCTTCTCATGGTGGCCCATTCGCATCTGCTGCACGATCGGAGTCGCCAAAATCAAGTTGGGACGTCGGTAGCCCGTCTCGATGCCGTCGAGCCGCACGACCTCCCGGGGTTGTCCACCCTGGAGACGGAAGGTGGAGACCATTTCGTCGGAGAAGTCTCCGTTGCCGACGAGGGTCACGACGGTGGCGCGGTCGACCTCACGCCAGGTGATGTCCTCGATACGCGTGGCAAGCGTCACCGAGGGTGACGGGTTCCGATCGAGGAGGGTGTCCTCGGGCTCAATGGGGTTCGCGATCGGCGGCGGACTGTCGTCGTTGCGGTTGACGGTCGGTACGGGAGTGGGCTCGGGAAGGCCAACCAAAGACTCTAGAGACGGGGGTTCCTCGCCGCTATCCAACTGTGACGTCGGGAGGCCGTCGGTGGGAACTCCGATGGGAACTGTCGAGGATTCGTCACCAGAGGGCGTGCTTCCGCGCAGCGGATCGGTCGCGGACATTCCGGTTTCCGGTGGATCCTGAAGGGCCTGGCCCTCTGAGACAAAGGTTGGAGTGATCGAAGCGTGTTGTGAAAAGTAGTATGCCGTGGCAAGGCCGGCCGCGAGAAGGACGAGGACAAGACCGAGGATCCACCGTCGCTTGCCCTCTGGAGGCTCGTTCCCAGACCAATAGGGCTCGATGGCGTCCGGAACCTGCCAAGGACCCGAGGGGGGCGTGGGGCGCGGCGGTGGGGCGAGCGGCGACACGTTGGTGGTGGCAAATGGCGGGGTCTCATCGGTCGCACTCGAGA
>JAIOJS010000317.1 GCA_019911795.1 Thermoanaerobaculia bacterium | reverse complement strand
GCTTAACGCGAGACGTGACCCGTTATGCCGCGGAGGGGCGTCGGGTGATTGGGCACAGCGTCTCGGTCGAGAGGCTCGAGCGGACCCTGGGACACCCCGTGCCCCGCTATCAGGTTGAAGAGCTATCCGGGCCACCGGGGGCGACGAGTTCGAGTGTCTTGGAGCAGGGTAAGGTGAGAGTCTACCGACCGCAAGTAAAGCAAGAGCCTTCAAGTACTTCAACCGGCCGAAAAGGGAGACAACGGTCAACTGGTGATCCCGGGGATTGACGACAAGGGAGCTGAGCCAGCGACCGGATCCCGACCGTCTTCACGGAAGGAATATCAAGTGCGACGAAGGAGGCACAGAGTCGGCCTGGCCGCCAGCTCCGCGGTGGCAGGGCTCTCCCCAGCCCGTGAGCGAGACGGTCGGTGGCTTGTCGATGGCCGCGTCGTCAGCAACTTGCCGGTCGACGTGGTCAGGGAGATGGCCGCGGAGATTGTCATCGCGCCTCGGCCCGTCGGAGTGTGCCGCAGATGCGGCAGTTCGTCTTCGAGCAGGACCGAAACCGGTGATCGAGGGGGGTTCGACGGGGATAGGTAGAAACTCGAATCGTTCGAGGCCACCAGGGGGAGAGCATGAACTCATACGCGCGATTTTCCGGCGGCGAAGCGACTTCGCCATGACTGACCTGAACCCTGAGGAGAGCACGCCCTGATGTTTGGAAGACGGTACGAACTGTTCAAACTCTTCGGGATCGCTATCCGCGTCGACCTTAGTTGGTTCGTCGTGTTGGCGCTCATCACCTGGTCTTTGGCCAACGGCTGGTTTCCCGAGTCCCATCCTGGACTGGAGGCATCTACCTACCTGTGGATGGGACTCTTCGGCGCCCTAGGGCTCTTCGTATCGGTGGTTCTGCACGAACTCGCCCACGCACTCGTGGCTCGTCGATACGGGCTGGCCATCAACGGCATCACGCTCTTCATCTTCGGCGGTGTGGCCGAGATGAGGGACGAGCCGCCCAGCCCGAAGGTCGAGTTCCGGGTGGCGATCGTCGGACCGATCGCCAGCATCTTGATCGGTGCGGTCTGCTTCCTGGCGGCAGGCCTTGGCGTCCTCCCGGCCGTGGCCGGACCGATCGTGGAGTACCTGGCGACCATCAACCTGGTGTTGGCGGCCTTCAACCTCCTCCCCGCCTTCCCCTTGGATGGCGGTCGCGTGCTCCGTTCGGTTCTCTGGGGCTGGAAGGGAAGCTTGCGCCGGGCCACGCGCATCACCTCGGCGATCGGTGCCGGCTTCGGTACCGTCCTCATCGTGCTCGGGATCGTCTCCCTGCTCTGGGGACAACAACTGATCGGCGGTCTGTGGTGGGTGCTCATCGGCATGTTCCTGCGTCAGGCTGCGCAGGCTTCCTATCAGCAACTGCTCCTCCGTCATGCCCTCGAGGGTGAGCCCGTTTCTCGGTTCATGGCCACTCATGTGGTCGCCGTGCCCCGATCCCTGTCGGTTCGGGAACTCGTCGAGAAGTACTTCCTCGAGCATCACCACAAGATGTTCCCGGTGGTGGACGACGGCCGTCTGGTGGGTTGTGTCACCACCCAGGAGATCAAGCCCCTGGCCAGGGACGAGTGGGAACGCCAAAGCGTCGGGGCAGTGATGCAGAAGTGTGGCCGCGACAACAGCATCGAGCCGGAGGCGGACGCCATGGACGCGCTCGGCCGGATGAGCCGCACCGGTACGTCCCGGTTGATGGTCGTCGCCAGCGACGAGTTGGTCGGGATCGTCTCCCTCAAAGATCTTCTCGAGTTCTTCGCCCTCAAGGTGGAACTCGATGAGAAGGGAAACTGGTGAGCCCGTGGGTATCCTCGGACTGAGACAACTCGGGCGTGGCCTGCGCCACGCCCAGCGCTAGGCGAGGTTGCCACCATCCTCGCGGCGGCCTCTATGGGTCAGGTCCATGGAGCGTCAATCGCAGGACGGGCAACCGCTTTGCGATGAAGGCAAGGCGATCCGGTCTCGCACTTGCTTACGAGCTACGCGCCTTGAGCAAACCATCCCTCGACTTTTCCCCGGCTCGGTACGCCGCCGGCATGCACGACTTGGCCGTCGATCACGACGCCAGGAGTCGACAGGATCCCGTAGCTCGCGATCTCCCGGAAATCCTCGACCTTTTCGACGTCGACCGCCACTCCCTTCTCTTGCGCTATCGACTCAATCAGCCGGACGGTGTTCTTGCAGTTGGCACACCCAGGGCCGAGGACCTTGAAGCTCTTCATGACGTTCTCCTTTGTATCCACTACACCAGTGCGTTGAAGACAACTCCGACGAGCAGGATTCCGGACGCCACGACGGCGACGAAGATAGCGATCAGTCGCGGCTTGAGGATTTTGCGCAGAATCACCATCTCAGGCAGCGAGACCGCGATCACGCTCATCATGAAGGCGAGCACTGTACCGAGGGCGGCGCCCTTGGCGAGCAGCGCCTGAACGATCGGAATGACCCCGGCCGCGTTGGTATACATCGGCACACCGATCAGAATCGCAAGTGGCACGCTCCACCACGCGTCCTTGCCCATGATGGAGGCCATGAGCTCCTCAGGAACGTAACCGTGGATCGCCGCGCCGATCGCGATTCCGCCCAGGATGTAGGGCCAGACCTTCCCGACGATCTCCCGAACCGCAGTGAACCCTGCTTCGATGCGTTCGGCGAGCGTCAGTCGAATCTCGGTCGCCTGGGCTGCGATGCGCGGCATGTCGCGAACCCAGTCTTCGAGGGAGTCCTCCATCCCGAGGCGACCGATGAGCCAGCCGGCGACGATCGCCACCGTCAACCCCAGGCCGAGATAGAGCAGCGCAATCCGCCAGCCGAAGAGGCCGAACAGTAGCGCCAGCGCCACTTCGTTGACCATCGGAGCGGCGATCAGGAACGAGAACGTCACTCCGAGCGGGACCCCCGCCTGAACGAAGCCTATGAACAGAGGCACCGCCGAGCAGGAACAAAACGGAGTGACGACTCCGAGGCTTGCCGCCATGACGTTGGCGAAGCCCTCCCGGCGTCCAGCGAGAAGCGCCCGCGTGCGTTCGGGCGAAAAGGCCGAGTTCACCGTACCCATGACGAAAACGATGCCGGTGAGGAGAAGCAGGACCTTCGGCGTGTCGTAGAGAAAGAACTGCAGCGCTCCGCCCAGGTGGGAAGTGCCGTCTATCGGCAGGACCCCGACCAGCGCCTCGGACACGGGAGCCAGCGCCCAATAGACGATTGCGGTCAGCAGTGCCGAAAGTGCGAGGAAGGCTCGGGGGTAGGCGGTCGGCCAGCTTGCCATTCTTGCGAGCACACGTCGCCGAGCTTCTTCTCGCGGCCTTCGGGCCTCCTCATGGATCATGACAGCCTTCGACCCTTCAGGTCAGCTTCTTGCGGTTCTAGGGCTGCCGATCCAGCCGTCACGGCGACCGCGAGGGTAAGGACTTTTGATTCGTGAATGGGGTTTCCGAAGGCTCTCATGATCTCTGCCCCCCTGCAGGGTGTCCCTGCTGAGGTGCAAGAATTCTTGGCCGGCAGCTCCCCGGTAGCAATCCGCACAACCCCCCATGCTCCCCCCGGTTTCCACCTAGATGCGGGGACTGGCCGGACTTCGGCAGATGGGACTTAGGTACAACTCCGTAGTTCCTGCCACGCCGACGAGCCTCCATCTTCATCACAACACTCCTGGATGACGAAGAGCCGCGCCTCTCGATGACGGAATCGTCATCTCGGCGGAACGTGAAGAGAGGCACCTCTCACCGAACCCGTGGAGTCCACCAACCGTTGCGCTCGCTGAGCCCTAACTCGGAAAATAACGGACCGAGATCGCAAAGCGATCGGGGGCCACAGACAACCCAAGGAGTTCGCTTCAGGCGTCGAGCGCCAAGGCGCAAGCCGCCCACCACGACCTCAGCCGACGGGCTTCGCTCCAAGGTGTCGTGCGCCGACAGGCGCGCGCCACCGCGACCGAAGCCCGTACCGGCTGCAACGACTGAGCGCATGCGAGGGGTAAGGGAGCTCAAACAGATCAAACCTCCCAACGAGAAGTCACCTCAAGCACCACTCGAAAGCAGCGACTGAGCAAAGCGAAGAATGCGACCCCACCCAACAAGGATTCGCTCCAAGGTGTCGAGCGCCGATAGGCGCGCGCCACCGCGACCGAAGCCCGTACGGGCTGCGACGACTGAGCGCATGCGAAGGAGTGGTAGCTCATACTGACGAAGCCTCCCAACCGAGCTCTCACCTCGAGCACCACTCGAAAGCAGCGACTGAGCAAAGCGAAGAATGCGACCCCACCCAACAAGGATTCGCTCCAAGGTGTCGTGCGCCGATAGGCGCGCGCCACCGCGACCGAAGCCCGTACGGGCTGCGACGACTGAGCGCATGCGAAGGAGTGGTAGCCCGTACGGGATTCGAACCCGTGTTACCGGCGTGAGAGGCCGGCGTCCTGGACCCCTAGACGAACGGGCCACGTTCGCGGCGGGTTGGACCCGCCGGGCGCGAAGGGGCACTTTACACGAAGGGGCACTCATAGGCAATAGAAGTTGGTCTTGGGGCGTAGACTAGAGTGAACTCTCTACCCTGAGGTGGCCCATGAATTCCACGAATTTCGCCTTCGTTCTCCCGGCTGTCCTGATCGGCCTCGGCCTCTTGGTCGTCGTCGTGGTGGTGGTCCTCGTCCGCCGCTACGAACGGCGGCGCAAGGAGGAGCTGGAAAGCGAGCTGTACGGCCTAGGATTCAGTTTCCAGGAGAAGGACGACTCGTTGCTGGCGGGCGAGCTCGGACGGTTGCCGGTGTTTGGCCGTGGTCGCCGGGGCCGGGTGCGCAACGTAGCGCGCCGGGAGCGCAGCGGACGCGAGGTCGTGCTCTTTGACTACACCTACACCGTGGGCGGCGGCCAGAACTCGTCGACGCACCGGCAGACGATCGCGGCGGTGCGCTCGCAGGAGCGGCCGGTGCCCGACTTCGAACTGCGACCGGAGATCGTCTTTCACAAGATCGGGGAGATGTTCGGTTACCAGGACATCGACTTCGAGGACTCCCCCGAGTTCTCCAACCGCTACGTGCTGCGCGGAACCGACGAGGAGGCGATCCGGCGGCTCTTCAACCCGCAGGTTCGTCGCGCTCTCGAGACCGACTCCAAATGGTCCATCGAAGGGGCCGGGGGCTGGACGATTTACTTCCGCCACGGCAAGCGAATCAAGCCGATCGACCTCGCCACCTTCCTCGATCAGTTCCGGTCGATCGCCGATTTCCTTCTGGCCTAGTGCCCCGAGGCCACGCGTCCGCCCGCGGTCCTGGACAGTCGCAGCCAGAGACGGCCTTGCATCGAGCCGCTGAACGGATGATGGAGCAGCGTCCAGAAGGATCCAGGAAGCGTCCGGCTTAGTGCTAGTCTCCGACTTCTACGAAGGAGATCGAAATGTCCGCAGCTTCCACCCCAACCTCGATGACCTGGCTCCTCTTCGCCCTCATGACGGTGGCGACCTGGGGTCTCTACGGCATCTTTCTGCACAAGGGCCAGATGTCGATGCAGGACGCCGACCTCGGACGCTACAAGGCGTTTCTCTTCGTCGGTGTCGCCTACTTTCTGACGGCGGTACTTGCCCCGCTCGGCATTCTCGCGTTGCGGGGCGGCGGTTCGGCGTTCAGTTTCCCGATACAGGGAGTTGTCTGGTCGCTGGTCGCGGGCTTGGTCGGGGCGGCGGGTGCATTCTGTGTGCTCCTCGCCTTCGGGGCCAAGGGGACTCCCGCCGTGGTGATGAGTATCGTGTTTGCCGGAGCGCCCATTGTGAACGCCCTTGTCGCCACCGCGATGCATCCACCGGCGGGAGGCTTCGGGGGCCTCCGCTGGCAGTTCGTCGCCGGCATCTTGCTGGCGGCACTCGGCGGATTTCTCGTCACCCTCTACAAGCCCACGCCAGCACCCAAGACCCCCGTCGACATTGCAGTCACGGCGAATGCCGTAAACCCCGGAACCTCGTAGCCACGTACAACAACGGTCTGGTTCCTCGGAAGTCTGCGGTAAGCTGAACCGTATTCGCGCCAGCGAATCTCTCAAGATGTGCGACAAGGAGACACCCCACATGCAGTACCTATCGATCGGTCGGCGAGCGCTCACCAGCGCCCTCGCCCTCCTCGCCCTGTCGGTTCCGAGCCTGGCCCAGGAGTGGCCTAGTTGGCGCGGTCCCGATGGCAACAGCGTCTCTCGAGCTCAGGGTCTCATCGACTCCTGGTCGACGACCGGCGAGAACCTCTTGTGGCGTCAGGACTTCACCGGGCGTTCGGCGCCGGTCGTGATGCAGGGAAGGGTCTGCGCCAACGGTCGGGCCGGTGAGGAACTTATCGATCGCCAGGAGATGGTGGCCTGCTTCGATGCCTTCGACGGCACCAAGTTGTGGGAGTTCCGCTTCAACGTCTACCAAACGACGGTACCTTGGAACCGGGTTGGCTGGGCGAACCTCGCCGGCGACGCCGAGACCGGCTACCTTTTTGTTCAGGGGGTGGGAGGCCTCTTCTACTGCCTCGATAGCAAAGATGGAAGCGTCGTTTGGGAGAAGAACCTGATCGAGGAGTACGGGTTCATGGAGGGCTATGGCGGCCGCACGCAGACCCCGACCGTGGACGAGAACCGGGTGATCGTCACCTTTGCCAGCACCAACTGGGGGGAGGAGTCGAGACCCCTGCACCGCATGTACGCCTTCGACAAGAAGAACGGCGACCTTCTCTGGCGCTCCTCGCCCGCCAACTCGATGGCCGATAAGAACGCGCAGTCGACGGCAGCGATCGCGACGATCGACGGACGCCGCCTCGCGATCCACGGCAACGGCGACGGCAGTATCTTCGCCGTCGACGCTCGTACCGGGGAGAAAGTCTGGGGCTTCAAGCTGTCCAAGCGGGCGATCAACATCTCGGTCGTAGTCGACGGAACAACCGTCTACGCCAGCCATAGCGAAGAGAATGTCGACGAGGGATCGATGGGACGAGTGGTTGCCATCGACGCTACCGGAAGTGGCGACGTCACCAAGACTCACGAAATCTGGCGTTCGCCCCTCGGCGCCGGCTTCTCCTCGCTCGTCGCCCACGACGGCAAGCTCTACGTCGTGGACAACTCGGCCAACCTTCACGCCCTCGACGCCACGAACGGTCACGAACTGTGGGAGCTCGATCTCGGTAACGTCGGCAAGGGCTCTCCCGTGTGGGCCGACGGCAAGCTCTACGTCACCGAGGTCAACGGCCACTTCCTCATCGTCGGACTGGATGAAGAGGGTGGGCGGATCCTCGACAACGAAGAGATCAACATGCCGGAAGGACGCTTCGCCGAGGTCTACGGATCCCCAGCCATCGCCTACAACCGGATCTACTTCACCACCGAAGAGGGCCTCTATGCCCTCGGGAGCAAGACGGCCGATAGGAAAGTCCCGGCCCTGGCCGCAGGACAAGCCATCGAGGCGGCGGCCGACGACGCCAAGGTCGCCACCGTCCAAGTGATTCCGGGAGACATTCACCTGCGCAACGATGAGAGCGCCTCCTTCCGAGTGGAACTCTTCGACGCGAAGGGACGGCGGATTTCCAAGACAGACTCCGCCAACTGGACCTTGGACGGGCTCCAAGGGACGCTGTCCCCCGACGGCACCTTCACTCCCGACCCCAAGGCGGGGTCGCAGACCGGTAAGGTGATCGCCAAGGTTGGCGAGGTCCTCGGTAGTGCCCGCCTGCGGGTTCTCACCGGGCTCCCGATCCACGAGGACTTCGAGAGCACCGAGGTCGGATCGCGTCCCAACTACTTCATCGGCTATGTCGGTCGTTGGGGGGTCGAAGAGCTCGAGGGAGTCGAAGGTCATGTCTTGGCCAAGAACCCCTCCCCGGTGAAGATCCATCGCCACATCACCTTTCTCGGCGATTCCGGGGACCACGACTACACGATCGAAGCCGACCTCATGGGAACCAAGACCGGGCGCAAGGTGGCGGACATGGGACTCCTCGCTCAGGGATACACCCTCGACCTCAAGGGAGCCCAACAGACCCTGGACCTCTACTCCTGGGCCTCGGCTCTGCGCATGAAGCAGTCGGTCGACTTCGCCTGGGAACCGGGAGTCTGGTACCGCGTCAAGATGCAGGTCGAGAACCGCGGCGAGCACGCCATCGTTCGCGCCAAGGCCTGGAAGCGCGGAACCGCCGAACCGGATGCCTGGACCCTCGAGGTCGACGATCCCCACGGCATCGCCAAGGGCAGTCCCGGGCTCTACGGATTCTCTCCATCATCCATCTACTACGACAACGTTTCCGTCACTCCTCTGAGGACCCAGCCATGATGCGCCAACAGACTCTTTTTCTTGCCCTCCGGAGGCTCGCCACGTTGGCGGCCTGCACTCTGCTCCTCAGTGCCGTCGGCCCTAGCAGTGCCTTGGCGAGTGAGGACCAGGATGTCGCCATGTTCGGCGGCACGCCGTCACGCAACATGGTCTCGCCGGCAACCGACCTACCCTCCAGTTGGGACATCGAGAGCGGCGAAAACATCAAGTGGTCGCAGGCGCTCGGCTCGCAGAGCTATGGCGGACCCGTTGTCGGCAAAGACACCGTGTTCATCGGCACCAACAACGAGGTGCCCCGTGATGCCGCGCTCCAAGGGGACAAAGGGGTGCTGATGGCTTTCGACCGAGAGACTGGAAAGTTTCTCTGGCAGAACGTCTATGACAAGCTCCCGGCCGGACGCGTTCACGATTGGCCCTTCCAGGGGATCTGCTCGACTCCCTACATCGAGGGTGACCGCGTTTACTTCGTCTCCAATCAAGCTAAGCTGATCTGCGCCGAGAACAAGACCGGCAAGGAAGTCTGGTCCCTCGACATGATCGAGGAACTCGACGTGTTCCCCCACAATCTCGCCGCCGGCAACCCGCTGATCGTCGGCAACATCCTCTTCACGGTGACCGGCAACGGCGTCGACGAGGGTCACGTCAACATCCCCGCCCCCCTGGCGCCCAGCTTCATCGCGGTCGATAAGACGAGCGGAGAGTTGCTGTGGGAGAGCTCCCTCCCCGCCAACAACATCCTGCATGGTCAATGGTCCAACCCCGCCTATGGCGTGGCCGGCGGACGCGAACAGGTCGTCTTCCCGGGCGGCGATGGCTGGATCTACTCGCTCAATCCCAGCAGCGGCGATGTGTTGTGGAAGTTCGACGCAAATCCCAAAGGATCCAAGTGGGAGCTCGGTGGCATGGGCACGCGCAACAACATCGTCGGAACTCCGGTGTTCTACGACGACAAGGTCTACATCGGCGTGGGGCAGGATCCCGAGCACGGTGAGGGTCCAGGAAACTTCTGGGCCATCGACGCCACCAAAGAAGGCGACGTCACCGAAACTGCGGCGGTCTGGCACCGCGGCGGTGAAGAGTTCGGCCGCACCATCTCGACCGCGGCGATCGCCGACGGACTCCTCTACATCGCCGACCTGTCGGGGCGGCTCTATTGCCTGGATGCCGTTACCGGTCAGCACTACTGGACCTACGATGCCTTCGCTGCGGTGTGGGGCTCCGCCTACGTCGCCGACGGCAAGGTCTACCTCGGTGACGAAGACGGCGACATCGCAATCCTCGAAGCAGGCAAGACGATGAAGCTGGTGGACGAGATCAACATGGGGAGCGCCACCTACACCACTCCGGTTGCCAAGGACGGCGTGCTCTACGTGACCACGCGAAACCACCTCTTCGCCATTGCGAAGGGTGCCAAGCTAAAGCCGGCCGCCCCCGAAGCCACGATGGACGAGGCGAAGGACGGGGCTCAGAACGAGGCTCAGAACGAGGCTCAGAACGAGGGAGCCAAGGGACGTTGACCTCCGCCGTCGAAGCCACCGACCAAGCCGCCGCCGCTCGGCAACGGCTCGATGCCCACGTCCGTGAGATCGTGCAGTGGCACTTCGATCCGGCCACCGGCTGCCCCTTCTGGCTCGATTTCGCCGCTTCTCTCGATTTCGATCCGCGCGACACCATCGGTAGCTACGACGACCTCGCCCAACTCGGTCACTTTCAGGACGAGTGGCTGCGAGGAGGTCCCATTCGGCGCTGGGTTCCCAAGGGCCTGGCCGATCAACCGCTATTCGTCTTCGAGACCGGTGGCAGCACGGGGCTGCCCAAGAGCCGAATCAACGTCCGCGACTTCCAGACCGACTACGAGCTGTACAGCGAGTCGCTGTCGGACGAGAGCTTTCCACGGGGCAGCGACTGGCTCATGCTGGGACCGACCGGACCCCGTCGATTGCGCCTGGCAATCGAGCATCTGGCCCAGCATCGGGGAGGAGCGGCCTTCCACGTCGACCTCGATCCCCGCTGGGTCAACAAGCTGGTCAAGGCTGGACGTCACCAGGAGATGGCTGCCTATCGCGACCATGTCATCGACCAGGCCCTGAAGATCCTTCGGGGTCATGACAGCGTCGCCTGTGTGTTCACCACCCCGAAGCTCCTCGAGGCGCTGTGTGAGAAGGTCTCACTCAGCAACCAGGGCATCCGCGGCATCTTTTGCGGCGGTACCGAGATGAATGCCCAGTTTCATCGCTTCGCTCGCGAAGAGCTGGTCCCCGGCATCGAATTCATCCCCACCTACGGCAACACCCTGATGGGTCTCGCCTGTCCGCGTCCCTTCGATGCCTCCGCCGCGGAACCCGACTACACCATCACCTACTATCCACCCCACCCGCGGGCCGTCTTCGAACTCGTCGATCCGGACGAGCCCAGTAGAACCGTCGACTACGGTGAGACGGGCAGGGTGATGCTGACG
>JAIOJS010000316.1 GCA_019911795.1 Thermoanaerobaculia bacterium | reverse complement strand
GAGCAACTTTCCGACTCTGCGCGGGTGTTGTGGTGGCAAGGTGAGGAAGGCGGCGAGTTGCCGCCGGGCTTGCGAGAGGTTGCAAATCTTCCTCTTGCGGGAAGTCGACTACGACGGCTCGTTTGGGCCGAACCGGTGAGGTGAGAGGGTCCACGATGAGTGTTTTGGCAATAGCGAATCAGAAGGGTGGAGTGGGAAAGACCACCACCGCGATCAACCTCGGGGCCGCGCTCGCGGCCCTAGAGCATCGAGTTCTCCTCGTCGACAGCGACCCCCAGGGCAACGCCACTCGGGGCCTGGGTCGACAGTGCGGCGCGCCCAATCTGTACGACGTTTTGACGACCACCTCCGGCACGGTGGTAGACGCCAGAGAAGCGATCGTTCCCAGCGGTTTTCCAAATCTCGACCTACTTGCGTGCGACCGCAATCTGGTAGGAATCGAGGTGGAGTTCGCTCGTCAGGATGGGTGGGAGACTCGGCTTCGTGACGCCTTAAGGGAGGTTCGCACGCAGTACCACACCGTGCTACTCGACTGCCCGCCCTCGCTGGGTCATCTCACCGTCAACGGTCTCGTGGCGGCGGACGCCGTCCTGGTGCCGCTGCAGTGTGAGTACTTCGCGCTGGAGGGGTTGAGTGAGCTCGTGGCAACGGTAGAGCGAGTACGTACGAATCTGAATGCGAACCTAGAGATCGGCGGCATCGTACTCACCATGCTCGACGATCGTACGAATCTCTCCCGCGACGTCGAGGATGAGGTTCGACGTCACTTTGGAACGAGAGTGTTCACGACGACTGTTCCGCGTAACATCCGCTTGGCCGAGGCTCCGAGCCACGGCTGCTCGGTACTCGACTACGATATCAAGTGTCGAGGGTCCGAGGCCTACCTGGGACTAGCCCGTGAGTACCTGGGGAGGGCAGCATGACGGCGGCGGCCCGAACGGCGACCAAGAAGCGGGGCCTCGGGCGAGGCCTCGATGCACTCCTCCAAGCGGCGGCGGACCCGTCCTCGGCTGAGGTGCGGCGTTTACCCGTGGAGGCCCTGACGCCCAACGAGAACCAGCCCCGACGCGATTTCGATGAAGCGTCCCTGGCTGAACTCAGCGCGTCGATCAAGAGCCAGGGATTGGTTCAACCAATCGTCGTGACTCCCCGTCCGGGGGGACAGTACCTGATTGTCGCCGGGGAGCGTCGCTGGCGGGCGTCAAAACTGGCGGGCCTCGAATCCGTTCCGGTCGTCGAATTGGCGGTGTCGGACGATCGTCACCTGCTCGAGCTCGCCCTCGTGGAGAACCTACAACGAGAAGACCTCAATCCCATCGAGGAGGCCCAGGCCTACCGGTCGTTGAGCGACGACTTCGGGTTGTCGCAGGGGCAACTCGCGGAGCGGGTGGGGAAGGCTCGTTCGACGGTGGCCAACTCTCTGAGGCTACTCAATCTTCCGGAAGCTGTCCTCACACACCTGCGAAACGGAGAGCTTACCGCGGGCCAAGCGAGACCGCTCCTCGGTCTCGATAGCGCTTCGGCTCAAATTGCCATGGCGCGCCGTGCCGTCGCGGAAGGATGGACCGCTCGGGAACTCGAACGACGAAGCTCCAAGCCCGAGACTGAACGCAGCAAGCCAACCCAGCCACCTCGAGATGTGCACGACGCTGCGGCAGAAGAGGCGATGACGCGAAGGCTCCAGACGAAGGTCGTGTTGCGTCGCCGCTCTGGAGGAAAGGGCGAGATCCGGATCCACTTCCATTCCGAGGAGGAACTCATGCGACTGTACGACCTATTGATGGCAAGGGAATCCTCGTGAGTCGCCGCCGGGGTCAGCTCGATGGCTTCCTCGACGCCGGGAGTGAGCTCCACGGGGACCTTCGTTTTCGTGACACTTTTCGAGTCGAGGGTAAGATCTCCGGCAGGGTCATCTCCGAGGGTGAGCTCCACGTTGGAGAGGGTGGCTTCGTCGAAGCAGAAGTCGAGGTGGCGCGCCTTTTCGTCGCCGGCAGATTGAAGGGCGGGGTGACCGCGAGTGAGAGAATCGTCATCGCTCCCGGGGGGCGTCTAGAGGGCGATATCAAGACCCCTTGTCTCCTGCTCGAGGAAGGCTCCATCTTCGAGGGTTACTGCCAGATGTCCAACGACAGCGCGGCTGAGTCGCGCCCTGCCAGCGTTACCCGGCTGCGCTAGCCGTGGACGAGACAGTTTTCGCCTGCTGTACCTTGGTCCTACGATCTCCCCGCTAGCGATTTCGGTCGCTCACCAAGGTTTCGTACGACGGTAGAAACGTCAGAGGCCGTGCGGCCAGTTCGGTGGGTTCAAAGACCTTGGTGAGAGCGTGTCCGTCGAAGTCGCGGGCGGTCGGCAGTCCCATGGCGAACAGGAGTGTCGGCAGAACGTCTTCCACGCCGGCACCGGCAACGTAGCTGTCGGCCTGGATACCGTGGCCTCGAATGACAAGCACCCCATCGGCATCAGCATCCCCCAATCCTTGTTCCTGGCGACTGGGGATGCCGCGATGATCCCACCATCCTGGTTGACGGTACCCGTGGGCTGAGACGACGACGAGAACGGCCGGACCTTGAACCGACTCCCTGAGTTCCGCTAGTTCACCGTCGAGCCAGCGGTAGTAGGCCGCAACGGCCCTGGCGGCATCGTCGAGACCGTCACGTCCGCCGCCGTCGAAGGGGTGCTCCGCGTAGCCTCCGAAGTAGCGCTCCGACACTGAAGAGAGCCCCGGAAGCTGCAAGAATAGAGCCCGGGCCTGCGGGTTCTCTCCAGCGAGCACTCGGAAGACAGCTAACCTCGCTTGGTCGCCGGCCAGCGCACCCTCGACGACTGTCCGGGTTCTCTCGGGAAGCTCGCTGACGAGAGGATGAGAAACAGTGGAGGCGGCGCGAAGGCTCACCATTCGTCCCTTTTGGCTCGCCGGGGCAAGTCCGAGGTCGTCCTTGCCGGAAAAGAACTGATCCGAGAGCGCAAAGAGAACGCCGGGCTCGGTCGAGGTTGCTTCGGGCCAGCCCACGACGCCCGATGGGATCCCAAGTCTCGCTGAGATCTCCCATGCGGTGCGTGCGTCGCGGTCGGCACCACTCAGGGCCTGGTGAGAGTGAAAACCGAGCCAACGACGGAGTCCGATGGGAAGGAGCGCGAACTCCGTACCTCCTCCAAGGATCGGCGCCACAAAGCGATTCTGGTCCCGTATTCCGTGCTTGTAGGGCCACTTGCCGGTGGCGAGGGTTACCCATGCAGGGTCGTGCCGTAGGGGGCGGAGCGGCCGCAGTCGCGCATAGCTCCCGACCCGGAGCGACTCAGCGAGGAAGGGCAGCTGTCCTTGCTGGGCGAGGGGGAGAATTGCATCGAGAGATGCGCCCCCCAGTCCCACGACCAACAAGGAGGCCGGGCGCGGGTCCTCGACGGACGAAGCGAGGGTGGGGCGATGGTCGGGTCGATAGGCCTCCCGGCGCTCGACCACCACGTAGAGAGAGGCGATCGCGAGGAACCAGATTCCCATCCGACTCCGTCGTCCATAGCGCCGATTGGACAGAGCATGCAATAGAGCCGTGTAGAAGCAGATCAGGGCCGCGAGGCCGAGGAACATAGATGCTTTTATTAGGCGAATATTAACCCCGGGGGGCAAGTAGTAGGCGAAATAGGATGCGTGGGCGGCAGCGAGAATCGAAGAGGCGCCGAGGACAAAGCTGATGAGCCAAGGCAGCATCCGCAACGTTGCACGGGGTCGTTCGATGGTCCAAGGCAAGAGCAGAATGGCACTTGCGACGGCGAGACCACTGCTAAGGCGTAGCAGTGCCCGGGCCAGATCGAGACCCGCGAGAGGCAGGCCGGGATTGAGAAAGTAGAGCAAACCAAGGAGGTGGGCCCCGGCCAGCCCTCCGGGAAGAAACGACGCTAGGAACGCCTTGCGGGAGGATGGGGGGTGAGGGTTCGTCATCGCGCAACCCATCCTCTCACGGACAACCCCGTGACGACAGCGGGGGCTTCGCCACGAGGCCGCGGTCTACTCGCGTGATAGCCTCCGCCCTTGGAGGAACTGGACCGTGAGCGAGAGAGCCCTGGACTGTGTCATCGTTGCGTTGGATACCGCGGAGCGCAACGAGTTTGATCGCTGGTGTCGCTTCTTCGGGCCTCGAGTGGGCTATCTCAAGGTCGGCCTCGAAGCCTTCATTCGATGGGGTCCGGCCGCGGTAGACACGGCGAGAAGCCAAGCCAACGGCATCTTTCTCGACCTCAAGCTTCACGATATCCCGAATACCGTGGCCGGTGCGGTGGGGGCTGCGAGCGACCTCGGAGTTGACCTGCTCACCGTTCATGTCGGAGGTGGTCGACGGATGCTCGAAGCCGGGGTTTCTGCGGCGCGAGGACGGTTGAAGCTCCTCGCCGTCACCGCCTTGACCCACCTCGACCAAGCGGCGCTCAGGGAACTCGATGACCCGTGCGACCTCGCGGATAGGGTGCCTGCCTGGGCGGTGCTCGCCGCCTCCTCGGGGTGCTCCGGTGCCGTCTGTTCACCGCTCGAGGCGGGCTCTATTCGGCGCCGAGTCGAAGCCGACTTCCTCGTCGTAACCCCTGGTGTCCGGCCGGCCGGTTCTCCAAGTGGGGACCAACGCCGAACCGCAACCCCTAGCGAGGCCCGTGCCGCCGGCGCCGATCTCCTCGTGGTCGGCAGACCCCTGACGCGAGCCGCCGACCCCGAACTAGCCCTACAACGCCTGGAGGAGGAGTTGGCCTCCTCCCGTCCCGTCGAGGGGATCGTCGTTTGACTCTATCGGTTTCTGCGACAGGGTTTCAGCCAACTAGTCGGTCAGGAATTTGGTCTCGTCGACGGTGTGATTGAACTCCCAGTAGTACGTGTAGCCTGGAAACTCGACAGGCACAACGTACTTGGCTTCCATCCGAACCCGCTTCCTCTGCATCTCGACCTTGACATTGTCTAGTTCGAGGGGAAGATCGAGCTCCTTGGCGCGGCGAACGATCGCTTTACGCAGACGGTCATTGTCGATCCTCGCCGTGCCGTGGCGTGCTTGCTCGATCATGAAGTCGTGCAGTTGGGAGGTTTGAATCTTGACCGGAATCATCTTGAAGGCGATTAGCGCCGCGACGCCAAAGACCAAGACCCACAGCATACAGCCGAGCTTGCTCTCACCCTTCTGGTGTCTACTATCCATCATGTCGAACTCCTCTGATTGGTTGGCAGCGGTCATTCTACCAGGCTTGGCCCCTAGCGTACCCAGTGCAGGACCCGCGAAAGGAGCGACCGCGGCGATCCTCGGGTACCGTAGATAAGCAGGAGTCTGCCCCGCAGGTTGCGGTTGGGTACGGCCCCCCAGAAGCGGGAGTCGTCGGAGATATCGCGCTGATCCCCCAGGGCGAAGAAGTGGTGTGCCGGAACCGTGGTCGGACCAAAGTGGTCGCGATAACGGTAGGCCTCCTCGAGGAAGGGAGAGTCCGGGTAGATTCGGGGGTCGATGTGGAGTGCATAGGATGTCTCATCGACCTCGACCCCATCCACCCAAAGAGCCTTGGCGCGAATCCGCACGCTCTGACCCTGGGTGGCGACGCAACGCTTCACGAAGTCCTGGGTTGGCTCCCTCGGCGATCGAAACACCACCACGTCGCCCTCGCGAACACGACGCACCGGGAGCCACTCACGCTCCCACTCGAAGCGGCTCGGACCGTAGACGAAACGATTGACGAGAATGTGGTCTCCGATCCACAGCGTGGGTTCCATCGACCGACTTGGAATGCGAATCGCTTGTACGAGGAAGGTGCGCACGAAGCCCGCCAGGAGAACAGCGAGAATGGCGACACGGGCTATATCCCGGGCAAGGGCAAACACGATGCCATCTTAGTGGACCGCAGCGCCGAAGCGATGGCACCCTGCGGTCGTGAGCATCTCTCAGCGGTTCGTGGGTCGGAAGGAGATCTCGGCAGTCAACTTCCTACTAGCCGCCCTCGTTGGCACGGAGCGTCAGTGGTGGCCAGGATGTCTTGACGACCTCGGAGCGAGCTCGGGCTAGCGTATCAACCGGAAGGAACGACTCCAGCGACTCTTGGGCACGAACCCGATCACGGTCTTGCCCAGCTGGCCGATCTTCTCTCCCCAGCCGTGCCACGATCCGTCGGGGGTCTCTCCCCCGTAGGACCAATAGATGAGGAACGCGCGTCCCTTGATGTAGTGCTCAGGGACCGTGCCCCAATAGCGGGAATCATAGGATTCGTCGCGATTGTCTCCAAGGAAGAAATACTCACCCTCCGGCACCTTGACGGGGCCGAAGTTGTCGCGCTGTCGCCGGTTGAAGTCGCGCTCGCGTCGGGTACCGATCCTAGGGTCGCGGTGGATCGCAAACTCGGAATCCTTGACCGCCTCGCCGTTGACGAAGAGCTGCTTCTCGATCATTTGGATCGAGTCGCCGGGTTCGCCGATGCAGCGCTTCACGAGATCCAGTTCCGGCTTCTCGGGAGACCGAAAGACGACGATGTCACCCCGCTTCGGCTGTCGATTGGGGAGGATTGCGCCCAGCGGCGAGTCGCTCGGTCCGTAGATGAACCGGTTGACGATCAGGTGATCACCCACGAGGAGGGTTTCCTCCATCGACGCACTTGGGATGTAGAAGGTCTTGAGGACGAAGGTGTTGGTAAACCCCAGGAAGAGGCCGGCGACGAGGAGAGCCTCGAGGTACTCGCGCCACACCGAGTGTCGTTCAGTCATAGATAGAGCTTTCATTAGGTCGTTCGGACCGGCGCCTAATCTACCCGATGTCGACTCTGGCGACCACCCCGAACCGCCTCTGAGGCCTTGCCGATCCCCCTGTCAAGCGATCTGGCAGCTGTCCAGATCGCTTGACAGGGGACTTTGTACCGCCCGCCCTCGTTGTCCCGACGGGGGCGCGAGGCCTCCGCGCCCTGAGACTCGACGGCGCACGGACAAGGGAACTTGACGGTAGCAGGTGATCGCGCGGTTGCACCTTGCAATTTAACCCGTTTATTTACAGTGACTTGAGCTCAGCTTACTGGGTTGGCAGGGCTCTTGAACTGCAACCGGACATAACTGGAGACAAGGAGGTGACCTGAAGGAGAACTCATTGGCAGATCAAGCAGTAGGAAAACGGCGGGCCGGGAACCCGCCAACTCGTGGGTGAGGACCTACCTCACCCGATTCAATGACAAACAAACAACACACTCACAACAGAGCGGAGACCCGCTCGAAAGGAAAGAAGCCATGAACATCATCAACCATGAAACCGACCGCGCACGAAAGAGTCTTCGTCTGGCACTGGGAGGACTTCTCCTCGCTATCGTCTCGCTGACGACGGTAACGCCTGCGGTGGCGGCTGGCGCTGCAACCCCGAGCGGGGTGGTCAACGTCAACCAGGCGAGCGTCGACCAACTCACCCTCCTCCCACGTATCGGTCCCGCTGTGGCGGCTCGGATCGTCGAGCATCGAGAAGCCAACGGCCCCTTCGCCGGCAAGGAGGAGCTCATGCTCGTGCGGGGGATTGGTGAGCGCACCTACGAGAACCTCGAGCCATTCATCACTCTCGAAGGGAAGACCACTCTCAGCGAGAAGGTTCGTCTGCCGAAGCCGGCATCGTCTGGCTCGGACTAGAACGAGCGGTCCCGGGGCGGGGCTGCTCGGCGGTCCCGCCCCACTCTTTCCAGCTTCTCGCCGTTCTAAGCCCTCGAACACTCTAGAAATGATCCGCGCCAAGGAGTCCAAGTGCGCTCACAAGAACCACACCATCAACCCATCGTCGCAACCCGGCCAACCACCGGATACCAGATTCTCGAGCTCACCGTGGCGCTGGCCCTCGCCGGCTTCGTCGCCCTCCTGGGCACACCGACCCTGATGCGAGCCTCTGGCCGGCTCCGAGTCGACGGCGCCGCGCGCGAGCTCGCGTCCGTCCTGCATCAAGCGCGGTCCTATGCCGTCCTCCATAGTACCCATGTCGGGCTCAAGTTCTTCCTCGACGGACCGCAGCCGACCTGGGCGATCTTTCGGGATGGTGACGACGACGGGGTCCGCAGCGACGACATCGTGTCTGGAGTCGACCCCGCGGTAACTCCCGTTCGGCCACTGCAGAGCTTCGGAGCACGCGCCGGCTTTGGCTTTCGGCCGGGAGATCCGCCACCCGACCCGGGTCATCCCAGCCGGGTACTCGACCGCCTGGACGATCCGATCCGTTTCAACAACTCGGACATCGCCTCGTACTCACCCCTTGGGACGAGCACCCCGGGAACCCTTTACCTCACCGATGGTCGAGATTGGCAGTTGGCCGTTCGCGTCAACGGACGCAACGGAAGAGTGCGAATCCTGACCCTGGGACCGAGCGAAGAGGCTTGGCATTGAGCTCGCCCGGGACCCTCGGTGCCGTCCGCGGCCGTCGGCCCGATCGGACCTGCGCTCTGTCCCCCCGTCCCCGGGCGCCACTCCGCACAACCTGTGGACCGCCACCGCCCCGGTGGTCCGCACTCATTGACTCGCCCGACCGCCGTCCGGTAGGGTTCTGCGCCATGAGCGCCATTGTGGTCATAACCACCGTCGGAGACGAAGAAGAAGCCAACCTGATCGCCCGCGAACTGGTGGCCCGCCGCCACGCCGCCTGCGTGAACATCGTCCGCGGGGTGCGATCCGTCTACCGCTGGAAAGGGAAGATCTGTCAGGACAGTGAGTACCTTCTGGTGGTCAAGACCCTGGACGAGGAGTTCGAGTCGGTGGCCTCCACCATTCGGGAACTGCACAGCTACGAGCTCCCGGAGATCCTCTCCTTCGGAATTCGCCAAGGGGACGATCGCTTCCTCGCCTGGATTAAGGGTTCGCTGGACAAGACTGCGGAGTTCGTCGACGACGACGAGGACACGCTCCTCGGTATCGTCGACCGAGACACTTGAGTCAGCGCTAGTCGGATGAGTCGGCGCTAGTTGGACTCTTCGCCGCCCTCGCTTCGCTAGCGATTTCTAGGCCGAGGGCCTCCTCTCCCGACGCATCGGGGTCGTGCCCGAGACGCTAGCCGCCGGACGTCCGGTCTCGGGGTGGCCTAGGTCGCCCCAGCCAGGGCTGCGGCGAGCGACTCCCGATACGGCGCCCTCAGCACTCCCGCTTCGGTGATGATCCCTGCGATGAGTTCGTGCGGGGTGACATCGAAGGCAAGGTTGAGTGCAGGGGCGTCTGCAGGCGCCACCGCCGTACCGAAAACCTGTCGGACCTCATCCTCGGAGCGTTCCTCGATCGGGATGTCGGCGCCGCTCGCGGCCATGGGATCGACGGTCGACAGCGGAGCCGCCACGTAGAAGGGAATGTTGTGCCGGTGGGCCAGCACGGCAACCGTGTAGGTGCCGATCTTGTTGGCGGCATCACCGTTGGCGGCGATTCGGTCGGCGCCGACGACGATGCGATCGACGCGACCCGAGGCCATGAGCGCTCCGGCGCTCGAGTCTGGGATCAGGCGATAGGGAATCTCGAGCCGGTCGAGTTCCCAGGTGGTCAAGCGGGCGCCCTGGAGGAGGGGGCGGGTTTCGTCGACCCAAACGCTACTGACGCGCCCCTGCTGCCAGGCGGTCGTGATGACCCCGAGGGCGGTGCCGTGGCCGGCGGTTGCCAAGGCGCCGGTGTTGCAATGGGTCAGCACCCGGTCCTCCGGACCGAAGAGCTCGGCGCCGTGGCGGGCGAGGGCGATGTTGGTCGCGACGTCATCGCGCTGGAGTTGCTCGGCCCAGGCGGACAGTGCATCGATCATGGCCCGCTCTCCCTGCTCCCGCTTGGCTTCGAAGACGGTGCGTCCTCGGTCGAGAGCCCAGGCGAGATTCACCGCCGTCGGGCGCGTCCTTGCGAGTCGTTTCCAGGCGGTCTCAAACCGGTCGGAGAGGTTGCCTTCGGTGCTGGTGAGACCAACCACCAGGCCCCATGCGGCCGCGACCCCGATCGCGGGAGCGCCGCGAACCGACAATCGCTCGATGGCCCCCGCCACCTTCTCGACATCGTCGCAGTGAAGCCAGGTTTCGGTCCTCGGCAACTGAGTCTGATCGAGGATCTCGACCGCATCACCGACGTAGCGCAAGGGAGAGAAATTCTCGGCATTCATGGACGCGACTGTACCAGCGGCCAGGGAGCATCGAAAGGACGGATCGAGGACGGATCGAGGACTGACCGAAGAGGCGCCGACCAAGTCTCCCTGTTACACTTGCCGGCCGCGGTTGCTTCTGGCCGCTCGATCTTCAAGGAGACAGCAGTGCACGGTGATCTCTCTCGTTTTGGCTTTGCGACGCGCGCCATCCACGCCGGCCAGGCGCCCGACCCCACCACCGGTGCAGTGGCGGTGCCCATCTACCAGACGTCCACCTACGTGCACGACGAACTGGGAGTCCACAAGGGCTTCGAGTACGCCCGGGTTCAGAATCCAACTCGGTTTGCGCTGGAAGAACTGGTCGCTTCCCTGGAGTGCGGACACTCGGGTCACGCATTCGCCTCGGGCATGGCGGCCATCCAGAGTCTGATGACCTGGGTCAAGAGCGGCGAGCACGTCATCGTCTCGCGCAACGTTTACGGTGGCACCTACCGCTTCTTCACCCAGGTACTGGAGCGCTACGGCTTGAGCTTTAGCTGGGTCGACACGACTTCGCTCTCGGCGATCGAAGCCGCCTGGCAGCCCTCGACCAAGATGGTCTTCCTCGAGACCCCAACCAATCCTCTGATGGAAGTCTCCGACATCGCTGCGATCTCCGAACTCGCGCACGGTAAAGGGGCCATTCTGGTTGTCGACAACACCTTCCTCTCGCCCTACCTACAGCAGCCGTTGACCCTCGGGGCCGACGTGGTCGTCCACTCGACGACGAAGTACCTCAACGGCCACAGCGATGCCATCGGAGGGGTGTTGATCGCCGCTCACGCGGAGCATGGAGACTGGTTCGATTTCATCCAGAAGTCGGCCGGCGCAGTGATGGCGCCACTGGACTCCTTCCTGGTGATGCGGGGTATCAAGACGCTGCCGGTGCGGATGGATCGACATGAGACCTCAGCGCGCAAGATTGCTGCCTTCCTGAACGAGCATTCGAGGGTACGGGCCGTCCTCTACCCGGGCTTGGAGAGCCACCCCGGCCACGCCCTGCAGAAGCGGCAGGCGACCGGGTTCGGCGGCATGATCAGTTTTGACGTGGGCTCGCTCGCCATGGCCAAACAGATTCTGGATCGAGTGCAGGTCATGAGCCTCGCCGAGAGCCTGGGAGGGGTGGAGTCGCTGATCAGTCACCCCGCCTCGATGACCCACGCCTCGGTACCCGAGGAGAAGCGCCGCGAGCTCGGTCTCGGCGACGGGATCGTGCGCATCTCCGTCGGCATCGAGTCGATCGACGACCTGATGAACGACCTGGAGTCGGCGCTGAGCTGACGCAGGGCGGCTGCGAGCCCGAGTCGAAGTTTCCGGCCCTAGGGCACGACTGCCGACCAGCCGTCGGTCGAGCCGCTCTCGAAACCATCGAGAAAGAGCCGAGCGCAGAAGTCGAGGAAGTCGAGCGACACTCGAAGCCCCCCCGCGCCGTAGGTGTTGTTCGGCACCTGGGTGGTGGTGTCCCCGCCGCAGCCCTGGGAGGTCGTGAGGGGGAGGGCGGCCTCGATCAGGGCCGCCTCGATCGCGTCGACGTCGCCATCCAGGCAGGACGCCGCCTGCAGAAGAAGGGCCGCCGCGCCAGCCACGTGAGGCCCGGCCATACTAGTGCCGCTGAATGCGGAAGAGTATCCGCCGCCCGGGATGCTGGAGCGAATGCTGACGCCGGGGGCGCTGATGTCCGGCTTGCGTCGGTCGCTACCGTCGATGGTCACGGGACCGCGGCTGGAGAAGCTCGCAATGGCGTCGCTGTTGTTGGTGGCACCGACGGTGAAAGACGCATCGTAGATCGCGGCGGGGTCCTCGATCCTAGAGCACTGGAACTCGGAACCGTTGTTCGTTGCCGAGACGACCACCAGGATTCCGGCCGCCCGCACGTTCTCTACCAATGTCTGCATCACGGTCGGGTCGGTACAACCCTCGGAAGGGGGACAGCTCCAGGAGTTGTTGATGACGTGCGGCGCGAGCAGAGGATTGGGGTTCAGGTCGTTGAGGTCGGTGGGGGCGAGAAAGAACTGGAAGCACTCGGAGTAGGTTGCGGGCGTTCCGTCGCCCTGGTCCATGTTGCGACAGCCGATCCATCGCGCTCCCGGGGCCATGCCGACCTGATTGCTGCCGCCGTCATCACCCACCATGGTCCCCATGGTGTGGGTTCCGTGACTGTTGTCGTCGCAGGGTTGGGTGGAATTGGCACCGCAACTGCCGCCCCCCGAGTGGATGGCGTCGTGCCAGTGGTAGTTGTGGTTCGCGGTCACGCCGTCGAAGCCCCGGTAGTGAGAGAGAAGCGCCGGATGGTCCCAGTCGTATCCGGTGTCCTGGCCAGCGACGACGATGCCCTCGCCATGGATCCCTGCGCCCCACAGCGTCGGTGCACCGACGTGGGTGAGGCTCGCCTCAATGCTCTCGGGAGCGTCGCCGCCCTTCTCCGGCTGAGGCCGCTCGGGCCACAAGGACGATTGGGAGACCGATGGGTTGGCGGCGAGGCGCTTGACATCCAGACGGCCTGCGATCGCCGAGAGGTCTTCGGCGTTGGCCCGAACCCACACCATGTTGGCGATCCAGAAGGCACGATGCTCGACCCCGCGGCGGGCGAGGTCGGCGAGGAGGTCGGCCTGGGTCCGCGCTGCCGTCTCCGTCAGGGCGGAGAATACGAAGTTGAGTTTGGCCTCTCGACCGGTGAGCTGAGCGGCCGGGGCGAGGTCCGCCTGCGGCTCGAGAACCACCAAGGCCTCGACCAGGTCGTGGCCGGCCAGCTCTTGGAGGATCCAAGGATCGGACTTCTCCGCGAGGGGTTCGGTCGTCGCG
>JAIOJS010000315.1 GCA_019911795.1 Thermoanaerobaculia bacterium | reverse complement strand
CCCACGAACGCTCGAGCAACAGGACTCACCGCATCGGCTTTTCGAATGGTAGTCGAGACGCACCTTCGGAGTCCCTCGATGTGGCACAGCTACAGTGGGATTGCCCGGCGCCAAGTCCCGCTCTAGAGTACGAGAGGTTCGCTGAGCTCAGTAATCTGTTGCTGGGAGGATATGGCACTGTCTATCTCACCTGTCTCACGATCGCACAATAAGTCAGTCGCGTTCGCTGGCTGCGCGAGGTGCTGGGCGCAACGGAGCAGCCCTTCGAAGACCAAGTATGAGGTTTTCAAGCGATGACTGGCCTTTCAGAACTCTGGTCTTTCTCCAGCTCGTTCTCCTGGGCAGGACCTGCACTCTCCTTCGTGGTTTCATTCGCACTCGGTTACCTTGCGAGTGTCTTGGCCGGACCTCAAGCTCGACAGTTTACCGACCGTGTTAAAGGAAAGGCTGTCCGCCGCCTCCTTCGATTCAGCGCCAACGACATCATCGTTGTACTTCCTCATCAACCCGGCCCGCAGAACCGGCGACTGCCTCACGTTGCCGTCGAAGACGTTCTCGCGCTCCGAAATGTCTTCGATCTCCTCGCGGAAATTGGAATCAAGCATCCAAAGATCCGTCATCCCGAGAACCTTACAGATTCGGACCTCAAGAAGAACATCGTTTCGATCGGCGGCTCGAACCGAAATCAATACACCGCCGCCGTACTACGAGCACCCGTCAACGGCGACACGCTTGCCTTTGTGGCCAGCACGGCCGTCGCTGGACAAGTCGAACTACATCGTGGGAGTACTACTGTCTACAACTCTCCCTCGTATGGCGAGCCTCCATCGGATCAAGCGCGAACTGCCAGCAAGGACGTCGCCTTCATCCTTCGCAGACCAAATCCGAAGAATGAAACCGCCGCTGTGCTCCTCCTCGCCGGGATTCGTGGAATCGGAACTTGGGGTGCTTCAGACCACCTTCGCAAACACTCAAAGGCCCTGGCGCAGCGTGTTGCACGCGACCAAGGTGGCGCAATGAACCACGGGTTCTTGGCCTTGCTGGAGATCGAGTATGAGAACTTCGACATCGTCCGAACAAAGGTAAAGGACATCTCGTCTATTCTCGATGACGGCTAGACCCGTACCGGCTCGCAGAGGTCGCGAAAAGGCCGCTCAACGACTGGGTCTTGAAAGGAGCCTGTGAAGACGAGAGTACGCGTGACGAGCCGAGAGCGGGCGCTCAGGTTCCCGTCGCATCCTGCTACCCGGACTGTCGGTCAGATCTCGCCCATTCTCTGTTCACGCTGCTGCTGCCTCGTTGATATTCCAGAGGAGGGCCCACTGGGCCCCAGTGGCGGTTCGGTTCCTAGCGTTGCGTTGTCCGGCTACGTTCTTAGGCCAGGTCGGCACGCTCGCGCGTTTCGGCAGTAGGGCCTGGCCAGTTTGGAGGCCGAGTGCGTAGACTGCGGGTTCTTCTCTTCGATGGGCAGGCGCATCGACCGCTGGCGCGGTTGCCAGCTGGGGTGCCAGATATGTTGAAGGCGGTGGGGCCATCCCATCATCGCAGTGCACGGCGACCGGGCGCTCGCCCGGAGTCGCCCTCCGAACTCACGCAATGCGGAGTCTCACGCACATGAGCGAGTCGGTCATCATCGCGTTGATTGGCGTTGCTGGTGCAGTCATTGGATCCATCGCCACAGTCGCTGTTCAATGGCTCTCGCATCTCCTTGACCAGAAGACCATCGAAAAACATGAGAAACCACGAAAGAACCTCCTGACAGGAATGCTCCGGGCGCCAGAGTATCGATGGAGAAGGCTCGAAACGCTGATGCACGTCATCGGAGCAGATGAAGAGACCACAAAGCGGCTCTTGCTGGAGATAGGTGCGCGTGCGTCTGAGGATGGGCAACCGCTTTGGGGGTTGGTAGAGCGCAATCCGCTGCCAAAGGGCAAACAGTGAGACCCAGCAGAACCTCCGGTCGCTGGCCTTTTCGGCGCTCCTCGCCGCCAGAGTCGGCCGAGCCCGCTCGGTAGAAGGCGCCAGAGTTGCTGCTGAATCGGCCAGTTGCCTGGATTAGGTACAGCGTCAAGGCAAATGATCAACTTGACCCACTTGCGCTGACGCATGAGTCGTCGGCCTTCCGCCTCGTCGTAGGTGCTGGCGAAGCTCGGTTCGAGTTTCGTGAGCCGCCCTACTCTTGGGAGGAGGCCCAACGCCGAGTCTTGGAGTTCCTATCGTCCTTCGAGGCAGATCTCCTGCTGCAAACCGGTCCGATCAGGAGGGAGTTCAACGTCAGCGGCGCTGGGTTTGTCGGCGGAGGAGTCCTCGGGCCAATGGCCACGCTAAAGGTCAAGGTCGGTGGACCTCTCGCGGAAGCGAACACGAGACGCCAGTTCCCTTGGCGATTCCATCGCTTTGAAGGTGACGCACTCATTACCGCCCTTGTGCAACGCTACGAGGACTTCCGCAGGAACAGGGACCGCCTGCTATCTACCGCGTTCTTCGTGTTGACGGCCCTCGAATCGGTGTTCGGAGGGCGAAGCGCGCTTCGCTCTCAGCTGGCAGTCGAGAGGCGCGTGATCAACCATTTCGCCGAGTTCGTTTCCGAGTTCGGTAGTCTGGGTACGGCACGGAAGATCCGCGCGAAATACAAGGGCCAGGACCTGACCAGTGCACAGGCATATTGGCTCGAGTGCACCCTCCGGCAGCTGCTGCTTCGCGCGGGCCAATATCGGAGCGGGAACCTGCCCACTTCGAGCTTGTCTATGTCACAGCTGCCACCACTGTGAATGCGCCGCTTGATCGGGACAGAATGACAATAGGAACCGGCGACCTCCTCCGCGCCCTAGCGATGGGCCTCGGCGCGACTCTGGTGATGGACCTCTGGAACCTGTTCCTGAAGCGGGCGTTCGGGATTGCCTCGCTCGATCTCTGCCTGCTCGGGCGGTGGGTGCTGCACCTGCCGGCGGGGACGTTCCGGCATGCGCGGATCGGGGCCGCGGCGCCCCAGCGGTTCGAGTGCGGGGTCGGGTGGCTGGCGCACTACTCGATCGGGGCTTCGCTCGCGGTCGGTTTCGTGCTGCTCGCACCGGCCGGGTGGCTGGCGCGGCCGACGCTGCCGTGGGCGCTCGGCTACGGGCTCGTCACCGTCGTCTTTCCCTTCTTCCTGATGCAGCCTGAGGAGGTGCCAGCCACTTCGCACCTTCATTCGAACTTGACTAGAACCCAACTCAAAACCGTAGTCGGTCTGGTCAGTGCTCGGCGAGCGCCGAGCCGCGGGTGTCGACCAACGTTAAAGGGATTGTTCACAGGCCGCGTGCGACAGAGGCATTGAATGACGACCATTGCGCCCAGCCGCATCATTCTTACGCATTGGAATGCCGGTGTCTTCCAGGCTGCCGTGCTTCCGCGCCTGTTGCCCGAACTGGTCATCTACCCGTTGCTGTATGAGGAGGTCTTGATCCGAGAGGAGGACCTCCTCACCAATCGCGCAATTGTCAACCTCCTGTCGATAGACGAGAACTTCACTCTCTTCACGGAACTGCTCTCAGCAGGACTCATCAAGCTGCTGCGGCTCCCCCTTACGGCCTACCCCGGCGGACGGCGCTTCGATCCAATCAGACTTCCGGTTAGCGCAAGAGCAGAGGAGCACGCCCTACGCCGAACCTACAAAGGGCGACCTTGGCGGCCAACGCAGGCGCAGTGGCGCTTTTTCGACCGTCTGGATGACGTCATAGCCAGACACCCTGAAGCTTCGCGCTTCCATGCGCCATTCCCTGAATCGAACACCTTCGCGACACAATTGGCGGAGCTCCTGGAGAACCGCGAGGCCTACTCCGTTGGTGCGCACCCGGTCTTCAGCCGACTGAGCCCCGTTACCGCCGACGCGCTTCTGCGGTTCTGCAACGAGCCGGAAGCCTGGCAACGCTTCTTGCGAGACTCGGGTTCCCGGACCGTACTCGTGGGCCCAGACGGTCGCTTCTTCCGGTCAGCCGCCTACCAGTGCTTCGACTTTCTCCCCACACCCCGCGCGGCGCGTCGCCTAGTCGAGTCTGTGTACGCAGCGACATACTGCGATCGAGAGGCGTCTGACGGCCGATACGGAGGCAGCGAACTCATTGAGCTGCCGTACCGCTTCGCTTCTCAGTCCGAAAGGGACTTGGCCGAGGAAGGTCTCGTCCGGATTGAGGTGGCGCCGACTGAGGCCGCGGCGGGTATAGCTGTGGTACCAGGAATTGCACGGGTGCTTCTCGAAACGAGAGCGTCCGCGGCGTTTCGCCAGCTTCAAGAGGTGGTCAGGCATCTGGGAGAGGTTCCTGACAACGCGCTGCCCACGGAGTCCACCTTCCGTAGCGCCTGGCAGGACCTGTGCGCCACCTATTCCAACAACTTGATGGCAACGCTTACCCCGCTTTCCAGGCGCGATACGGCGTGGGTGCGTTACGGCGTTTATGCCTATCTGGCCTCGCGCGTGCTCGGCTACGTTATCCTCCCCGAGGTACACGTTGTCGACCTTCCCGTTGTGGAGGACGCGGCAATAATCGCTGGAATTGAGCATATGGGGCCTGGCCTGCTGCGTTCGTTCCGTGGCCTCTTGGGGATCCCTCGGACTCACCGTTCCATGCTGGGCGCCGCAGGAATCCGTTGCTCAAGAGTCCATCTGAATGTGCGGCGGATGTAGGTGGGGAACGGGCCGCCACGTTCTACGAGGTTCGTTCCATCAAGTAGCCGCCTTCCCGGGACTCGCCGACCCGTTCGCTAGCTGGTCCTCCGCCGATTCGGCTGAAGATGTTCGAGCGTCGGCCGGCTGCTTGTGCTGGCGCCGGCAGGCTGGCTGGTGCGACGGGCGTTGCTGCCGGCAGTTGGCCATGGCCCGTCACCATCGTCTTCTGGTTCTCCCTGATGCGGCCGGGGCTCGGGCTCGGCGCGGCTCTGCTAAGGTGCCAAGTCCCGTGCAAGCGCAGAGCAAGAGGCTCACCTCGGACACTGCCTTCGGGATCGGGCTCACAGTCGCCGGCCGTACCGCGAGTTCTCCGTTGGTCAGGTTTGGTTCGCGGGGGCGGGGGGCTCGCTCAGGGGTGTTCCGACCTCGATCGGCTTGAAGCGCTGGCTTCCGTCGACTCTGCATTCCGGTCCGCCAACTGGCCCCGGGAGGACCCTGGAGTACGATCCATCCGGAGCCGCCCATGAGAGCCGAGTTCACCGCGGTCTATCGACAGGTTCTCGAGGGCTTCGTCGCGTTCGTCGAGGAGCTCCCCGGGGCGAATACGCAGGGTGCAACGCTGGACGAGGCGCGGTCCAATCTCGAAGAGACTGTGCAGCTCGTGCTCGAGGCGACTCGGGCGCTCGTGGACGAGAACCTCGGATTGCCGCGGCCTGCCGGCTGATCCGCCGGACCTGGTGCCCCTCCCCAATTGACCTCGACGGCCGAGATGCCCCGGCCCCGAGGCGGGAACCTCGGGCCGGGTCCGTGTCTCTCCCGGGACGATGACCAGCATGAGCCTCGGAATCGATGACGTCTTCCGCGCCGTGGCGATGGGCCTCGGCGCGACTCTGGTGATGGACCTCTGGAACCTCTTCCTGAAGCGGGCGTTCGGCATTGCCTCGCTCGATCTCTGCCTGCTCGGGCGGTGGGTGCTGCACCTGCCGGCGGGGACGTTCCGGCATGCGCGGATCGGGGCCGCGGCGCC
>JAIOJS010000314.1 GCA_019911795.1 Thermoanaerobaculia bacterium | reverse complement strand
GATCAGCCCGGGTCCGGTTCCTTGGTCGCGCTCGGTTCCTTGGCCAACGCCTCGAAGAGGTACTCGTGTTGCGCATCGCGGAGGATCAGAGTCTTCTTCGGGCCACCGCCGACGACGAATTCGAAGCCGTCGACGCCGGGTCCGATCGTCACCAAGGTGGTCGTTCCGTCGGGGTTGCTCATCGACGCGACCTCGCTGCGCCACTCGCCAAAATCGAAGGCGGTGACGCCCCCTTCTTGCCGGTTCACCGAGATCGACCCCAGGGCGGCGTTGCGATACTCGGCGGCCAGCCCTCCGGTGACCGCCCCGTCAGCCGGCACTTCGTAGAGCTCCCGCTCCTTCGCCTTCTGGTCGAAGAACTGACGACTCTGGGAGGCCAGGGCTGCTTCGGCTTCTGGCTTGCCATCGAACAGGACCTCTAGCAGTTTGCGCTGAAAGTTGTTCCGAATCAGCCAGCCCGGGTCACCGCTGGTGAGCACCACGGCGCCGACCCCGTGCTCAGGTAGCCACATCATGTCGCTGTGGTGACCGAAGACATCGCCACCGTGGTGCACGACGGGGACGCCGTAGGTCTCGTCGACCATCAGGCCCATGCCGTACGATGCCGACTCGCCGATAGGCACCTTTGCATGGCGACGCTCCAGCAAGGCTTCACGACCGATGTAGCGTTCGCCGCTCGGTAGAAGCCCTTCGGCGAGTTCCATCGCGACATAGGCGAGCATGTCGTTGACCGTGCTCCAGGCGCCGCCGGCTGGTCGCACGTAGACCACGGCGTAGTTCACGTCCATCGGAATGATCCTGGTCTGGCCATCAACGTCGACGCCGTGGGCACTGGCGTGTTTGGCGGCGAGGGCCCGCTCATAGTCGAAAGTCGTGTGCTTCATGCCGAGGGGGTCAAACACGAGAGTCTGCATGGCCTGGTCATAGGCTGCACCGAGCTCCAGATCGGGATGCACCACGTGGCCACCGATATAGCCGGCGGCCGCCGCCATGGCGTTCGAGTACTGGAACAGGTCACCGAAGTCGCTGGTGGGCTGGGTCTGCCCCAGCTGCTCCATGGCGTCTTCGGCGGTCATGTCGCCGAACTCCAAGATGAGCTCCATGTCTTTCCGTGGCAGACCGGTGCAGGCGCAGATCAGGTGTTCGACCAATACGCTCGAGGTCGTGGCGTCGTCGCCCAGCCGGAAACTCGAAAGGAGATCGGTCGCCGGAGTCTCCCAGGTGAACTTGCCTTGGTCGACCAGCTTGGCCAGGAGCAGAGTGGTCATCGCCTTGGTATTGGAGGCGACGATAAACCCAGTGTCGGCGTCGACCTTCTCTGGATGGCCAATCTCTCGTACTCCTAGGCCCCCAGCGTAGACGACCTTGCCATCTTGGATGATCCCGAGGCCGACCCCGGGCACGCCCGTGATCTCCAGGCCCTTCTCGACGAACTCGACGAGCTCGGCGAGCCGTGCCTCGTCCAAGCGATTAGCTTTCTTGCCCGCGAAGCTCTCCCTCACATAGCCCTTCGGCAGGAGGCTGTCGAAAACCAGGACGACCTGAGCGCCGCGCTTTTCACCCACCTCGTTGGCCATGTCGTAGATCCAAACCGTCCAGACACCGTCGGCGAAGCGGGTGCCGGCCAGCACCGAGCGCTTCTCGTTCGGCGAGGTCAGGTACTCGTAGCTGCGCTGCCGGCTCCAACCGTTTGCGTCGGTCTCATCGCTGGCGATCTTCAGGGGCCAGGTGAGCTCCTGGTAGGCCGCCCAGGCCTTGGCGACAGCGGAGTCGGCGTCGTCGGCGTCGATGTCGACGAGCACGATTCGCGAGCCTCCCTCAGGGGCTTCGACGAATGTCGCGGGGCCGAGGACCGAAAGGCGCCAACCAGCGGGGGCGGTAAAGGGGTTCCCGTTGACCGTGGTGGTTGGCGTATCGGCGGCGAGGGGATCGTTCGGTGCTTTCTCGTCCGCGACCACGGCCGAATCGGCGCTGAGCCCGTCGGACGGATAGGCGGCCGTGGCGATGACCGGCGTCAGGCCCAAAAGAAGTAGGAGCGCTTGGGTTTTCACTGTGTGCCTCCGCTAAGAAATAGAGATGGCCAGTATAGGCGTGAATCTCATAGCGACACCAATCGTGGGCAAGACTCCGGACGAGGTGTCCCGCGAGGAGGTGTCCCGAGGAGGTGTCCGCCGAATAGTTCAGCTAGTTCAGCCGAATAGATGAGTCCATGGAAGGAGGGCTTAACGTTGGATCCCATTCCCCTTCTCAGCTCGTTGGCGAGTTGCGGGCCTGTTTTCCGATAAGGGGGTGAGGCAACCAAGAAAGGGCCAGCTCGTCGGAGCGTTTTGCTAAGTGCCTCACGGAGCCTCGGCCCTTTCAACTCTCGGAGGATTCACAATGGCGCCCCACTTTCACGATCTCTCTTTCTCTCCCTTTTTTTCCATGGACCCTCGCATCGCCGCCTCGAAGCCAGGTCTTCAGCCACTGCGGGGCGTGATCGCCGCCGTGGTGCTGATCACCGCGCTGGCCGCGCCGGCTTCAGCTCAACACGACTGCACTCCCTATCCCGGCACCGCCGCCGGTGAAGTGGTCGACAGCACCTGGAGTGTGCCCCTCGAGCAGGACGACTACCAGTTCACCATACCCTCCGATCCGGGTGGCGGGTACGTGGTCATGACCGTGGACACGGTAGCGCCGTCTCAACCGCGGATGCGAATCGTTCCGCCGTCCGGGCAGGGCGTAGTGATGCAGGTCGGCACGTCGTTCCCGGGGCCTAGCCCTTACGCCCTCGAAGTTGCCTTCGAGGTCGACGCCGACGCCACGTACGATATCGAGGTCATCGAGGATGTGAGTGCATCGCTCGAGGATCACCCGGTTGCCTACCAGTGGAGCTGGACGTTCTTCAGCAAGATCGACTGCTACGAAGAGAACGATGGCGATCCCTTCGATTGGCCGGTACCGACCTTCACGTCGAAGACCGTGCCGTTCGACGAAGTGCTCGAGGCGTTCAGCATCGCGGGATTTCTCGACTTCGGGATCCCAGCCAACGCGCCGCACGGCCTCGATTGGCACGACTTCACCTTGTTCGCTCCCACCGAGCTCTGGTTGGCCACTGTCTCGGTGCCGACCGACCAGAGCCTGCAGATGAAGCTCCACGACAGCGACGGTAACGTGGTGCTCGATCCCGCCGTACCGCCGGTCGGCACTGCGGGAGTCTTCGGACCTATCGTGCTCCAGCCGGACACTTATTACGCTTTCATCAACCCTCACGTACGAGGCGATACCGAGGTCACCCTCAGCGAGGGTGACACGATTCCAGACCACTTCGATCGCCCCTACCAGTTCATCATCAGTACCGTGGAGATCCCGCCGTGCGGCCTCGGGGCGATCTTCTGTGACGGCTTCGAGAGCGGTAACACGACTACCTGGAACGGGGCGACACCCTGAGAGCTGAGAGTTCGAGCTGAAGGCGAAGGGAGCAGGGATCCCTGGCCGTCTGGACTACTGTCCAGCCAGGTTTCGCAGCGCCGTCGTCCGCGCCTGAATCCACTCGAAACCGGCGCCTTCGAGCCCGGCACCCTCGACCCGCGCGAGGAGCTCGAGGGCTTCGGCCCGCTCGCGCTTGTCCGGAGCATCCCGGCGCAGCAGAGCGCCTGCGAGCTCCAGACGCGCCTCCGTCACCTTCCAGTGCGAGGCCGGAAGCGCCTCGAGGTAGAGGCCCAACGCTTCTCTTAGGAAGGGCTCGGCTTCGTCGGCCTGGGAGAGGTCTCGAAGCACCGCGCCCAGTCCGACCCTCAGCTCCGCCCGATGAATGACAGACGCTCCTTCTAGCTCGGCCCGTAGGGCGCGTCGAAGTTGCGCCTCTGCGCCGGCCAGGTCACCGGTGCGATGGAGAGCGATGCCGAAGAGAGTTCGCACTCGAGTGCTCGGAGGGCTTTCGGCTCCCGTCAAGCGCTCAAAGCGTTCGAGGCCGCTACGATAGAGAGCGAGGGCCGACTCGAGATTCCCCAGCGCCAGGTCGAGCCCGGCCAGGTTCATCTCGACCGCGATCCGGTTGTAGGCGTCAGGAGCCGAGGTGGCACGTCGGAGCTCGGCGGCACGCCGAATCGGAGGCGCCGCCTGCTCGAATCGCCCCCTGTCCATCAGCACCTTGCCGAGGTTCGAGAGGCTGTTTGCGACCTCCGGGTGATCAGCTCCGTAAACCCTCTCCGCCGCCGCTACCGCTTCTCGGAAGAGCTGTTCCGCCGCTTCATAGGAACCCACCCGGTGGAGAGTCACCGCGATGTTGTTGCGCGTCCCGATGACCAGAGGATGATCCTCGCCCCTCTCCGAGCGCAACGTCTCCAGGGCCTGCTCGTTGAGCCGCAGCGCCTCCTCGACGCGACCCGTTCGATCGAGAATAACGGCGAGGTCGGTCCTGGTGACCGCCGCTTCGACGTCGGCACCGTGTCGTTCGAGGAGTCGAAGCGCCGCTCGGAAGTGCTGCTCGGCGAGCTCGTGGCGGTTAGCGACAGTCTCAACCCGCCCCAGGTCGCGTAGCGTCAAGGCGCCCTGCGTCGACTCCAACGCCTGGCGACTGCGCAGAAGGGCCGAGGCTTCCTCGAGCGCGGTCCGGGCTGACTCGACCTCACCATCGTCGTAGCCGATCGCGGCGCGCCTGCGCAGAGAATCGGCGAGCGCCAGGGCATTGACCGGGCGAGCGGAGCGACGTTCGAGGATCGCCTCTTCGAGCAGGGCAGCGCCGCGACGATTGTCACCCAAGCTGGCATAGGCCGAACCGATGATCGTCAACAGCTCGCTCTTCACCTCGGGTTGATCGTCGAGCTCTCGAAGGACCAGCGTCTCGCCTCGGTCGAGCAGTTCTCGAGCACTCAGCTCGCCGGCAGAAGGGGAGCGCGGGTCCGCGGCGTAGAACAAACCACCCAGGAGCTCGGCGACAGTCTGGGCCTTGGCGGCCTCCGTGCGAGCCCGGTCGCGCTCTTCTTTGGCGATGCGTCCCTGCCAGGCGATCAAGGCGACTGCGGCGAGCAGCAGAAGAGTCGCGATCAATACGGCGACCGTCGCCAGACGGTGCCGAGACACGAGCTTCCCCACCCGGTAGCTCAACGATGCCGGTCGGGATTCGATCGGTCTCCCCGATTGGTACCGACCGAGATCGGCGGCCAGCGCGCCGACCGAGCGGAAGCGCCTCTGCGGGGACTCGTCGAGCGCCCGGCCAAGAATCACCCGCAGGTCGCCGTCGAGCCTGGAGGCTCGGGCGGGCTCCGACTCGGAGGGTCTCGCGCCGGTCAGAAGTCGACGCAGCACGAGCCCCAGCGAGAAGACATCGGTGGCGGTCGAAACCTGCCCATTCTCTCGCTGCTCGGGCGAAGCGTATTCCGGCGTCATCGGTTGGATCAGGGTGCCTTGATCCGGGTCGGCGTCGTCGAGGATCTTCCCGACGCCGAAATCGAGCAGCTTCACCTGGCCGTCTCCGGTCACCAGAATATTGCTCGGTTTGAGGTCGCGGTGAAGCACCAGATTCTCGTGCGCGTACTGCACCGCCGCACAGACGTCGAGGAACCGCTCGATCCTCTCGCGCTCCGAAAGGTCGTGACGCTCGCAATAGGTATCGAGCGGCTCACCGTCGATCAGCTCCATCGCCAGGTAGGGATACCCCTCGCTCGTCACGCCGCCGTCGAGGAGTCGCGCGATGTTCTCGTGCTCGAGTCGAGCGAGAATTTGCCGCTCGATGCGGAACCGTCGCTCCTTCTCAGGGCTTTCGAGCCCTCTGGGGATCACCTTCACGGCGACCCGCTTCTCGAACTCGGCGTCGGCACGCTCCGCGAGGTAGACGACCCCCATGCCGCCCTGACCGAGGGCCTCGATCAGCCGGTAGCGATCGATGGTTCGCGGAACCCCACCACCCGAGCGATCGGCGTCCGCGGCCGCCGAGTCCATCCCGGCCGGGTCGTCGGTCAGCTCGGAGAGCAGGTCGGGGAGTGCTCGGGCCAGGCCTCGACCGAAGAGGTCGTCATCGGCTCCTGCCTCGGCGAGAAGGGCCTCGACCTCCTCCCGGAGAAGCCGATCCTCTCCGCACAGCTCTCGGATTCGCTCTGCACTCGCAGTGGGGAGCTCATCCCCGTCGCTGTCGGGACGTTCCTCTAGGAGCCGATCGAGGACCTCTTCGACTCGCGACCACGGCGGCCCACCCGTCGCACCGGCGGTCATGATGAAACGGCGTCGGGGCCTGGGCTCGCACTCTCCCGCAGCGCCCTGCGGAGCCAGGCCCGAGACATCACCCAATCTCGCTGGACGGTTCGAGCTGAGATTCCGAGGGCGCGGGCGGTCTCCTTTTCGCTCATGCCGGCGAAGAAACGGCATTCAAAGACGCGTGTCAAGCGAGGGTTCCTTTGGGTGAGACCGCCGAGGGCCTCATCGAGGGCAAGCACCGTGTCGGCCTGTTCGTCGACGCCGATCTGGATCCGATCGAGAGAGATGACTTTCGCACCACCGCCCCGCTTCTTCGCCGTCCGCCGGCGAACATGGTCGACCAGGATCTGCCGCATGGCGTTCGCAGACAGCGCGAAGAAATGGTGGATGTCAGTCGGTTCAACTCTCGCCTGGTCGATCAACTTGAGATAGGCCTCGTGCACGAGGGCCGTGGTGTCGAGCGTATTGCCAGGTCTCAGGCGAGCCAGCTGCTGCCGCGCGATGAGGCGCAGATCGTCGTAAATCAGAGGCAGGAGGCACTCGAGCGCCTCGTCCTCACCGCGGCGATACGCGATCAGCAATCGCGTAACGTCGAGCGATCCAGACTCTGGGGCCGCGCTCGACACGGCAGCGCCCGAGGGCTCGACGTTCGACAACCCGAGGCTAGAGGCAGAAATACCGTCTTCGGACATCTTGCGTCTATTCTGACCGATTCCCCAACCGCCGCAAGCGAGACCTCTAGCGGGGAAGAACGGTGCCCTGCGCGGACCGGTCGGCCGTCTCGGTGAATCGGGTGAAGCTCATTAGAAGACGGGAAGCGATGAGGAGCTTCTCTCACTAGAAACGCGACTTCCTTCACTAAGTGTCGAGGCCTCCATCTCCGTTGAGGAAGAGGTCTCAGCGGTGCCACGGAAGCCGACCACTACCGACCGATCAACGCCGCGACGGCACTCAACGGACGCACTCCTTCGTATCCTATTGGACTGTAACCCTCGAACGGTTAGTGGTTGGGCGTGTCATCAGGGACGAGATCAAGGCGCCCCGACGCAGGCATAGCGGGGCCTATGTCGAGGAGGGGCAACGCCGAACTCGGCCTGAGGGCCGGCCAGGCGCTAATCGTTTGGGGGCTACAGTCCACAACTAGTGCCCCCAGCTGGAGCTGTCCCGGGGGAGTCCCATCGAGCGGCCATAGTCTCGAATCGCCGCGGTCGGAGTCCGGCTGATGGCCCTCACGTTTCCGGTCTTGGTCCACCAGCTGCCACCGGGCGCGACGGGATCGCCTGCTTGTCGAGCGTAGACGTTTCCACCTTGTCTCTCGCCGAGTTGGCCGATGTCTATCAGGCTCAGGCGCTCGCGATCGTGCTTGGCAAATCCACCATCGTGCATGCCTCTTGCGTATCGGCGAGCTTCACGTTCTGCCTCGCAGATAGCGTCCGCATGGCTCTTGTCCTCGGCCGTCGTTCGATCGCAGAGGGCCAAACCATGCCAGGCGAGGAGGACCGCAAAGTCGACCGAACCGCCCTCGAAGGTCTCGATGGGGATGAGGAGCGACTCGTCGGCTGGAATGTCGATCGTCAGGCGAACCGTGGTGCCTCTCTGCGGTGATTCATACCAGTCGCTTTCGACGGTAACACGGTGGCTCGAGAGTAGGGTCTGCACCGCCTTTCGCGCTTCGTCGGCTCGGTACTCACCTATGCTCTCACCTCTACTAGGCGTCGGAGCCCAGATGCCGCCGACCGACCAGTCGGCAAATTGGTTCTCGATCTCGACCGACCAAACGGACGCCGAGCGGACCTCGACTTCTACACCCGATTCGACCCCAACATCCGTAGATGCAGCTGCTTGAAACACGAACAGCCAACCAACGACTGCCGCCAGACCTGTTCTATTCACTCTCCTGCCCCCATTCTCGCTCAATTGATAACAACCTAAAGGACCATGCCCCCGAGACCGTACCAGAACTATCGCCTTAAGGCAATCCTGGTTCATTGAACACTAGTTACTCCGCCAATACTCCGTTCGGAGAGAGGTTTTTCCGAGAAAAGTCCGAGAGAAGTCTCAGCCGAAATAGTAGGGCTTGACATTTCCTCTGCAGCTCCTCAGGGTCCCGTCTCAAGATGTATTTCACGGATCAATCCCTCACCAAGGCTCTCGTTATCGCTTCTTCCAGCGATCAGCGGAGCGTTGCGCTCGGCCTTGTTCTTGTAGTCCTACTTGTCAACGTCCTCATTATTGGGACATCTGGGCCTCCATGATCCGGTAAACAACGATTTACCGATTTCTAAGAGCCCCCAGCCGAGACCGGTTGGGGGCTTTTCTCGTTTCGGAGAGATTTAGGAGTTGAAGATGAAAGAAACAGCAGAGTGGTGTTGGATGGATGGTAGTTGGGTTCGCTGGCCCGAGGCGTCGGTCCACATTTCGACGCACGCCTTGCACTACGGATCCAGCGTGTTCGAAGGGATCCGCGCCTACGATCAGCCCGAGGGCACGGCGGTCTTCAGACTCGGCTGCCATGTGAAGCGGTTGACAAATTCCTGCCGATTGGCCCGCATGATTCCAGAGAGCGTGTCGGCGGAGGAGATCGAACGGGCCTGTTTGGAGATCATCGAACGCAATCGCCACGGGAGCTGCTACTTGCGACCGCTGATTCACCGTGGTGCGGGCGGTCTCGGGCTGGATCCGACGGGGCTACCGATCCGGGTGTCGATCCTTTCGTTCGAGTGGGGGACCTACCTTGGAGCGGAGGCCCTGGATCAAGGGGTCGATGTGATGATCAGTTCCTGGCGTCGCGCCGCACCGGATGCGATGGTGGCGATGGCGTCTTCGGCTATCCCGGGAGCGCCTTTCCCACCTACGATGCCCTGTGCCGATCGAGGGGTCCGCCCTGAGGGGTCTCAGCCGAATAGTCGAGCCCGGCCGAATCGTTGAGCCTGAGCCCTCCGGATCGCGACGGACCGACGCCCCAGAGGAGATCGCTCAGTTCCCCGAAGAGAGCGTCCCGAATCCGACCATCAGCGGTCCGTTGTCGCCACTCTCTCCGAGTCGCTGCCAGGAATGAGTACACTAGTAGCTCTTAGCGGCAACGAATCACGGGGAATAGCCATGACCAAAAGCACCTCACTCATTCGCCAATCTCTCTTGCTCTGCGCAATCCTGCAGGTCGGGGTTCTGTGCGGGCAGGCCCTTGGGCAATCGCCGACACTAGGAGAACTGACGTTTCCAAATTCGGGCGCACCAGAAGCTCAAGCTGCTTTCATTGATGGGGTGCTCTACCTGCACAGTTTTGAGTACGAGCCGGCGAGAGCCGCTTTCCAGCGTGCACAAGAAATCGACCCCTCATTTGCCCTTGCCTACTGGGGCGAGGCGATGACCCATCACCACTCATTGTGGGATAGACAAAGGCCGGATCTTGGAGAGGCAGCCCTCCAGAAGTTTGGTGCATCGCCTCAGGAGCGAGCGCAAAAGACGCCAACTGAGCGAGAACGCGGTTTCATGACCAGCGTCGAAACAGTGTTTGGGCTCACCGAAGCGTCGGCGGGTAAGAGCAAGCTCGAGCGCGATGTTCTCTATCGTGATCGGATGCGCCGAATGTACGAGGACTATCCAGATGATCACGAAGTTGCCGCATTCTATGGACTCTCCATCCTGGGAGTCGCAAGCGCCAATCGTGAATATGCTCCCTATATGCGGGCGGCGGCGGTCCTACTGCCCATCTGGGATGACAACAAGCTACATCCGGGAGCCGCACACTACCTAATCCACTCGCTGGATGATCCAGTGCACGCCATCCTCGCTCTGCCCATGGCAGACGCCTACATCAAGATCGCGCCGGACGCCGCCCATGCCCAGCACATGACATCGCACATCTATACCGCACTTGGTCATTGGGACGATGTTGTCGCGGCAAATCTACGAGGTTTCAACGTTGAGAGCGCAAAGACGACTTACACGGAAGTAATGAGCAAAGAGGAACGCCACTACACCTATTGGTTGGCCTATGGCCGACTGCAGCAAGGGCGTTGGGATGATGCTGAGGAATTGCTAGCGAAGATGCGCGATCGTCTTGACAACGGAGCAACCGGAGCCGAACGGGCCTACTACGGCGCGATCATCGCTCGATACATGTTTGACACTGAGGACTGGAATGTTTTCGAGAAATGGGCCGCTCCGTCATCCGTGGACATTCCAACTGCGCACTATGACTTCGCTCGAGCCTTTGCGGCCGCAAGACTTGGAAAAGTCGAGGCCGCAAGGGCATTCGCTGCCAGCATCGAGCCCGGCGGTGAGGGTAATCCTGAGATTTTCCTGTCCGAGGATGAGGTGAGGATCCTGCGACTCGAAGTCGACGCAATAGTCGCTCTCGCCGAAGGGCAGAATGAGTCTGCCGTATCGCTAATGAATGAGGCAGTAGCGATGAGCCGAGAACTGCCTTTCAGATACGGTCCCCCGCGACTCTCCAAACCGACGAACGAGCTGCTCGGAGACGTGCTGGCCGAAGTCGGCGACAATGAACAAGCGGCACAAGCCTATCGAGACGAACTGGACCAGTCGGTGCGCCGTACAAACAGCCTTCTAGGGCTGGCCCGCGCCGCCGCAGGACTTGGCGAACTGGAGTCCTCCAAGGACGCCTACCAACAACTGCGTGACATCTGGCACGATGCAGACGAGGCGCTGTCTTGGGTTGATGAGGCCCGTGCTTCCGCTAGCGCGAGCCTTCAGCCGTCAGAGCGACCATGAGTGCTCCCAAAGGGCCCACGTCAAGAAACGAAGGCTCCGGCCAGGGAAAGGTGCCAGGGAGAGATGTCCCAGGGGAAGAGGTGTCAGCCGAATAGTTGGCCGAATAGTTGGGGGAGGCAAGGGTTGTCGTCCGGCCACGCTAGGCACGTCGCGTTCCTCGGGCGCTTCATCTGGTGCGCCGCAAACGCGTCCGGATATCAGCCACCGGCTGGTGCTCGGGTGACCGATCTCGGTCCATCGCCTCGGTGTGCCGGGCGTACCAACCGGCGCCGATACTGGCTGTCGTGCCGTGCAATACAACCGACAGCAATACCGTGATCAATACAGTGGCAAAGATCTCGTGCCGCACCGCCAACTGAGATTCGTTTACCACCAGGAGACCAAAGAGGATCGAGGCGACCCCTCGCGGGCCGAACCAACCAAGGAAGAGGTGAGTTGGCCAATGCAATCCAGTCCCGATTAGCGAAAGTGACACGGGGATCATCCGAATCACGGTGAGGCTTATGCACGCGTAGAGAACTGAAGGGCCGAGCTCGGAACCCAGAGTTGAGGGCAAGAGATAGGCTCCGAAGACGAGAAAGACCATGAGGGTCAACAGCTGACCTTCGGCCTCGGCGAACTCGTTCAGGGATTCACGCACCGCATCGCCGACGGTGTTTCCAAGCGCCAGGCCGGCGCAGAACGCCGCGATGAAGCCGTTCCCTCCGACGAGATTGGCTACGGCGAAGGCAAGCAGGGCGAGACCCAGGGCGGCGAGATGTTGGAAGTTGGTGTTCATCCAGCCTCGCCTCCTCGCCCCAGCGACCAGGTGCCCACCCAGCCAGCCGACGGAGATTCCTATCAGGGGTCCCAGGGTGACCTGAAGGAGCGCGAACCGCAGCCAGTAGGCGGTGCCCCCCAAACCGGGAACCGCCGAGGCGCATGCCGAGAGAAAGAGCAGAATCACAGGGAGAGCGATACCGTCGTTAAGCCCACTCTCGACGTTCAGGGCCTGTCGGATCCGGATCGGTACCAAAGGGCTGGAGACCACCGCTTGACCTAGGGCGGCGTCGGTGGGAGCTAGGACCGCGGCTAGTAGAGCTGCTTCCCACAGCGTCAATTCAGGAAAGACCGACGTTGCAACCAAGGCACCGAGCAGGATCGTCAACGGTAGGCCTATGAGGAGGAGCCGCACCGGCAGGTCGTGCCCCTCCTTCAGCCGCTGGAGCTGAATGCGCGAGGCGTCGGCGAAGAGGATGATCACCAAGGTGAGTTCGGCGAGCAGGTCGAGACTCGACTCGTCGATATGGAAGTCGACAAAGCCCAGCCCAGTTGCCGCCAGACCCAAGGCGACGAAAGCGATCGGCGGGGTCACGAAGGAGTCTTCGAGTCGGCGTGAAACAAGACCAAAACCCAAGATAGCGATCGCGATGGTTATGAGAGCCGGACCATTCATCGAAAAACTCCGGGGCAGTTTAGACGGCGGGATCTGGAGGGGTTCTACGCCAGGGGCGATCGCTCTACTCGCGGACCTCGAACTCTATGACCTGAGACATGCAATGGCCTCCCGCACAGATCTCGCCCTTGAGTTCGTAGGTGCCCAACGAAGCCTCCGCTGGAATGGGCTGCCGATAGCGGCTGGTGTGAACTCCCGGAGAGCGGACCTGATCGCTCTGGACAGGGTAGCCGGGCAACATCGAGCCCTCAAAGGTCAACGTTCGCTGCTCTGAGACCGAGACCTCTGCGGCGCCCGGGGTCTCGGCGAGCTCGAAAAGGAGCTCCAGAACGACAGTCTCACCCGGCCTGACCACGGCGGGTACGGCCTGCACTTCCAAACCAGAGAGCATAGAGGCGCCTGGGGCTTGGCCGGGAGAGTCTGTTCCGGTCGAGCCTCCAGCCTCGAGCTTGTCGATGGCGTCGGCCAACTCACTGCCGACCTCGAGCCCTTGAAACTCGACATAGGGTGCCAATGCTCTGGCGATGGCGTAGGGATCGAGATCAGCCCCCGTGATCTCTCGTGGGTACTGTATATACAGCTTCACGGCATGCATGGTGAGTCCGCGTTTCTTGGCGAGCGCGACGAGCACCTCGCGGTCACTCTCGTCCGCACGAATGTAGATACCGTGACCGCCGTCTCCTTCGGTGAAAACCAGGTCTCGCTGCCCAATGCCGAGGTTTCCTCGTCTCCCCTGCTTCTTCTGTGCGATCGGTATGCCCTCGGGATCGACAAAGTACTTGCCCGTCGTCTCGAGGTCGATCTTCGCTATGAAGCTCCTGCCCTTGAAAAACTCGTTGGCTTCTTTCTGTTCCGCCCCAAGGCGCCCCGCGTTGGCAGCGGCCGGAACTGCAAGGGCCAAAGCCAGCACCGCACCACTTCGAAGGATCTGTCGTTGCACCGATCTCCACTCTCTTCTTCTCAGTCTAAACACCATCAAGGGTCTCCATAGTTGTAACTTTCCACTCAAACCGTACCGGGTGGGATCACGGTCCCTCGCTACAAGTCGCCCGACTCATGCCCTGCTGCCAGGTTCGTAGCGTACTTCGATCGCTCGCCGACTGAAATTGGGAGCAACCCTGACGCTCGGCTTGCTCCAGGAGACTGCCGAAGTCACGACTCATCGCTAGAGTTTGCTGACACCAGACGGCGTCTCGATCCTGGGGAGGGCGCACAGAATGCTGTTGCCAGTTGGTAACTGCCCGCATCAAACGCTGCTGCAAAGCCTCGCACTCACGGGTCGAGGCGGCCGGCCCCGGCACGGTTGCCGAACCAGAAGGGGTCGAAGTCCCTTGGGAGTCCGTAGCTCCAGACGAGGTGCCACCTCCGCTGGGCGGCCCGGTTTGGTGCGGTTCTCCAAGACTCGCGCTCAAGGCGATGAGGGTCTGCGCGGCGCTAGCAAACGCCTGACTGCGGCGCGCTCTTCTACGTGAGGTCTTTGCGTTGGCGGCTTCCATGGCTTCCTTCGCATCCTCGCCCGCCTGCCGCTGAGCGCGGTCTACGCTTCGCAGTGCATCCGCGAGTCGCCCTCTGTCGATGGGACAGAGTGAAGCATCCCCGCTGAAACCAACCAGTGCCAACGTCGCAGATCGTTCCTCTGAAAACCGATCCGACTTGCCAAGGGCTGCCTGCAATCGATCGAGCTGGGCACGGATCGCTTGCAGAGTGGCATCAGGGGTACGGCACTCTGGCTCTTGCTCTCCATCAGTCCACCCGGCTCCAGCTCGATCGGTTTCTTGAGTACCCGTCTGCCAAGAACTCGTATCTGAGCCGCTGGTTTCAGACTCAGGCCTCGGATTGGCTGCGCAAGCGCGGGCGTCCGCCATTCGGTTCAGGATGCTCTCAGCTACCAGTTCGGCTGCTCCCAGGTAGGCCTCCGCCGATCGCAAGTCACTCGAGATTGACGGCGAAACGGTGGACGAGCCATTTGCTGAAGCAGCTGGCAGCAAAGCAAGTAACTGTTGCAGCTGGCTCTCAGCCTGTTGACTACGGGCAAGAAGGGCGGTGACTTCTGTCCATAGATCCCCTTCGCAACCAGCGGAGTTCTCCATGGCGGACCGAATGGTTGATTGCGCGGCGGCCGCCCTCGCAAAAAAGTCTCCGAGATCTGCCGTTGGGTTTTCGCTCGACTCCAGTTGCAGAGAGTTCTGAACTTGATCAAAAAGCTGGAATCCACGACCCCGGAGACCTAGTAGGGTGTCGTTGTCGTTCCGGGCGGTGTCGATCGAGGCGAAGGTCTGATTCGCAAGATCAAACAGGGTTGACACGGTAGCCAACGCCGACTCGACTCGTTGTCGTCGTTCGGTCTTGATAGGGGTCTGATCCGTGGGTTGAGCCAGCGATCTAAGATCCTCTACCGCATCTCGCACTTGCTGCAATTGATCTCTCGTTTGGCTTTCGATGGTCGGGTGCAATGGGCCTCCGGAGCAGGCCTTCTCCTTGGCGAGAGTGCTTGCATTGCCCAGGAGCCCGATCTCTTCTGCGGCGGCCTGGGCTCTATCGAGGGCTGCGGCCGCTTGTTCTACCAGGGAATCTGAAGAGGTCCCCGTTTCCAAAC
>JAIOJS010000313.1 GCA_019911795.1 Thermoanaerobaculia bacterium | reverse complement strand
GGTGGCGGTACCGGAGACCGACTCACCCGGAACAAAGGAAGCGCGGTCGTCGACGAAGTTGACTCTGAGTCGATTCACGACGGATCCTCCCCGGGTTCGAGGTCGATGGGGAAATCGAAGGAAACATCGGGCCATAGGCGGATCTCGCCACCCAGCTTGATCTTCCAAATGATCTTGTTGTTGCCACCATCAAACGATGGCATGGTGTTGGCCGGCACCGCAACAACCACCTCGCCCATCGCCACTCCAGCTCCATCCAAGCGCTCCACCAGAGTCTCTTCGAAGAATGCGTTCGTAGCCGTGGTGGTATCGGTCCCTCGGCGGTAGCGAGCACTCTCTTCACCCTGGAGGGTGATCTTCAAGCTGCTGATGCGTCCGGAACGGCCCTCGAAGCTCCAGGCCAAAGTGGATGATTCACCGGTTCTCAGCCGTCCTGGGCGAAGCACCAGTCTGGGTGTCGGGTTGAACATCGCCATGAACTGATAGGGCACCGAGACCAGTAGCAGCAGCCCGACGAGCACGAAGGGGATGATAAACAGGGTCAGACAGCCCTCCGCGTTCCCCTCGCGATAGCTCTTGATGATCTGCCACAGAAAGACACTCACGATGCCGTTCCAGAACAGAGCGATGAAGAACATGCCCGCGAATTTCGCGACCGGACCAGCACTCGGCTCGAGTACCTTCTCCATAGATGGGGGGCCCGAGTCCTCCCTTCTCTCCTCCGAGCCCGTCAGGCCCAACACATCCGGAGCCCGATTCGAGTAGTTCGAAGCTTGTTCTACCGGGTCTCCCCGGTCGAACTCCCTCTTGCCTTTCCCTAGGACCTTGCCGGTGCTCTTGAGCACATAGACGATTCCGCCCAGCCCAACGGCTACGAAGATCAGTGGTAGAAAAGCGAACAACCAGTAGAGACCAAGCTTTCGCGACAAAACCGACTCGAACGGATCCTCGGGATTGACCCAGCAGACCGTCCTCGTCCCGGGCGGGAGGGAGTTCACGACCTCCTGTTTCCTGGAATAGTTGCTGTCCGAGCCGACGGCAAAGCTGTAGCGGTCCGATCGGTAGGAGCGGGCGCCAAGGCGGTAGGAGTAGAGGACCTCGATGCTGTAGGTGGTCGAATCGTCCCCGGGGTGGGACTCGACACTGCTCCTGTCGATCGTACAGGGAACCTCCATCCAATCGCGCGACGTCCAGACCTTGTACATCGGCTTCCCAAAGAAGGGGATGAAGATGGCCATTCCGGCCAGGAAGAAGACGCCGAAGAAGAGCACGCCGCAACCCTTCGCCTGGAGCGGCGAGACACTGACGTGCTTCTCCGAAATCGACTCTACCCGCGGAGCGTCCACGAACCCTGGGGTCGAAGACGAGACTCGGCCCGACTTTCGCTTTGCAGATCCGTCACCCCACCAGATGTACCAGATACCACCCAAGCCGGGCACGATGAAAGGGAAGGGAAAGAGCAGCCAGAAGAGCCCCAGAAGAGACTGACGACGGAAGACCGCCTCCTCGGGATCGTTGGGATTCACATAGCAGTGGGTCTGGGTTCCGGCCTCGTAGCGAGCCGCCAGACGTTGAGTGTCCACCACACTGTCCGAACCTTGGTAGTTGCGCTGGTAGACATCGGACCGATAGTCGAGTCCGTCGATCTGGTAGCGATAGCGGACCTCAAAGCGAGCCACCGAGGATCCATCGGCCGGCTCCACGTGCTCTGATCCTTCGACGACACACGGTGTCTTCGCCCACGTGTAGGTAGACACCAAACGCCAAGAACTCTGGGTGAGGAACACCAGGGAGGCGAGTCCCGCGAACAGAAACAAGGATAGGAACAGGGTCACGAGGACCTTCCCGAACGTCCCCGAAGATTTGCCGCCTCGCGAACGGCGGCCGCGGAACTTAAACTCCATCCGATCTCCTCAGCTAGGATTGCAAGCGCCTCATAGGATATCTCAATGCAGATCCCCAGCCGATGCCATCCTTCTCAGGGACACACCCAATGAACAAGCACGGCCGGGCACCCGTATTCCGCTCGCCTTCAAAGCAAGCTATCGCCGCAGGCTCCTTCATAGCTCTTCTCCTCGCTTTCCTCCTGTTTCTAGCTTCCTGGAACGCCCCGCCGGTTGTGGAAGCAGCCACACCGGATGAGACGAGCGTCGCAAGTCGTTTGGACTCAGAATCTTCGGAGTTCTTGCGCGGTGTCATCGTGTCCTGCCCGCGGTGGGGGCCGATCTGGGGAACTCTCGCCATGGAGGAGGCCCTGGATGACATCCGAAAGCTCGGCGCGAACTGGATCTCGGTGCATCCCTACGCCCGAGTGGCGCAGGATGGCAGTCTGCGGATCCATCCCACCTCCGAGACTGATTTCTTGGATCGCGCCGTCGGCTACGCCGGAGTGAGAGACCTACAACTCTTCTGGAAACCCCACCTCGCCTACTGGGGAAGCTTTGCGTGGCGCGGGGCGATCACCTTCGACGATGAGGAGGAATGGAACCGCTTCTTTACGGACTATCGCCGTTTCATTCTCGATCAAGCGAGCTTCGCCGAGCGCCACTCCCTGCCCCTCTTCGCGGTCGGTACCGAGCTCGATCTCACCGTCGACCACGAGGACGAGTGGCGAAGCTTGATCCGTGAGGTCCGCCGGGTCTATTCGGGACGCCTCACCTACGCTGCCAATTGGGATGCAGTGGACACCATTCCCTTTTGGGATGCTCTCGACTACATCGGCGTTCAGGCCTACTACCCGCTCGCCGAAGCGGGAGAGGTCGTCTCGGCCCAGTCTCTCTCCGAGGCTTGGGATCGCCGACTCGCAACGCTCCGCAAGACCTCGGCGGCGCATGGGAACCGACGGATTCTACTAACGGAGATCGGCTACAGCCGCTCCAGCCGCAACGCCTCCGCTCCATGGATACCTGGCCTGGAGACCACCCCCGAAACCCTCGACCGTCGCTCCCTCCTTCTCGACACCGCGATCAGGAAGATCCAAGCCGATCCTCTAGTCGCCGGTATGTTCTGGTGGAAATGGATGCCGGGAACGAGTTCCGGACACGACGCTGACTTCTCGATGAAGGACGTCGAAGCGCGCGAAGCGCTCCGGCACGCCTGGCTTGCGAAACCACGAGCGATGCCCTGACCCTTCGGACCGGCCCTATCTTCGAATCTTGCGGACTCTAGGGCTTGCGTCCGACGTACAAAGGCATGGGCCAATCGAAGTGCAAGGGACGTTCAGGTTCGCCCCACGCCTCGAGGAACTCGCTGCGGGCCTCCTCCACCGGATCTCTTCCCAGACTCGCCTCGTACCGGCGCACCGACGACCACGTCGAGAGATATCCCAAGAATTCGTCGAGGGTCCAGGTCGCCCGCAGCCGGAACTCCGGTGTAAAGAGCCTCGGGTAGGGGAACTCCACCCCGCGGTAGGCGCTCTCCAGAATCTCTCGCTCCGGGGGCCAATAGCTACCCACCCGCCGTTCTTCGAAGTCGTCCAGTAGTTCATCGAGGCGAGGTGACTCGGAGAAGACGCGTCGATACCCCCATGCCGCCAGGAGCCCCTGCGGCTTCAGGACGCGGTCGACCTCGGCGAAGAAGCGCTCCTGATCCAGCCAGTGCAGCGCCTGGGCCACCGTGACCAGATCGATCGACTCGGCCTGCGCCCCGATCTCCTCCGCCCGAGCGACCCTGTACTCGATATTGCCCGCCGGCAGAGCGTGGGATATCTGCTCAGCACTCGCGTCGCTCCCCGTGACCTGTTCGAACTGGGCGGCGAGCGCCGCGGTCGCCTGCCCACTGCCGCAGGCCACGTCCCACGCCCTCGACCGGGTCGGACTCTCGGCCGCCAGGGTCTCGAAGAGTGCCGCTGGGTAGCGCGGGCGGAACCGTTCATAGTCGTCCGAGCGACTGGAGAAGTAGTCGAGGAAGCCTTCCACAGTTCGAAGAGTACATCAGTCCGGTGCCTGGTCTCGGCCAACTACCCCGCCGACCCTGTCACCGGGCCGACTTCTGGCCGTGGCCGGCCTTGTCGGGGCCAGGGTCGTGGCAGAGTGCATAGTCAGGGGCGACCCTGTCGTAGTATTCTCGCGACCAACCCAATCACGCGGAGATACTAGTGAATATCAAGACCCTGATCTGCTTCCTCGGCATCACTCTCGTCGCCTCGATGGCGCTCGCCGGTCCGCCCACCTGCCCCATGCCCATCCAGTCGATCGCCGACGTGCAAGCGTCAGTCGACGCAGGCTCTCCGACCGGCGCCTCGCTGTGCGACGGTCAGGCCGTCAGCCTGCAGGGGATCGTCTACGCAGTCTACGGAGGCAACACCCCATCGTTCGCCTTTGCGGACGCCGCCGGCGCCTGGAACGGACTCTACGTCTACGGCCCCCCCACCGTACCGAGTGTTGGGGACGAGGTCACCGTCCAAGGGACGATTCAGGAGTTCAATGGCCTCACCGAGATCTCCTTCCCAACTTCGGTGTCCATCGACTCTACCGGCAACAGTCCCTACGCACCGACTCTGGTGACGACGGCCATGATTGCCACGGGGGCAGCCAGCGCCGAGTCCTTCGAGGGAGTCTTCGTCGAGGTCGCTGATGTCGACATCACCGACGACAACCTAGGCTTTGGCGAATGGCAGATCGATGACGGCAGCGGCGTCACGAGAGTCGACGATCTCGGCGCCTACTGCTACCGCCCGGTCGCGGGCAACTCGGTGAGCACCCTCCGCGGGATGCAGCACTATAGTTTCGACAATTTCAAGCTAGAGCCTCAGAACGACTGTGACTTCCTCGAGTTTGGCTGTTCCGGGGCCGCAACCGCGATGTCCATCCCCGCCATTCAAGGCAGCGGTCCGAGTTCCCCGAGTGTGTCGGAGGTCGTCGAAACCACCGGAGTCGTTACCGGTCACTTCGAAGGCAATTACCCCGGCTTCACCTTCTTCGACGGCTTCTTCATCCAGGATCCCACCGGGGATGGCAATAGCGCGACCTCCGATGGCCTATTCGTAATCAGCGATACGGTACCGACGATCGGCAACTCGGTGACGGTCCAGGGCGTCGTCGGAGAGTTCGGCGAGTTCGACGGTACCGGCTGCTTTGACGGCTGCGTCACCATGGTCTGTGCCGTGGACATCGCCGACGGAGGAGCGGGTGCCGCCATCACCGCGACGCCGTGGACCCCGCCGACCGACACCGACGGCGAGTACGAGTACCACGAGTCTCTCGAGGGCATGGTGGTCTCGATTGCGGGATCGGCCAAGGTGGTCGGTCCCACCAGCTTTGGCGCCCTCTTCGTGGTCGATGACAGCGAAGGAGTCGACCGTGTCCTACGCGGT
>JAIOJS010000312.1 GCA_019911795.1 Thermoanaerobaculia bacterium | reverse complement strand
GAGCAGTCTCACCACCACGGCATCGATCTCCACCCGCACGACCTCCGCCATCGCCGGACCTTCATCCAAGATCCCTGCCTTCAGTCGACGTCCGACTTCGACGCCGAGGACCTCGAGCAGATGGCGAGCCCGTCGCCCCTGAAGGCGAACCTCTCCCTCGTCGCCGAGTTCGTCAGGTCGAACGAGGAGTCGATTCACGAGTCACTAGGCACCGAGCTACTTAGCGATCTCCGGTCCGACGTAGGCCTCGAGTGGGGGCTCCGCCCTGCGATCCACTGATGCCTCGATCTCCAGAGCCGCCACCCTGAGCCTTCGACGGCCCCTCGTCGACAACCTCGATCTCGCCATCCTCGATCAGCTTGGCCAGGGGCGGGTGCTGGTCTGCCTTAGGCGGGACCCGCCCCGTCCCTCCCGGGCTGAGGTGTAGCTTCTTGCCGCCGGGCAAAGGAACCCGGAGGGGACGATGGGTCTTGTTGCGAATTTCCATGGTCAGGACTATAGCTGTTCCAAGTAACGACTCGCCCACCGGCCTTGCCGACAGTTCGTCCAGCATGCCTCTCGCCAAGAGGTCCGTGTGTTCGTGACAGGGAGATGTCCCCGTGACAGAATGCTCCTGATGACCGGCACGGCTCCCCAGACCAAGGGGAGCAACCTTATCCCCACGATCAAGGCCCTGCGCGGGCAAGCCGAGATCGCGAGATCGGTGCTCCCCGAGCCCCTCCACCGCTATCTAGAGCGTCGACTCTTGCCTTCGGCCTGGTACCCGGAGGAGGATCTGAACGGTCTTATGAGGGCGCTCATCGAGGTGCTAGGTGGGTCGGAACAGGAGATGTGGCCGTACTTCGGACGCGAAGCTGCCAAGACTCACGCCGCCTCCTCCTACGCGTCGTTCGTCCGTCATGGACCCGAGACGTTGATCGAGCACTTTCCCGTCTACTGGCCTTTGCTCCACACTTCCGGCCGTTGGGAAGTTTCTCTAGAGCCGGACTCCGGCTTCGCTACCTTGACACTGCTGGATTTCGCGGTGGGTATGCCCCACTACGGTCCATTGATAAGTGCCTATCTCGGCGAACTCCTCCAACTCAGTGGTGCCTCCGCGGTCAACGTGCGCTGCGTCGAGACGGACGAAGACAGCGCCACCCTCGAGGCCGAGTGGCAGGCGTAAACTAGCTCCGGCGCGTCCGCACCAGCACGGCCAGCTCCTTTGGTATAGTGACTTCATGTGCCGCAACATACGCAATCTCTACAACTTCGCCCCTCCGGCGACGGACGATGAGGTCCGCGCCTCCGCCCTGCAGTACGTGCGCAAGATCAGTGGCTTCAACAAGCCCTCGCAGGTCAACACCGCGGCTTTCGAGCGAGCCGTCGAGGAGGTCACCGCGATCAGTCGCCAACTCCTCGACACTCTGGTGACCAACGCTCCTCCCAAAGATCGCGAGGCAGAAGCCGCCAAGGCACGCGCCCGCAACCAGGAACGCTACGGAACCTAGAGAGAGGTAGCGAAGACCCCTCGACCACTCTCCGCGGAGCCTACCTCAGCGGTGAGCTAATCACCCGGGTCAGCAGTCTGAAGCTCCGCTGCGATCCGCTGTGTCTCGTCGAGGACCCGCAGTAGGTTCCCTGACCACAGTTTAGCGATCTGGTCTTCTTCATAACCCCGCTTGACGAGCTCCAGGGTAACGTTGAACGTCTCGGACGCGTCATTCCAGCCGGAAACGCCACCGCCGCCATCGAAATCGGAACTGATACCGACGTGATCGATGCCGATGAGCTCCACGATATGGTCGATATGGTTGACGAAGTCGGAGACATTCACCGGCGGGGCCACGGGGTCGACCTCGGCGGCAATACGCGGTTTGGCCCGCTCACGCGCCTCCCTCAACTTCTCGATATAGGCCTCGATCTCCTCGCTGGGGAGCCCCCGTAGCTCAGGCCACGGCTTCCGTTCGAAGCCCATCTCAGCGGCAATCTCGTCGAGGATTGGGTCCTCCAAGGCCTTGTGTGCTTCATGCTTCTCGGTATCGAGGTAACTCGAGAAGGCGACCGTCTGTACCACGCCCCCATTCTCTTTGATCAGCAGAAGCTGCTCGTCGTCCAGATTGCGGCTATGGTCACAGAGGGCCCGCGCCGCGGAATGGGAGGCGATCACCGGAGCCTTGGTGATCTCCAGCATGTCGAGCATCGCCTTGCGGGAGGGATGGGACACATCGACCATGATCCCCCAGCGATTCATCTCGGCCACTGCTTGCCGCCCTAGGTCGCTGAGGCCATTGTGTAGCCAAACGCCGTCCTTCTCACCGGTATTGGAGTCGCTGAGCTGACTATGACCGTTGTGCGAGAGCGACATGTAGCGCCCGCCGAGATCGGCAAATCGCCTCACGTTGTCTAGATCGAGTCCCACCGGATAACCGTTCTCGATGCCGATCATCGCTACCAGTTTCCCCGACTCGTGGATCCGTCGAGCGTCGGCCGAAGTGAGAGCGAGTTCGATCTGGTCGGGAGCAATCTCTTCGGTGAGGCGATGGATCGCTTCAAATTTCTCCATAGCCTCGGCGTAGGCGGTGGCATAGCCAGCCTCATCGAGCTCCTTCTGGTCTGTGTAGACGATCATCCAGCTGACATCGAGACCACCCTGGCGCATCTTGGGGAGGTTGACCTGACTCTTCAGCTCCATCGTGTAGTTGCGTTCAGGAGTGAAATTCTTGACGTTGATGTCGTTGTGGGTATCGAGAGTGAGGACGTTCTGATGGATCCTCCGCGCCTTCGCCTCGAGGGTGTCGGCGGTCACGATCTCGACCTCCGGTGGGGCCGGGGGAGTCTCGCCACAGCCACCCAGGGTGGCGGCCACCAGAATGGAGCAGACTCCAGAAGAGAAACTACCTGGATACTTCATGTTCAAACCACCTATCGCTTAGAGAAAACGGATCACACTGGATGAGAGACTGAGTGCTGATTGATGGCCCCGCTCGAGGTCATCAATGTTCGGAAGCCCGTTTATAGCAGGCCCCACTGCCGTCTCCAAAGTCCTGCGAACTAGCCGATCGTGGCGAAAGAGGAACGCCCTGCGGCTGCGCCATCCTCTACGAGTTGTAGACAAGACCGACGCGGCTCGGTCCCCCGTACTTGACGAGAGTCTCGAGGATCTCTAGAATCCCAATATTGAACGCGTTCAAAACAAGGAGACACCGATCAACCACCAGTATGCCGACGGTCAGTTCTTGAGCCCCTCTGATGTCGAAGCTACGCCGGCGAGGGCGCCCTCGAAGGCTCCGACTCGCAAGGGCGAGAACACTCGGAATCAGATTCTCGAGACCGCACTGCGCCTCTTTCGGGAGCGCGGTTACGACGGGACGACGATGCGCGCCGTCGCTGAAGAGGCAGGTGTCTCCCTCGGTAGTGCCTACTACTATTTCCGATCCAAGGAGCACCTGATCCAGGCCTACTATCAGAGATCCCACGATGAGCACCTCCAGGACTGCTCCGGGCGGCTCGGGTCGGAAAGGGACCTCGAAGCGCGCCTGCTTCTCGTCCTACGCAGCAAGATCGACACGTCGGCGCCCTACCATCGGTTCGCCGGGCAGCTCTTTCGCACCGCCTCGGACCCGGACAGCCCACTCAGCCCCTTCAGCGAAGAGTCTCTCCCCGTACGACGACAGGCAACCGAGTTGCTGCAACGAGTGGTCGAAGGCTCCGACGCCAAGGTCACGCCGACCCTTGCCCAGGAACTTCCCGGGCTCCTCTGGCTCTACCTGATGGGGATCATCCTCTTCTGGGTTCATGATCGGTCTACGGAGTGTGTTCGTACCTATCGACTAATCGACCGAACGACCGAACTCGTGGTTCGAGTCATCGGGCTCGCTTCGATGCCGCTCCTGCGGCCCCTCGTCAAGAGCGCCGTGGTCCTGACGACGGAACTACGCCGACTAGCGACGCCCGATCACCTTGGTGAAGCTCTTGGTGAGGAGGCTCCATGAAGATCGTCATTCCCGGCGGAAGCGGTCAGGTCGGAACCCTCCTGGCTCGCGACTTCCACGCCAAGGGGCACGAAGTCGTGGTTCTATCGCGCAAGCCGCAGAACACCCCATGGATCAGCCGGTCGTGGGATGGCGCGACCGCTGGCCCTTGGTTCAATGAGATCGACGGCGCCGACGTCGTCATCAACCTCGCCGGCCGCAGCGTGGATTGCCGCTATACGGCGGCCAATCGGCGCGCAATCATGGACTCTAGGGTGCGCTCTACCCAGATCGTAGGGGAGTCGATACAACGGGCCAACAACCCTCCTCCAGTCTGGCTGCAAGCTAGCACCGCGACCCTCTACGCCCACCGGTTCGACGCTTCCAACGACGAGGCGACCGGCTTGATTGGCGGGGACGAGCACGACAAGGAGACGGCCGAGCCGCCGCCCTCCTCCTGGAGCTTCAGCATCGATGTCGCCAAGGCCTGGGAGGCCACCGCTAATCGCTTCGTTCTTCCCACTACCCGAACCGTGCTGCTCCGCTCCGCCATGATCATGAGTCCGGACCGCGGGGGCATCTTCGACACCCTGGTACGACTCACCCGACTCGGACTCGGCGGCACCGCCGGGAGCGGAAAGCAGTACATCTCCTGGATTCATGAAGCAGACTTCATTCATGCCATCGAGCGACTGATCGACGAAGACTTTGTCGGCGCGATCAACGTGGCCGCGCCCAACCCCATTCCCAACGCTGAGTTCATGAGGACCCTCCGCGACGCATGGGGCTGCCCCATCGGGTTGCCGGCCAAGCGCTGGATGCTCGAGATCGGCGCCTTCTTCCTCCGAACCGAGACGGAACTCCTGCTCAAGAGCCGCCGAGTCGTTCCTGGGCGACTCCTAGAAGCCGGTTTTGGGTTCGAGTTTCCCACCTGGCATCAGGCAGTCCGAGACCTCCGCAGGCGGAGCCGATCTAAACCGTTGGAAAGCCTCCAAGAGACCCCCTAGACACCCATAGTATTTTTGCATACTATGAATAGGTGACAACCGACAAACGAGCGCTAGCCTCACTTCTCGACCTCGGTCTCAACCAACTCGAGGCCGAGGTGTATGTGCATCTCCTCGGTGGACCACCCCTCACCGCCTATGCGGTTGGACGCGCACTCGGCAAAGCGACCGCCAACGTCTACAAGGCGGTCGAGTCACTCGCCCGGCAAGGCGCGGTCCTCGTCGAAGAGGGTGAACCGAGACTCTGTCGTGCCGTCAGTCCGGAGGTGTTCTTCGCCGCAGCGAGGCGCTCCCTCGACCTCAGGACCCGAGCCGCCGAAGTCGCTCTTGCCGACATCGAGGTACAAGCGATCGACGAGCGCATCTACCGGGTCGAGGACGTCGATGCGCTCTTCGAGCGTTGCGAACGGATGCTCGACTCGGCCACGATGGTCGCCATCCTCGATGTTTTTCCAGCCTGTCTGGAGCGTATCCGCGGAGCCGCAATCCGCGCCGCCGACCGGGGAGTCGATGTGAGGATTCAGCTCTATCGACAGACCGAAGTGCCCGGTTGCGACATCGTCCTCGCCAGCACCGGAGAGACCTCCATCGAGCACTGGGGCTCCGAACAGCTGAACCTTGTGGTCGACGGGCGGGAGGTTCTCCTCGCCCTCCTCAGTTCCAACCTCGACCGTATCCACCAGGCGTTGTGGAGTCGCAGCCTCTATCTCGCCTGCCTGATCCACTCCGGCCGACTCTCTGAGCAGACGGTCCATCGCATTCGCAGCTCAGTGGTCGAGCTGCCCGCTGAATCCCCCATCCGTCGCGCCCTCGCTCGTCACGCCTTCTTCGTCGATGGCGCGGTTCCTGGTCAGCTCGAGCTCCACCAACGCTTCTCCACCTCGCGAGGCCTCAGCGATTGAACCTACGAACCCTAGCTGTTGGCTATTCAGCCTTCGTCGCCGCCGTGCTCCTCCCAAGGCTCCTCGAAATGACCTCGGCCCAGGGGTTTCTCGACGAGCATCCGACCGCTCCGCATTTCGTAGTCAAGACGGCACTCCTGGCCTTCGTCTTAGTTGCGATTCACTGGAGTCCTCGGTCCGCGGGCGACTTCGGTTTCGCTCGCCCCAAGGCTCCAACGGGCTGGATTCGGTGCCTCGGGATCGGAGCCTTGCTCGGCGCCACCGCCACCGCGTTGATCCTCTCCACGCCGGCTCAAGGAATGCCCAACCTTAGGAACTTCGGCTTCCTGGGCTTGATCCTCTCGATCTGGCTCTACTCGAGTCTTGTCGAGGAGCTGTTCGTTCGCGGCTGGCTCCAGTCGTCGCTCGACCCCGCCACCACGCCGGGACGACGGATCGCGCTCAGCGGGCTCTTCTTTGGATCGATGCATCTGAGCCTGATCGCGGCCGGGGCGGACTGGATGACCGTCCTCATCATCGTGGGCACCACAACCCTACTCGGCTTGCTGACCGCTCAGCTACGGGAAAACACCAAAAGCCTCCTGCCCCCACTGGCGGCACACGTGGCCTTCAATGTCGGCGGTTTTGCCGCCGGAGTCCTGATCAACATCGTCCACTTCGCACTTACCGGCGCCCCAATTCAACCCTAAGGAGACCCTCTCTTGAACCGCAAACTCATTGCCTTGCTCATCGTCCTCTTCGGCATCTCCGTCAGCCGCATGCTCGGCTCGGAGTCTATCCACCAGCTTCGCAGTGTCGACATCGTCACGATCTTTGCCGCAGGAACCCTCTTTGGCATGGTGCTGGTGGGTATCGTCGACCAACTCCGTGGTGGATCGAGAAAGCTGCACTCTCAGAACTGATCTGCCAGGGTCAGAATCCCACGCCGGAACAATCTTCTCCGCCGTCCGTACAAGGCACGTGGGAAAACGTGCGCATAAAACCCGTCAGATCCTCCGTGACTACGCCGGCGACCTGCAGTCGCAGGATCTCACGCGTCTATTCTCTCGCGACGCGGCGCAAGCCTATAGCGTCCTGACTCGGGATCAGGATCCCACCCTGAAACACGGCGCTCTAGCGCGCATCAAGCGCCTCTTCTTAGGCATGTCCTTCCACCTGGGACCGGCGCGAAGGGTGCTTTTTTGCACCACGATGATCTTCACCTTCTTGGGCCTTTTCGAGTGGACGATCAACTTGCTACCCGGGTTTCCGAGTATCGACTCTCAACCCACGTTCCACCTACTCGCCATCCTGGGGCTGGCCTTCCTGCTCGCTCTCGAACTGGTGGATCGGGTCAAGATCCGAGACGAACTGGAGATCGCCCGTCAGTTGCAGCGTGAGATCCTGCCGCACGAAGCGCCACCGACCCCGGGATACGCCTTCGCCCACTCCTACACCACCGCGCAGGCGATCGGAGGCGACTACTACGACTTCATCCCCACCTCGGACGGACGCCTGGTCCTGATCGCCGGCGACGCCAGTGGTCACGGCATCGCCGCCGGCCTGTTGATGGTCATCGCCAGCTCTACCCTCAAGCTGGCCATCGATGGCGACCCTGAACCCTCCAAGGTCGTTGGGCTCCTCAACCGGGCCCTCTGTGGCACCGGTGGTTCCCGCGCCTTCATGACTCTGTTCTACGGGCTTCTCGAACCGACGACTGGTCACCTCGACTACATCTGTGCCGGGCACCCCTTTCCTCTGCTCAGAAGGACAGGCGGTCGCATCGAGGAACTCGGAACCGGCTCGCTCCCTCTCGGCCTCCGCCCGCAGGAATCCTGGGCGACGGAGTCCGCCCGCCTAAACCGTGGCGACATGCTGCTGCTCTACAGCGACGGTTTCCCGGAGTCGGTGCGCAGTTCCGGTGAGTCCTTTGGTTTCGAACGATTACGGACCCTCATGGCCCCCGGGGGCAGTCCCAGCGAAATTCATCGCCGGATCGTCGACGATCATTCGCGCTTTCTCGGCGACGAAGATCCCCTCGACGACGTCTCGCTCGTCGTCGTGGGACATCGTCCGGAAGCGGCGACCGAGGAAGCACTTCCGACCGTGAGAGAGGTCGCCCGGCAAGCCTCGTGAGACTAACCTGACTTCCGAAGGGTCTGCATGTCTGGTCCCATCGACCTGGCTGGATGCTAGGCTCGCTCCTCCAAAGACAACTTCGAGGAGTCTCATCGACATGGTCAGCAAGCAGCTCTACTCTCACATCCTTCGTCCCCACGTTCTCGCCCTCGTCGCCTTCCTCGCCGGGACTTCGGGAATCGCCTCCCCCGGTCTCGCGGAGACGAGTTGCTACACCGACAACTGCAGTGCCACCTGCACGCCATCGGCTCCCGTCACCATCTCCCCCCTCGTCGAGTCCGGAGACTTCCCGGCCGGAATGGACACTCCCATCGCCTTTGTCGACCCCGCCGACGGTAGGGGACGCTACCTGATCGCCACCCAGGAGGGCGCCATCCTAGTCTGGGACGGCGCCGCGGGCGCCATGCTCCCGACTCCCTTTCTCGACCTCCGTGACGACATCGGCGGTCCAGTCCTCGCCGGCGGTGAGAGGGGTCTTCTCGCCCTCGCCATGGACCCCGACTATTCAATGAACGGCAGGATCTACGTCTTCTACACCCGGGCCGGAGCCGGAAGCGAACAAGGCGATGTGGTCATCGCCCGCTACGAACGCTCGGCCGGCGACCCCGATGTCGGCAATCTCGGATCAGCGACCCTTCTCCTCGTCATCGATCATCCGGCCTCGAACCACAACGGTGGCTGGCTCGCCTTCGGACCGGACGGGTTCCTCTACATCTCGACCGGCGACGGCGGCAGCAGTTGCGACAATGGCGCCGGCGCCAACGGCGACGGCCAACGGATCGACACCCTCGCGGGCAAAATGCTGCGGATCGACGTCCGTGGGATCGACGGTTCGGCCACCGCTCCCGACAACTGTGGCGTCGGCGCTGGGGGTCCGTACACCGTGCCCTCTACCAACCCCTTCACCGGCCAGGGAGCGGCGAGCTGCGACGAGGTCTGGTCGCTTGGACTCCGCAATCCCTTCCGCTTCAGCTTCGACCGTTCGACCGGTGACCTGTACATCGGAGACGTCGGACAGAACAAGTGGGAGGAGATCAACCTCAAGGCGGTGTCGACTCCGGCCCCCGTCAATTTCGGCTGGGTCTGTCGCGAGGGCTGTGAAACCGCCGCAAATGATGAATCGTCCTGTGCGACCGGGGGCTGCCCCATGGACACCGGCACCAGCTGCCTCTTCCCGCGCAAGACCGGAATCAACTCGATCAACCACTGGGACCCGGTCCTCTGCCACTACAACGGCGGCTGGGACTCGATCATGGGCGGCTACCGATACCGAGGCAGCTTCGTTCCCTCGCTAGCCGGTGACTACATCTACGGCGACCCTGCCTGTGGTCAGCTGTGGAAGACCACGACCCTCGATCCCGCCAACCCGTCCGCCATCGCCTCGGAGTGCTGGGCGAGCGGCTACCACGGCACTTACGGCCTGGCTGAGGATTCCATCGGCGAGCTCTACATCATCCGCGGCCCTTCGAGCCGGATCGACTGCATCCACAACGGCGACGGCTGCTTCTGGAATGGGACGGCCCTCTTTGTCGACGGCTTCGAGTCGGGTGATATCGGTGCCTGGAACTGAGCCCCGAGCCGACCTGACCCTTCTACCCCAGGCGCTTCGGCGCCTAAGGCGTCAGGGCCAGCTGGGGGGCGAAAGGAATGACCGGTCGACCGGCAGCTTGGACTCGGCTGCCGCCTACCAAGCGGTGGTGTCGCCACTCTCGAAACCGTCGGCGAACAGCGCCTCGCTCCACTCGTCGGCGCCAACATCACGCGGCACTCCGCGAGTATGACCATCGAAGTCGAAGTCGGCCTGACCCGCGGGGAGGGCACTTCCCATTCCCACCGGCATCTCATCCCCAGTCACTAGGTGGAGGTCTGCGCTCGCTACATCGGCGAAGTATTGGAGCGGAGCACCCTCCAGGTTCCCGGTTAGGATCGCCTGAGCACCGTCGCGGGGCCTCAGGTTGTGGGTTACGAGGTTGTTGGCAAGATCGATGAGAGTGTTCCCGAAGCGCCACTCGATCGAAGAGAAGGGGGCCGTGGTGGAGGCCACGGTGTTGTGGACCACAAGGGGCATCCGAGCCTGGTCGAGAGTGATCCCAGCGTCGAAGCCAGCGGCGGATCCGAAGAGACCGGCATCGGCCGCCGCGATGAAATTGTTGCGAACAACACCATCGATGTGGCCCAGGTACCCGACGCCGGGATAAGGATTGTCGGGATAGCTCCGGCCGTCACCGCTCTGACCCAATCCCAGCCCAATACCCCGTCCACAGTCGAGAATCAGGTTCTCCTCGACCACCGTATCTCGACTCCCCTTCCAGAAATGCACCGCGTGCTCCGACAGGCCAGCTGGACACCAGAAACCGCGGAAGCTATTGCGCCGGATCCACCAACCCTGAGCCGCATGGGCATCAACCCCTCCGGTGTAACAGTTGTTGCGAATGTGCGGCCGTCCGGCATCCGTCAATTCGATGAAACTGCACTCTACGACCCCGTCGTCGACCCAGCCCTCGCCTACCGGGTTGATTTTGATCGCCTGCTCGCCCGCATCGACGACATGCAAGTCGTGGAGTACGACGCCATCGATCGGACCGGACCCGCCTGAGATGTGGATGGGATGGTTGTAAGCACGGGTTAGCGTGATCGAAGCGATGACAACATCAGAGGCCTGGATCGAGACCAGCTCGTCGGTGGCGTAGGCGCCGTCGAGGACCACCGCTCCCCGGTTCCCGGAGAGCGACCTCAGGGTCACCCCATCGACTGTGAAGATCAGTCGGGAGGTAGCGTCCCCCTGATCCATCGCGTAGTAGCCGTCGTGGAGCAGAATGGTCGTACCGGTCGCCGCCCCTGCCACCACACTCCGCAGTTGGTCCGCCTGGTTCGGCATCACCTCGATCGTCGGGCCCGAAGGAGCCGGGAGTGGTGGACAGGAGCGCTGCGCTTCAGCTCCAGGAGCCAGCCCGAACAACATCAAAGTTCCGACCAGAGAGCCGCATACCTGGGAATGCCTTCGTCCCTCTATCCCTGCATTCATCATCGAACCCTACTCCAGACGACCGCATCCCATCTGTGAAGCGGTTCTCACGCGGAAGCTCCCCAGACTCCTCTTCCATGGGAGCCTGCAACCGGCCGCCCAAGGTAGAGTCTGGGGTCTCCGATGCCAACTTTGAAGCCACCTCCTCCTCAAACTCGACTGCACGTGGTCGGCGCCGCCATCCTCGCCGACGGACGATGCCTCGTCGCGCAACGGGGACCCGCCATGTCTTTGCCGCTGGCGTGGGAGTTTCCCGGCGGCAAGGTCGAGGCCGGCGAAGATCCACGCTTCGCCCTCGCGCGCGAGATCGCCGAAGAACTCTCGCTACGAATCGAGGTTGGCGACTACCTCGGTCGTGGCGTCGTAGGAATCGTGACCCTGGACATCTATGTCGCCTCGGTGACGGGAGGTTCCTTGGAGTTGGCCGAGCACTCGGCTTCGCGTTGGATCGAGGCTAGCGACATCGACTCCCTCGCGTGGGCGCCCGCCGATCGGCCCGTCCTCCCTGCCCTCCGGCAGCGACTCGAAGGCCAGACTACCGTGGGCTGCCCTCCGTAGACAGCGAGGTTGATCAACGAGGATACGGTAGAGTCAGACCTCGGCCCGGCGGGTCATTCCGACGTGCTGTTCCACACCATCAACGCGACGATGCGCGATCCCAGTGGCTCTAGGACCTGGCAGGGTCTCCTCCCAGATCTCCCGGAACCCTACGGAGAAGTCCCATGCTTGCAATCACCGTCTCGAGGCTCCTTCTGGCCTCCATTTTTCTCGTCGGCGCTCTGCCCGCCGCATCCTGGGCTCAAACCGATCCCGACGCCACCTCGGCTCCCGAGGGATTGACTCGACTCCTCCGTATGCCCGATATCGAGGGCGACACCGTGTCCTTCGTCTACGGTGGCGACATCTGGGTGGTCGACCGGAACGGAGGCGAAGCCCGTCGCCTGACCTCCGACGCCGGCCTCGAGATCTTCCCCAAGCTGTCCCCTGACGGAAAGACCGTGGCCTTCTCGGCCGAGTACGGTGGCAATCGCCAGCTCTACACTCTGCCCATCGCGGGTGGCGACCTGCGCCAGCTGACCTGGTACAACGACGTGGGGCCGATGCCACCACGTGGTGGCTGGGACTACCGCGTGCTCGACTGGACTCCCGACGGTCAGCGGATCGTGTTCCTCGGCAATCGCCTCCCCTGGGGACCGCGGATGACCCGTCCGTTCACGATCGATGCGAGTGGCGGTATGGAAACACCCCTCGGCCCCCCCGAGAGCGGCGGTGGCATGCTCTCTCCCGACGGCACCCAGTTCGTCTACACCCCGATCAGCCGTGAGTATCGGACCTGGAAGCGATACCGAGGGGGGCGAGCCCAGGATGTTTGGGTCTGGGATATCGGGTCGAAGAAGGCCGAACGAAAGACCTCCTTCATCGGAACGGACAACCAGCCGCTGTGGGTTGCCGACACCCTCTACTTCACCTCCGACCGCAGCGGAACTCTCAACCTCTGGTCGCTCGGACCCGGCGCCACCGAGCCCACCCAGGTCACGTTTCACCAAACGTGGGATGTGCTCTGGCCCTCGGCGGGGCGCGATGCCATCGTCTACGAAGCGGGGGGCTGGATCTGGCGCTTCGAACCGTCGTCGGGAGAGACTCGCCGCATCCCCATCAGGGCCGCAGCCGATTTTGGCTCCGCTCTTCCGCAGTGGCGCAACGTCGTCGGCAACCTCGCTTCGGCGTCGATCTCTCCGACCGGCAGTCGGGTCGCCATCGAAGCCCGCGGCGAGATCTTCTCCGCCCCGGCCAAGAAAGGTGAGATCCGCAACCTGACCCGCACCCCTGGAGTTCGCGAGAGAGATCCGGCATGGTCTCCCGACGGCCGATGGATCGCCTACTGGAGTGATCAGACGGGAGAATACGAGCTGTGGCTGCGTAGCGCCGACGGCAACGGGAGTCCGCGACAAATCACTCGGGATGGTGCCGAGAACCCCACCTGGAGCTACGCCGTCGAGTGGTCTCCCGATGGTAAGAGACTCGCCTTCGCCGACCGCACCGCCCGCCTCCGCGTCCTCGAGATAGCAAGCGGCGAGATCACCGAGATCGATCGTGATCCATTTACCGATCCCACCACCTACCGCTGGTCTCCTGACAGCGAGTGGTTGGTCTACCTCAAGACCGGGTCCACTCGACTGCAGAGCCTGTGGGTCTGGAATGTCACCCAAGGGAACACCGCTCGGCTCACCTCCGATGAAACCCAGGAAGGCGATCCCGCCTGGGGTCGTCAGGGGCGCTACCTGTACTTCACCTCCAACCGAGACTTCAACCTCACTCAGAGCGACTTCGAGTTCGACTTCCTCTACACCGACCCCACCCGCGTCTACGTCGCGATACTCTCGGCCGACGGCGAAGCACCCCTGCGACCGGAGAGTGACGAGGAGCCGGCCGAGTCCAGTCCGCCCGAGGTGACCGCCACCTCCTCTGCAGCTCCAACCTCGGTTCCCTCATCCGTGGAGGGGAACTCGGACGCAATCCCTACGGTACGGATCGACGTTGAAGGCTTCGAACGGCGAATCCTGGCTCTTCCGGGTGGGTCGGGGAGCTACCGTTCGCTCGAGGGACTCGCCAATGGCGTCGCTTTCCTCAAGACCGCCGAGGGCATGACGTCCTTGCGCACCTACGACTTCGAGAGCCGACAGGAGGTCACGGTCCTGCCCGATGCCGGGGGCTATGAGATCTCTGCGAACGGCACCAAGGCAGTGGTGGTGAAGGGCGACACGGTGTCGGTGATCGACCTCGTCGCCGGACAGAGCCTCGCTACGGACGCCATCAATCTCGACGGTCTCGAGACACGGATCGAGCCTCGGGCGGAGTGGGCGCAGGAGTTTGTCGACGTTTGGCGCATTGCTCGTGACTGGTTCTACGACCCCGCTATGCACGGCCTCGACTGGCTGTCGATACGCGAGAAGTACGAACCCCTCGTCGCCCACGTGCGGCATCGGGGTGACCTCGACTACATCTTCGGCGAGTTGATCGGTGAACTCAATGCGGGACACTCCTATGTTCAGAGCTCCCCGGATGCAAGCATCGAGCGTCGCGACAATGGTCTTCTCGGCGCGGAGATCACGAGGGACTCAACCTCGGGCGCCTTCCGCATCGACCACATCTTCCCCGGCGAGAACTGGCATGCCGACCTTCGGTCGCCCCTCACCGAGCCCGGAGTGAGAGTCGCCGTGGGAGATCTGATCCTGGCGGTCGACGGTGTCTCCACCCTCGGGGTTGATAACTTCTATCGCCTCCTCGAGAACCGGGCCGGACAGGTCGTCACCCTTCAGGTCCAGTCTGCGGGGTCTAGCGCGAAACGGCTAGAGCAGGTGCGACCGGTGGCCAGCGAAACGAACCTCCGATACCTCGACTGGGTCGCTTCGCGACGCCAGCGGGTCAACGATCTCTCCGGCGGTCGCATCGGCTACATCCACCTTCCCAACACCGCCATCGAGGGCAACCGGGAGATGTTCAAGGGCTTCTACGGTCAGTCCAACAAGGATGCCCTCCTTCTCGACGCGCGCTATAACGGCGGAGGCTTCATCCCGTTCCAGATGATCGAACTCCTGCAGCGCCCCCTGCTTTCTTATTGGGCCCAGCGCAACTCGGCTCCCTTTCCCACTCCCGGTTTCTCCCACCAGGGGCCGAAAGCGGTCCTCATCAACGGCTATAGCTCCTCCGGTGGAGACGCTTTCCCGTACTACTTCCGCCAGCAAGGCCTCGGCAAGCTAGTCGGCACCAGAACATGGGGCGGCTTGATCGGAATCTCGGGCAACCCCGACCTGATGGATGGCGGTGCCGTCCTCGTACCTCGGTTCCGGTTCCTCAATCCTGCGGGCGAATGGGCGGTCGAGAATGAGGGCGTCGCTCCGGACGTCGAGGTCCTGGACCGTCCCGATCAGGTGGCGGCCGGCGAAGATCCTTCGCTAGAGGCCGGAGTGCGACTCCTCCTCGAAGCCCTCGAGGCGGCTCCTCCCCTGCCCCTTGTGATACCCGACCCGCCGATCGAAACCGGCGCCCCCGGCGCGATTCGCTAGGCCTGGGTCGGGGGAGCTTGTCCTCCACCGGTCCACGGTGGACGGTGGATCGGTGCATTCGATTCGGTCTCCGACAAGAAAAGTGGCTCGCGCCTTGCATCTCTCTAGGCAAGGAGGCCTAACCATGTCAAACCCGCATCGCCAATCTCTGCTCTCGATCCTCTTCCTTACTTCGTTCTTGGTCACTTCATTCGCCTCGGCGGAGACCACCGCCAAGACCATCGATTTCCAGTCGTTTCTCGAAGTCTCGGCCGAGGTTCAATCGGTGAGAGAGGCCCGCTTACTGCCGGTGGAGGCTTTCCTAGAACTCGCCCAAGAGCCCGACACGATCCTCATCGACACCCGCAGCGGCCCCGCCTACGCCTCGATGCACCTTGCGGGTGCCGTGCACCTGAACCTCTCAGACCTCACCGAACAGAGTCTGCGCCGGGTCATCGGCGACCCCTCGAAGACGGTCCTGATCTACTGCAACAACAACTTCTCCGATGGACGAGCACCCTTCGCGACGAAAGCGCCCGCGGCCGCTCTGAACATCCCGACCTTCATCACCTTGTGGACCTATGGCTATCAGAACGTCTACGAACTCGGCGATCTCTTGGAGCTAAGTGATCCTCGGCTGACCTTCGAGGGGGACGAAGTACGTACTCCGTAGGAGTCTGTGGCAGAAGTGGGCTGCAGTGGGTCTGACGGACCAGGCCAGCCGATGGTACGATGAACGATCAAGCAAACTCCACGAGGATTTCGATGAACAGTCGACCCCGCCGCTACCCGAGGATCGCGTCCAGACACACCGTCTTGGTGACTGCCGTCGAGGGAGAGCGATTGGATCGCTTCGTCAAGACCCATACGGTCGGGCTGGGCGGCTGCGGCATTTCCTCGAGCCACCCCCTCGGCATCGGCGGAGTGGTCGAGTTGATGATCTCGGTGCGTCCCCGGGCCTTCAGCGCCAAGGGTCGGGTGGTGTACCAAACTCCACTTCCCAACGGGGAGTTCGACGTCGGCATCGAGTTTCTCGACATCGCCCCCGAGGATCACGAGATCTTGAGCGGACTGTTCGAAGTCTCCCGGGAGACGACCGAGGTTCGATTCATCACCGAGAAGAAGCCCGAGGACACCTAGTTCCCGAGGACACCTAGTTCGAGTCGCTAGCGGAGCTTCGCTCCCTAGGACTTGTTGTCGGGGAAGAAGTCAGCCAAGGAGCCGAATCCGCCACTTCCCTCTTGCCGCTGTTCGAAGGCTTGCTTGTCGGCAGCCTCCGCTGCGGCCGCCGCGTCGGCCCGTAGGGCACCGAGGGAGAGCGAAAGACGCTTGCGCTCGAGGTCGATATCGAGCACTTTGGCTTCGACCCGTTGACCTACCGACAGTACGTCCCGTGCGTGGTGAACCCTCTGCGACTGTCCCAGTTCGCTGACATGAGCGAGGCCCTGAATTCCCGGCGCGACCTCGATAAAGGCGCCGAAGGGCTCGAGCTTCACCACGGTCCCACTCACGGCTGATCCCACGCGAAATAGTTCGGCCGCAGTGGACCAGGGGTCGGGTTTGAGGGCCTTCAGAGATAGGGAGATGCGCTCCTCGTCCCCCGCCTCACGGCGTTCGATCTTGACGACCTGAACCTCAACCTCCTGCCCCACGGTGAAGAGCTCCTTCGGATCCTCCACCCGCTGGTAGCTCATTTCGCTGACGTGGAGCAGTCCATCGATGCCACCGAGGTCGACAAAAGCGCCGAACGAAGCGATCGAGGTGATGGTTCCGCGGACTACGACCCCTGCCTTCAGGGTCTTGCGAGTCTCCTCCGCCAGCTTGGCTGCCTCCTCCTCGAGGAGCGCTCGACGCGAAAGGACGAGATTGGCCGAACGACCCTGTCCGCCCGCCTCGAACTTGGTGACCCGAAACCGCAGGCGCTGCCCGACGAAGACCGCCGGGTCTTCGACGTAGCGGGAATCCAGCTGAGAGATCGGACAGAAGGCACGCATGCCGGCAACTTGCACCTCGGCACCGCCCTTGTTGACGCCCGTTACCATCCCTTCGACCGGGAGACCGTGCTCCTGAGCCGCCCGAATCTCCTCAGGCAGAGTTTCTCCCCGTCCCGGCCGCAAGCGGAGAAGCCAGGCACCCGCCGGGTCCTGTCCGCTGACCAACGCTTCGATCGAATCCCCCACCGCGTAGGCGAGGTCTCCTTCGGCGTCGCACATCTCGTCGACGGGTAGGACACCCTCCGCCTTATCGCCGATGTCGACAAAGGCCACCTCAGCTCCGATAGACAGAACGGTACCCGAAATCTTGGCGCCGACCTTGGGCGCCGGTCGACGCACCTCGGCCTGCTCCTGATCGAAAGCAGCCAGCATTGATGCGAAGTCTTGGTTCTCGCTCATCCGGCAATCGTACACGGAGGCTACCGACAAAGAAACGGGACCCTCACTCGAGCCGTGGTGTGTTCGCGCCTCTCGTGAGGACTTCGACGGCCTAGACCGAGAACTGAGCCGTCTCGGTCGACTCCGCCATCGCCGTAGTGGTGGCTTCGCCTCCGTTGATCACCTGTCGCACCTGGTCGAAGTAACCCGTACCGACCTCACGTTGATGCCGCGTTGCGGTATACCCGAGGCTCTCGGCCGCAAACTCCGATTCCTGGAGATCAGAGTAGGCTTCCATTCCACGGCGTCGATACTCGTGGGCGAGGCTGAACATGCCGAAATTGAGGGCGTGGAAGCCGGCCAAGGTCACAAACTGGAACTTGTATCCCATCGCACCCAGCTCCCGTTGGAAGCGACGGATGGTGACTTCGTCCAGATTGCTTCTCCAGTTGAACGACGGGGAGCAATTGTAAGCGAGGAGCTTGCCAGGAAACCGATCGTGGATCGCCTCGGCAAAGCGCCGCGCCTGCTCGAGGTCTGGTCTGGAGGTTTCGCACCACAAGAGGTCAGCATAAGGAGCGTAGGCCAGGCCGCGAGCAATCGCGACCTCCATTCCTCCCGTGGTTCTGAAGAAACCCTCCGGAGTGCGCTCTCCGGTCAGGAAGGGACGATCGCGGGGATCGATGTCGGAGGTCATCAGTCGTGCACTGTCCGCATCGGTGCGGGCGATCAGAACGGTCGGAACCCCGGAGACATCCGCCGCCAGGCGAGCAGCCGTCAGGGTCGCGATGAACTGCTGTGTTGGTACCAGCACTTTGCCCCCAAGGTGTCCACACTTCTTCTCGGCGGCGAGCTGATCCTCGAAGTGGATTCCAGCCGCTCCCGCCTCGATCAACGCCTTGGTGAGCTCAAAAGCGTGCAGAGCGCCACCGAATCCCGCTTCCGCATCAGCGACGATCGGCGCCATCCAGTAGGTATCGTCATGGCTCCCCTCGGCGCGGTCGATCTGGTCCGCACGCATCAGTGTACGGTTAATCCTTCGAACCACCTCCGGAACCGAGTTGGCCGGGTAGAGACTCTGGTCGGGGTACATCTGTCCGGCAAGGTTGGCGTCTGCCGCCACCTGCCAACCCGAAAGGTAGATCGCCTCGAGTCCGGCTTTGACTTGTTGCATCGCTTGATTGCCGGTCAGAGCGCCGAGAGCGGGCACATAGTTGCGCTCATGGAGAAGCGCCCAGAGACGCTCGGCACCACGCCGCGCCAGGCTGTGTTCGATCTCGAATGAGTTCGACAGACGGGAGACATCCTGTGCGCTGTATGGACGTTGGACTCCAGCCCAACGGTCGCCAGTCCCGCTCTCGATGGCTCCGTCGCAGTTGGGTGATTCGATGTTTGTCCTGTTCGTCATGTCCTCTCCTCGTGGTCCAAGTGAATGTTGCGGGAGACTGCCCCCCAGGAAACAGGTTCGATCTCTACCCTTCCGTCCTCGAGGAGCGACAGAAAGGGTCTCGGGGGTGTCTCGGTGTAGAGGGCGACGGCGGTGGCGGCGGCCCGACGAAAACGCTTGATGGCATGGCTCGAAGCACCCGTTGCCACGAGTGGGTCGAGGATCGACTCCGTCTCCTTCGCAAAGACCTCCTCGACCAGCGAGCGATCGACGGTCCGGCCATCTTGCAGGGTGACGGCATGCCGTAGCCACTGCAGGGTTTGAACTCTGGATATCTCGAGCGTCGCGAGGTCTTCCATCCGATCATCCCAGGCAACGCAGCCCCGGCCGCGTTCCCAACCTTCGAGGTAGGCGATGCCGACGCGAACATTCTCCCGCAGGCCCTCGAGGGTGTACGGTCCTCCTCCCTCTGGCAGCAGGACATCCAACGGAGGCGCCTCAGGTATCCGGTCCAACTGATGGTCGTCGGAGAAGGCGGCCAAGGCAGTCCCGATGAAGTAGGGATGACTGACCCAGCAACCATCATGGCCCAGCGCCGCTTCGGACTGCTTGTCGGCCAGCACTCCCGCTCTCTGCGCCTCGCGCTTCTGCCCCGATTGTCCGGGAGTCAACGCCGACATCCCCCCCATGGCGAAGGCACCGCGCCGATGACAAACGTTGATCAGTCGCTGGGCATAGCCATGCATCCAACGACGGTCCATCGTCAACGTGGCACGGTCTCCCAGGACCCGATCAGGGTGCTCCATGAGTACCCTGATGTCCGAGAAGATCTTGTCCCAGCGGCCGACATTCAGTCCTGCGGCATGGAGCCGAACCCGATAGAGGATCTCTTCCATCTGCATTGCTGCGGGTAGGGTCTCGATCAAGAAGGTGGCCCGCAAGGTACCGGTCGGCAATCCCTCCATTACCTCCAGCTCACGAAAGAGGCTAGACCACCAGCCGGCTTCCTGGTGGCTCTCTATTTTGGGAACGTAGAAGGCTGGGGTGCGTCCCTGGGCGACGAGCGTTCGCCCACACCGCAGGAAGGCCAGGGCCATGTCGAAGAGCCCCGCCGAGAGGGGCTGACCATCGACGAGAACGTGCGGCTCATCCAGATGAAGTCCGCGACATCGCACCATCAAGGTAGGAGTTCGAGAGGAGTCGAGTCGGTAGGTCTTGGCCGGCCGAGAGGTGGTGGCCGGTCGTCGATACTCGAGAGTGCCCTCCACCGCGGCCAGAAGGTTCTCGTGTCCGCGCAGAACGTTGGCCCAGGTCGGTCGCATGGAGTCCTCGAAATCGAGCATCGCCGCGTCGGCCATCAGACCATCGGCGCCCTCCGAGAGCATGTTGAGAACCATCTTGGCGTCGTCGACGGGCCCGGTGATCTCCACCCGACGTCTCAGGAGGTCTGGCGGCAGAGGCGCGATCTGCCACTCAGAATCTCGACCCGCCCGTGCCTCGGCATCAGAGGGAGCAGCGGGCAACCCACCTTGATCCCAATGCCGCTGTCGCTCCGTCCGACAGAAGAGAAGCTCCCGTCGAATGGGTTCCAGCTTTCGGTGTAGGCGCTCCAACCGTCCGAGGGTCTCGACATCGAGAACCCGAGATGCAGCTTCGGTTCGAAAGAGCGCCGGGAGCTCTACCCCGGAAGGCGGAGCGATGGCCTCGCCGAGGGCGAGAGATGGCTTGGCTGATTGCGGCATGGCGACACTCTCTCATGAGAGAAACTTCGTGTCAAGCGAAATTTCGCTGACGCCAGAAAGCCAAAACCGACCAGCAACCCTAAACTACACCGAGGCGGATCAACGCTTGTTCCTGCCTTTCTCGAAGGAGCCTCGCGCGCAGCAGCGTCGGCTCAGCAACCCGCTCCGAGCAGTCGCTTTCTGAAAGCGGACACCGTTCACAGGTTAGACCCACCTCGAATCTAGGGATGCTGGCGTCTTCGAGGTACTTCACTCGAGAGCGCAACGACCGGTCGACCAGAAAGCCCACCGACACTGCGGACTCCGCGTCGTCACTGAGGGCCAAGGGACGGGACTGGGTCAGGATAAGGAACTCTGCGTCCTCGGTAACGAAGTGACTTCGCTGCAAGGTGACGTCGGCTGACGCCGCCGTGGCCTCCTGACCGAGCAGCCGCATCGCTGGCCAGCGGCGGCAATAGTGCTCATGCCGTCCCAGGCCGTGGGGAACCGGCACCCGCGAAAGATTGAACACCTTGGTCAGTCGGTAGCTGCCGGTCGTGCGGCGTCGAGCGAACCGTAGGAAAAAGAGCTCTTCGAGACCAAGGTGTCGCGGCGCGAGCTGGGTGAGACGATAGGCCAACATCTCGGGCGTGACGTCGAACTCCCTTCGCAGATCCCGAACCCGAGCGGGTTCCCAGGTCGCCGCGTCGAAGAGACGCTGAATCCCCAGCCTCGCCGGTTCCTCCGGCATGAGCAGGGCACCCGCAAAGTAGGACGCTCTGAAGTTGCTGAGGAGCTGTTCAAAGGACTCGATACGGAGCCAGGACGAGGTCGGAGCGTACTCGGGTAGGTTCAGGACTCGATAGCCGAGCTCACGAGCGAGGACAAACCTCTGCTGCGACGCCAGGAGTCGTCCATTGACCAACAATCGGGCCGGAGGACCCGCCAGAAACACTGACCGAAAACCTGAGAGGTCGGGATCCTCGGACAGTGCGTCAGTATCTATCGCCAATCCGAACTGCTCTTCGAGATGGCGACGAAGCATCGGAAGATCCAAGGGTTCTTCGAGTCCCCAACCCAGGGTCTTGCGGAGATCGAGCGCCGCCGCCTCGAGATCGGCAAAGTAGTTCCGGTGAGTCTGTTGGTAGGAACGAAGTGCAGCGAGGAGGAAGTGTTCTACCTGAAGGTCATACGTTCGCCCCACGTCGAGCAGAGCCCCAACAAGGGCGCCCGCCTTGTCGGGCGCATCGGTGGCGAGCGACAGGAGATCCTCTCGACGCAGGCCAAACATCTCGAGTGGGAACTCGCGCAACAGATCCGATCCGAGAATCTCCTGGATCGGAGCGAGATCGTCGCTCAAGCGCAGCGAGACGAGATCGTCGAACGGAACTCCGTAGGTTTCGGCGAGTTCCAACAGTTTGGACGGGGTCGGGTATTTCTTCCCCTTCTCGATCTCACTGAGGTAGGAGAAGGAAAGTCCGGCTCGAGAAGCCGCCTCCTTGAGAGTCCAGCCGTGCTCGCTGCGCAGCTGCTTCAGCTTGAGGCCAAGGATGAAACGTAGGCGAGCAGAGGGATCCGACATGGCAGTTTTTCGCTAGAGGCGAAATGTACCACAGGGACCCTCGGACCTCCGTTCGACCTGCAGACGCTCCTACCAACTCGAGGGTTCTACCAGGCCGATAGGTCGCCCGTCTCGAAACCGTCGGCGAACAGGACAACATCAACCTCTTCCGCTCCAATATCGATGCGTCCCCCGGCCACCCGGGATCCTCCTCCGAAGTCAGACTCACCGGGACTCACCACATAACTGGGGTCTCCCCGGTCGATGGCCGGCGAACCAGACCCCAGCTGCCAGTCCGACGAGGTCGGGTCGACGAGGAGTGGATCCGCAGCCAACGAATTCGAGTCGAGTCCCGTCCCCGACTGCCAGTCCGGGAGACCGACGAAGCCAGTCCCGTTGTGACTAAACTCGCCCTCGGAAACATTCTCGGAGCCGAAATAGAGGTTGTAGTCAAAAGCGTTGTTCAGACTGCTGCCGGCATCGAAAGATCCGACGAAGACGTTTTCTGGACCGGCGAAGACGATGTTGCCAGAGACGACATTGTCGGCCGCGAACTGGACCCAGATCTCGCCGATACCACCGCCCACGAAGTGAGTTCCCGTACCGTTCTCTCCGACCGTATTGTTGGCGAACAGCGTATTGCCGGTGAACGAGTTGCCGTTGGCCCGTCCCACCGCCGCCTCGTAGCCGCCGAAAACGATGCCGGCGCGCTCGTTGTGATGCAGCACATTGTTGCGAACGACGATTCCGGTGGTGACGAGCCCCGCGTTCTCGGCACCGATCTCTATCCCCAGGTCGGATTCTCCCACTCGATTGTTCTCGATCAGGATGTCGCGTCCCCCGTCGACGTAAATACCACCCGCGTAGCCACCCTCGTAGATCGAATTAGCCCTGAGCACGGTGTTGCCACGGACCACACCATTGCGAGCCACCAGGGCGGGATTGGGCTGAATGTCGGTCTCGCCACCGATGAAATCGATGCCGATGTTGTCTACGTCGTGAACGAAGTTTCCGCTGACCTCGAAATCCGTCACGTTGCCGTTGAGGGTCAGGGCCTCGCTCGGCGCCGGCTCACAGTCAAAGATCTCATTGCCCTGAATCACCAGGTCTTCGATGGGAGCCGTTTCGGTCCCGTACACCGTGATCCCCATCGCATTCTCTCCGCGGATCTCATGGATGGAGTTGTTGCGAATCTCTACCCCACTCGCCGCGCCCACAATACGGACTCCCGAACCATCGGTGACCGCCAAATTGTTGCGGATCTCGAAACCGATCAGCTGCACGTGACTTCGTGATTCGATGAGGACCATGTTCTCTCCCCCGACACCAGTCCCGTCGAGAACGACTTGGGCACCATCACCGGCCCGCAACACGATGGGTTGTCCAAGGGTTCCGCTCCTCGGAAACACGACCTTCTCGAAGTAGGTACCCGTGGCAACCTCCACGACGTCGCCGGGCTGGGCGGCGTCGAGCGCTCCCTGAATCGTGCCACTGTCGCCGGGCACTGCAATCACCTCGGCCAACATCGGCACCGCGAGGAACATCCACACAACCGCTCCACATTTCATCATCGTCGGTCGGATCACTCGCGGGCTCCTTGATGCTGGTGCACTCGACTTATCGCTCTCCCATCCTAGCCCACCTCGTGCACCCTCCGAGCGATCGCTGGGGAAGGGGCCTAGGGCTCTGTCAGAGCCGACAGGTCACGACTGCCTGAGCCTTCCGAGAGCTGCCGACGCAGCACCTCGTTCTCGAAGGCAATACCGACCTCTGCCGCGGCCAGGTCGAGAATATCGACCTCCTCGATCGGTCGATCCACCGTCCCGTTGTCGGTGTAGACCACCAGGATCACTCGGTCGGTGCCGAGCACCGGGAAGATAACGATCTCCTCGTGTACCGGCCGGCCGATCACACGAGCCAGGGCAGCAGGTAGCGCAGCCTCCTCGAAGCCCAGGGTCGTCGCCCGCCCCGCTTCGATCGCCCTCGACAGACCATCGCCCCCCGGCAACTGAAGCCTCAATCCCCGAGTCCGCTGGGCGAGAGGACGCCGTTCGCCGTCGAAACCAAACGCTCCGACCGCGACCAGCACATCTTTCTGCACCAGAAAGAGAACAGCGCGTTCCACCGACTCGCTGATCACCTTCATCAGACTCAGAGCCACGCTCGCCGAGAACACGCCAGATCGCAGTTCGGAGACAACCCGCCGCAGCTTCTCGAATCCGTAGGGGGTAGTCGGGTTAGCGGTTGGAGAGGCGAGACGCCGGAACTTGGTGAGACTGCGGAAGCAGCCGAGGATCGCATGGGGCTCGGGAGGGACGACTGCCGCGGCTCCCGCCATGTAGGCATCAGCAGTACGAGCGACATCCTCGAGGACGCAAATAACGGTGAGGCCGGGATTCCCACTGCAGATCTCTGCCAGACCCGCCAAGGACGTCACCCCTTCGACGTACTCGAAGGCCACGATAGCCCGGCTCGACATTTCGCCGGCCGCGATGTCGTGGGGTAAGGGTTCGAGTTCCTCTCCGGAAGTCTCGAAGACCTCCCGGGCTCGTTCCAACAGATCTCCCCCCGCCGACACGAAGAGGAGAGCAGGGCGGCCGGTGACGCTGTGGTCAGCCGTGTCGAGAAGCTCGGCCTCTCCATCCTCGTCCCCGTCCGATCCCAAGGCTGCTTCGTCCTCTTCGAAGTGAAAACCCGGATGCGTATCGTCGAAAAGGTCGGCCGCCTGATCGGACCGATGCTGCGAGAACGTCGAAAACGGTTCCACCGCCGAAGTGCCTGTCAGACGGTTCTCGAAGCTAGCTCCCTCGAGACCGCCCTCGTCCAGACTGCGCTCATCGAAGATCCTCGCGGCCTCCAGGAGCACCATTTGGGTATTGAGGTCGAGCGTCGGTAGAAGGTCTTCGGGAAGAAAGGCAATGTCATCCACCGGATCGAGTCGGTCGAGGGAGAACTCGAAAGTGCCGAAACTCCAGGTCACGACCTCATAGATCGTGCGTTCGATCTGAAGGCGAATGGCTGCTCGCACCTGGTCGAGATCGATCGCCTCCCAGTCCAAAAGCACCTGCCCGAGGGTGCGGTCGTGAGCCTCCTCGGCCTGGTGCGCCAAGGCTCGGTCACGGGTGGGGACCGGCAGCACCCCCATCTCGATCAGGTACTCGCCGATCCGCGCGCCCGGAACCAGATGGGCTCCGACAATCGCTCCCAGATGGAAGAGGATCTGGGCGCCGCGCTCACCTTGCTCTACCGACAGCGTGCCGGATCGCCTTCCGAGGTGGACAAACTGCATAACGTCGGAGAGGGGCACATCCTCTAGGCGTCCCGCCAGGCTCAAGCTGGCCGCCTTTCGCGCCTACGAGAGTGACTCCGCTGCAACGATCGGGAGCGATGGCAGCCAAACTCCCAACGCACCAGCTGGGCCATCCTACTCACGCTAGGTACCGCGAATGAGGTTGACGAGGCCCTGTAGCGTCTTCAACTTGCGGTCGGTTCGCGAATAGACCCTTGCGGCGAAAAGGGCCGATGCTGCATGGGCTGCCAACAGCTCCAGGATGTCTCGGTCCTCGGAAAGGGGGGTTGATTTGTGGCCGAGCATGCGGAGAATAACGAGCGCACCCACGATCGAATCCTCGACTCTCAGCGGGACCACCGCCGTCGCCTCGGAATTGGGCTCCGGTTCGAGACGAAGCAGGCCATCAGTCAGGGTCGCATCGACGAGAGAATCGCCTCCACGGTATGTCCCATCGGCGAATCGCGAGGTAGCGTCGTCGACGCCGAAGGACAACGCAACTTCACACTCACCCTCGTTCTCCTCCTTGATGAGAAGAACGAAGCTGGCCGCTCCGAGTAGATCTCGGGTGATCTCGGCGATCGCACTCTGAACCTCGCGCGGGTCGAGACTGACGTGCAGCTGATAGGTAGCGACATAGAGACTAGTCAGTTTCCCCGCCTGCCGTTCGGCCTCGATGAGCTGAGCGATGAGCTCCTCCTGATCGTTCTCGGCCGCCCTCAACCGCGTCTCCAGTGCCTCGACCTGGCTCGCATTGGCGGGGCGAGGCACGACCAACTTCGCGCTCGATTCGAGAACCTGGGCGAGTTGCCCAGCGTCATCGAGAAGCGACTTCAGTTGACCGAGTGCTTCAACGACCTTGTCGCCCTGGTCGCCGGGTTCCGCCAATTTCATTGCCCTTGCTCACCGGAGTTGGAAGGATGGACTCGGGGTGGACAATCACCGAAACTCCCCTGGAGACGTCCAGCAAGAACCTGGGCTCCAGTACCGTTCCTCGATCCCCGCGCCCCGCTCAGCCCCAGTGGATGAACCGCCAAGGCCCTATCATTGTAACCGAACCAGCCCATCGGGCAGCGATTGGCGCGAAAACCGCCTGTCCCCCGCCTCCCCGCTATTTGTCGTGAGGGCTGCGAAGCCACATCTGTGCTTCCAAGGCAGCGGCTGGCCCCCCCCCAAAGGGCAACGCCTAGAGGGGCTGCTATCATCGATACTACGTCGCAAAAGCACATTCGGTGTCTCAGTTCCGACACCGCCGCAAATTGCCTCGGAACTCGATGGGAATCCGCGAGCCCCCATGAATCATCGGCCAGAACGAGAGCCCCCGGCCTCCCTACCTGAGGACCCAGCTCTGTCCTACGACCCGCGTCGCAGCCAGGCACCCTCAGAGAGAAGGAACGAGTCCGGGCCAGCCGGAGGCACCGTCGAACCCGAGACCATCCTCGGCTACCTCTCACCCAGGGCCGAGCGATCCCAGACGGAGCTCTCTGAGAGCGAAAGTCCCACCCTTCCCGAGGGGGATGTGGCATCGCCAACGACATCCCGCGGCTCCAAGGACCTGAGGCTCATCGAGCGGATCGCCACCGGCGGTTTCGGAGAGGTCTGGAATGCCTGGCAGATCTCGCTGCAACGCGAGGTCGCCGTCAAACTGCCCACCACCGAAGAGGTTCCAGAAGCTCACTCCCGATCCGGTCCCCCGCGGCTTCAGCAGTTTCGACTCGAAGCCCTGACGGCTGCCCGACTCGAACACCCCAATATCCTCCCCGTCTACAACCTGGACTACGACGACGAGGGTCGCCCCCTCCTCGCCATGAAGCTGGTCCGGGGTCGACCCTGGAGTCAGCTGATCAGGGAGTCGCGCTCGCACCCCCTCAGCGACCTCCTCGCGCAGCACCTCCCGGTCCTTGTGCAAGTGGTCAAGGCGATCGCCTTCGCCCACTCTCGAGGCGTCCTTCACCGAGACCTCAAGCCCTCTCAGGTCATGGTCGGGTCGTTCGGCGAGGTCCTTCTGATGGACTGGGGACTCGCCCTTTCCTTCGACCGGACGGAAGTCGAGATCCCGGAAGGTGCCCGGGAGACCGAGCTCCCCAGCCCAGCGACCGCCTCTTCGCCCGCCGGAACTCCAGTCTTCATGGCTCCCGAGCAGACCCTACCTACCGCGACGAGGGTCGGACCCTGGACCGACATCTACCTCCTGGGTGGCACCCTCTACTACCTTCTTACCGGATCTCCTCCCCACGCCGCCGAGTCCTCCGCCGCAGCCTTTGAGTTAGCGTCCGACGGCCACGTCGAGGCTCCCGAGCTGAGATCTCCAGGCGCACCGATCCCGGCTGAACTGTCTCTTCTCGCCCAGTCCGCTCTCGTTCCTAGCATCGAGGACCGACTGCACGATCTCGCCTACTTCGTCGGGGAGATCGAAGCGTACCTCGACCGAGCGTCGCGCCAGGCGGACTCACTTCGCCTGACGGCAAAGGTCTCGACTCGCCTTCGGCAGCTCGGCGACGGCTACGCTGCCCACGCGGAAGCCCTCGCCGACCTCGAGCGGGCTCAGGGGTTGTGGCCGGACAACCCCGAGGAGGCCGGCCTCAGGGTGCGAGTTCTGGCTTCTTATGTTGCCGCCGCACTCGTGCAGGGCGACCTCCGACTGGCCCGACTGCACTTCGAAACGATGGAGCCAAGCGCCGACCGCGAAATCCTCCGCGAGCGACTGAACACAGCTGAGGATGAGACTCGGCGCCGCCATCGACAGCGGCGGCTAGCCCTAGTGGCATCCTCGATCCTGACCGCGCTGCTCGCCGTGGGCGCACTGTTTTATCTCAACGAGCAGAGTCTCGCATCCGAACGTCTGCGGAACGAGAGAGATAGCGCTCTCAAGGAGCGAAAGAGAGCTGAGGAGCTCGCTGACTTCATGATCACGAACCTGTGGGAGAATCTCGTTTCATCGGAACGCACCGACCTTCTTTCCCCTCTGGCCCAGCGCGTGCACGAGCACTACCAAACTCGACGCAACGAGGAACTGGCCCCCGGCGAGCGACTCAGTCGCGCCCGTACTTCAGCCGCCGTCGGCCAGGTGCTTCATCTCCAAGGCAACAAGGAGTCCGCGATCGAGGCCTACCGGCAGGCTCTGGCCGACTTCGACCGTCTCGACGACACCGCCCCCTTCGATGCCTTGACGTGGACCGAAAGAAGCCAAGCCCTCTTGGGTCTCGGCATTGCCCTAGCCGACAGTGGCCGCCAGGAAGACGCGCTTGCCACCAACAGGGATGTCGCTGACCAGGCCCGCCTTCGTCTGCGGGAACATCCTGACGAGGATGGCGCGCTGGAAGTTCTCCTGAACGCTCTCGACAACACCGCCATCGTTCGCTACGACCAAGGGGACCTCGAAGGCGCCGCCGGTCTCTTTCGGGAAGCCCGCTTGCAGGGCGAACGCCTGGTGGCCGAAGGGACGGTCCTCGGGCCAGGCACTCTCGCCGGGATAGTCTTCCGGGAAGCGGTCACCCTGACTGACCTCGAGCGCTACGACGAAGCCCTCGCTCTCCATCGGCGCGCTGAAGCGATGTTCGCAGTCGACGTGATGAACCATCCAGAGAAGTCCTTCCTGATCGACAGCACCGCCTTTCAGCAGGGCCTGATCGCCGAAACCCTGGTGGCTGCCGGGCACCCAGAGCAGGCGATCCGGCAAGTCGAAGCTGTCCTTCCGGAGATGGAGGAACGTAGCGCCGCCGACCCCGAGAATTTCGAGCGTCGCTACATTCTGGCCCTGGCCTACCTCCAACTTGCCAATGCGAGGTCGAAAGTCGGCGGAGATGCCATCGCTGCCTGGCAGCGTTGCGTCGAGGTCACCGAGGTGGCGACGATCGATTCAGACCACCTGTACCTCCTCGACACTCGCGTTCGTGCGTTGGTTGCCCTAGATCGTCTCGAGGAGGCTCGGCCGCTCGCCGAGGCCCTACTCACCCGCCAGTGGGCCCACCGCGGGTTTCTCGAGCTCTCCCGCAAAGCCGGCTTCGTCCTTCCTTCAGAAGAGAACCCAGGGGGTTGATCGCACCCACCGCTTCGAAGCGAGCCGAGGCGGTTCGAGGTCCAGCTTCTAGCGGACGCCTAGGACTTCGGCGAAGAGATCGAGAGCCCGCGGATCATTGCTCTGGCCCAACCAAAAGAAGGCTGCCTCGCGAACCTCCGGGTCCCGATGGGTTCTCGCTACCTTGATGAGGGCCGGAACACCGCGTTCGGCCGGCAACTGACTGAGTCCGAAGACTGCCTGTTCACGGACCTCGCGGTCCGGATCTTCCACCACCGCCCGCTCCAAAGTCGCGGTGGCGACTTCACCCGCTTCCTGTGCCACCCAGAAGAGAGCGGACCCACGAATCGCCGCCGATTGGTGCCCGCGCGCTAGCTCTAGAAGCCGCTGAACCGACCTTGGATCCTCATTCACGGAGTACGCAAAAACCAAGGCCTCCTCCAAGTCTTCCTCCGGCACTCTCTCCTCCAACCTACGTAGAGCCAAGAACCCCGCCGTCTCGCGCGCCTCCCCCAGCCAGAAGAGAGCCGCGTGTCGCACGTCCTCGCTGCGGTCGTCCGTGGCCAAGCGCTCGAGGAGAGCATCGACTTGTGAGAGACGGAGAATCGCCACTGCCGCCAGTCCTTCCTCCCGCAGTTCGGCGTCGGAAGACCCGAGGGCTATGCGTTCGAGAAGCTCGAAGGTAGCCGCCGTAGAAGCTCCGCGCCAGAGTTCCAGGTCGACACCCCGAGCGTCGATCTGGCAATCACCACGCACCACGGTGATGTCGCGCAGACGGCCGTCCCGAAGCTCCAAGAAGATCATGGCGCGCGAATTGTCGGTGACGACTCCCGAACCACCTCTCCAATGCATCTGACCCTCGCCAAGCTCCAGCCGGCAGCGGCTGTCGGTTCCATTCCGCGGCGTCGCATCGACTACCCAAGCGATCCACAACGGACCTCGGCTTGCGGAGACTTCGACCCAGGCCGTCTCCAAAGACTCCACATCGCGTTCGCGGGGCGAGCCCTCGATCTCGAATCCGTTGCTCGCCCACGATGCCGTCGAGATCAAAGCCAAGGCCACTGCGATCCATCGTTTCTTCTTCATCAGTTCTCCTTCTCGATCACGGTCAGATCTACTCGTACGGTTCCATCACTCGGTGAGAATGGATTCCAGGACATCCGCAGCGAGCGGCGATCCGGTCAGACCCAAGAACTGCACGGCCGCTGCTCGAAGCCCCGGGTCGGTCTCAGTGCGCACGATGGTGATGAGCTCTTCCGCAGCTCCACGGGTAAACAGCAGTTCCAAAGCCCCCTCGCGCAGCGAGTGCTCTTCGAGGTCCCTATACAGCCCCATCACGACCTCGGGATCGGGACCGACAATGATGAGCGCCCCGAGCGCCTCTTCTCGAACCGCCACCGGACGGGAGCGGTCCTTGACTACGGAGAGAAGCCGATCGCCTTGGCCCGCCAACGCCAGACCCTCGACCAGGGCCTCATTCAGGGCGGAATCGGCGGTTTGGAAGAGCCTCCACAACACTTCGCCTCCACCGTGAATACCCAATCCTTCGATCGCTGCCTCCCGAACCTCGAGCGGCTGTGATCGGTCGCCCGCCAAGGCCTCCAGGTCCTCGAGACGCCCCGAAATGCCCAGAGCTTCAACGATCTCCGTCTTGGCCTCGGTGCTCCGAGCCTCGGCCAGAATCTCGAGCAGGAACTCGTGCTCTCCCATCACCCCGGGCAGCTGAATCGCCTCCTGCTGGAGTTCCTCGTCGCTCGAGTCTCGAGCCACTTCCCGCAGATGCCGGCCGTCGCCACTGATCATGAAGCCCTGGAGAATGGACTCTCGAACCTCGGTCGAAGACTCCGTCTGGTAAAGCTGCCACAGCTCGTCGACCGCTCCTTGGGTTCCGAGAAGTTGGGCGGCTTCCGCTCTCAGATCGACATCACTTCCGCCACGTGCAGCCGCCAACAGCCGGTCTCGTGAGCCCGCGATCATGTAGGCCTCGAGGATCGACTCCTTGGCGTCACGGGAGATATCACTGCGAAAGAGCTCGTCGAGAGTCGCCAGATGCCGGTCCCCGCCGAGCACACCGAGGTACTGGATGGCGGACTCCTGAATCTCTGGATCGCGGCTGTCTCGGGCGGCCCGTACCAGCATCTCGGCTCCCGCCTCGCCGCCCATCTGGCCGGCGACGAAGAGAGCTTGCTCCTTCAACTCGGTGGAGCCCGGTCCGGCGAGGATCTTCTCGATCATGGGAAGGGCGCGCTGAGGATCTGACTGTGCCAAGCCCGCCAGGGCCATCAGCTTGAGTTCATCATCCACGCCGCCCTCAATTCCAGTGGCGACAGTCTTCCCGCCGCGAAGCTCGATGCGCAGCGCCTCAGCGTCGTCACGCCAGGGGCTCTTGGGCCACTGCAACATCAACTGGTCGATAGTTGCCAACGCCGCCGTGGTTCGCCCACGTTTGGCCTGGCTGTAGGCCAGCCAGTAGAAAGCGCCATCCGGCTCAGCGTCAATCTCGGTCGCCCGCTGAAATGCCGCCTCGGCAGTCCGCCAGTCCCGCTTGTCGAGCGCCTCACGCCCCTCTCGGTAGGCGGGCGACTCGGGTTCTAGCGGAGCCATGGCGGCGGCGGACAGGGTTGGGGCCAAGAGTGCCGCCAGCATGAGAGCTCGAAGAGTCCTCCTGAAGAGCGGAGCGAGATCCATGCGATTCAAGTTCAAGTGAGTTCTAGACCGAGATTCCATTGTCGTCTCCTGTCGCTGGCTTGGTCGGTCCCCCGGGTGAGTTCCGCAGATCCAGTTTGGTTTTGAGAATGTCGAGTTTCAGTAGAAGGCCGCGCTGCCGCAGCCGCAGCTGTGCCTCCTCGAGCGACGCGGTCCTAGGACCGAGATGGGCCACATCGAGCAGCCATCGTTCGAGCTCCTCGAGAGTGCGACCGAGGGCCGGATCGGCCCCCTGTATCAGAGCCATCCGCATCAAGCGATTGTTGGCCAGCAAGCGATCGGCGCGCGCCGGGATCGTGGAGTCTTCGTCTGTCGACCGAACGCCCTGAACGTTGGCGACATCGCGAAGCAGTCGTTCGCTGCGCTCCAGGTGTTGCGCCAAAGCAAATCGCAGGATCGCGTCGGGAGTCGCCGCAGCGACCGTCGACTCGGCGATAGAGGGAGGCGCTGTGCCGGTCCGATCCCAGCTCCCGGCGAGGTAACCGGCCACGGCCAGGGCCAGTCCGGCGGCCAGCCAACCCCAGGATCTACGATGGCTGGTTTGGCGCTCCCAAGAGCTGGAATCCAATCGAGGCTTGATGCGATTCCAAACGGCCGCCCCGTAGTCGGGACCAGGGTCGGGTACTTTGACTTTTCGAGCCGCGTCGAGGGTTCGGCGCCAGGAGTTCATTTCGCTACGACACACTTCGCAGTCGGCCAAGTGTCGATGCGTCGCCTCCGTGGCCTCATCGTAGTAGGCCATCATGAACTCTTCCTCACTACAGTGCTCACTTTGCTCGCTCATCGCGTTGCCTCCATCAGCGGAGAGAGGTGGTTTCTCACCTTCCGCACGGCGCGAAACACGGTCTGCTTCGCTGCGTTGGTCTTCATACCCAGGAGTTCTCCGATCTCAGCCACCGACCGCTCTTCGATATGGCGCAACACGAAAGCGGTGCGTTCGGCTCCCGTTAGGTCCTCGAGGGCGCGACCCAGCTCGCGATCGAAGTCGCGTCGAATGTCCAGTCGCCCCTCGGGCGACAAGCCCGCCGGAGCCGAAATCTGATCTACCTCCCCCGCGGCCGAGACCTCCAGGGGCGTCTCTCGATGCAGCCGGCGGCTTCGACGGCGGAGCAAGTCGTAAGAACAGTTGGTTGCAATTCGATAGAGCCAACTTCCGAACGCTGCCCGCGCTTCGAAGTCCGGAAGCTTGCGCCAGGCCTTCATGAAGGTCTCTTGAACCACATCGTCCGCATCGTCAGCGCACCGAGTCATCCGAAATGCGAGGGCAAAGACATCCCGACTGTGGCGCTCGACCAAGACGCGGAAGGCCTCGAGATCGCCAAGGCGGGCCCGTTCCAGATCTAGATCGATGGGATTCTCGCTCATCACACTTTCGACGACGGAGACGCCGGTAGGTTACGTTGTTCCAATGCCTCAGCTATCATTGTCCATTGCAGTCGAGAGTGCGCTGCGGCCATGACCGGTCGCTTCGGCGCCTTCGGCGACTCCACAACAGCAACCTGAGGTAACACCCATGCGACGCTTCTCCTTGATCTACTGTGCACTCCCGCTCACCCTCGCGGCCTCGATGATCGGCTGCGCCGATCCCACGGCCGACGCTCCCAAAGCCGTCGTCAACGATGTAGCCCCCGAAACTGCGCCGACTCCCGCCACCGCTGCCGTCGAGTACCCCCTAGCCGGAAGCATCGGCTTCGTCGGCTCCAAGGTCACTGGCTCCCATGATGGTGGCTTCGAGAACTTCTCCGGCACCGTCTCCGTCGTCGGTGACACGGTCGAGGGTTCGAGCGTCAAGGTCACGATCGACACCACCTCCCTCTGGGCCGACAACGAGAAGCTCACCAAGCACCTGAAGAGTGAAGACTTCTTCGCGGTCGAGACCTTCCCGACTGCCACCTTCGAATCGACCTCGATCACCGCCGGCGACGAGGGGGCCTACACCGTGACCGGAAACCTCTCTCTCCACGGAATCACCAAGCAGATCAGCTTCCCCGCCGACATTGCACTCTCTGCCGAGGGCTACACGGCCAAGGCCGAGTTCTCGATCCTGCGTTTCGACTTCGACATCGCTTTTACCGGGAAGAAGGATGATCTGATCCGCGATGACGTGCTGATCAAGCTCGACCTCTCGTCGAGCATGACCGACGACGAGACGATGGACCCCGCTGACGACACCATGGTGGACGAGGACTCGGCTGGGGTCTCGTAGGGGCTGCTAGCCCTTCCCTCGCGATCCCGAGGCGCCCGGCACAACCGGGCGCCGCCACGAGACTCGCTGCGCCAACTCGGCTCACCAACTCGGCGATTGTCCCGCTTGCTAGCGGCGAGAGGGCCGGCGGCGACGATTCGACATCGGAACCTTGGCCAAGAAGATCGTATGCCGCGCCCCTTTGCCGGCAAAGGCCCTGACCGTCTCTGTCCGGACCTCGAATTCGGCCTTGCGTAGCAGCCTGACGAAGCTCGTATCTTGATGAGCGGACCAAACGGCGAGAATGCCACCGGGCGCCAGCGCTTCTCGGATTCGATCGAGTCCGTGCCGAGCGTAGAGGCGGCCGTTGCTCCCCAGGCACCACGCGTCGGGACCGTTGTCGACGTCGAGCAAGATGGCATCCCAACGTCCTTTCGTCTCGCCGATCACCCGGTTCACGTCGTCGATCACGATCCGCACCCTCGGGTCGGCGAAGGCTCCGCCGTGGAGATCAGCGAGGTGAGTCTTGCCCCACGCTTCGACGCAGGCAAAGAACTCAGCGACCACTACCTCGCTGCCCCGTGGTGAGGTCTCGAGGGCCGCCCTCAAGGTGTAGCCGAGACCCAGGCCTCCGATCAGGATGCGGGGCGTCGGATTCGTCAACTCCGCCAGCGCCAACGTCGCCAAAGCCTTCTCCGAATCCGGGGAACGATTGGCCATCAGCTCGTCGCCGTCCAGGTAGATCGCTACCTCGCGGTCTCGCCGATGAAGGGTCAGTTCCTTACCGTCCGGAGTGACGAACGAATCGAGGGTCTCGAAAGGCTTCATCGGGCGGTAGTGGCAAGGTCGGAGATCGCCTGAGACAGACGCTCCGCCTCCTCCTCCGTGTTGTACATGAGAAAGCCCGCCCGCAACAGACCACCCTGCCCCTCCAGCCCCAGAGCCTCGATAGCCCGGATGGCGTAGAAGTGCCCGCTCCACACCTGAATCCCCATGTCGCCGAGTCGAGCCGCTAGATCTGCGGCCGGCATGCCGTCGAGGGTCAAAGAAACCGTCGGCGCACGGTGTGAGCTCGAGAAGTCTGGTCCCCAGATCCTGACACCAGGGATTTCCTGAACCGCCCGATAGTACTGGGAGGCGACCTCCCTCTCCTGCCGCCCGATAGACGAGAGCGCAGACATCAGTCTCATTCTCAGAGTCTCCCCCTCGCCCCAGGAGGCCAGGTAGTCGATCGCGGCGGCGACTCCGTTGATGGCGGCGTGGTTCTGGGTCCCCAACTCGCAGCGGTGCGGAGCCTCTTGGCTCTGAGTGCGCAGGCGGTCGGTATCGAGCTGGTCGAGGAGTCCCGGTCGACAATAGAGAATCCCTACATGCGGTCCGTAGAACTTGTAGGCCGAACAGAGCAGAAAGTCGAGGTCCAGACCCTCTACATCGAGGGAAAAGTGGGGTGCCGAGTGCACCGCATCGACCAGGAGGCGCGCGCCCACCGCATCGGTAAGCCGGCGAGCCAGGACCAGATCATTGACCCAGCCCATGGCGTTGGAGGCCGCGCCAATAGCGAGGAGACGCGTGCGGGGGCCAACCTTGGTCGCTAGGTCCTCGGTGTCGAGGGACCCGTCCGGCCGAATCGCGACCTCGCGAACGACGATACCCTCATCGGCGAGCCTCAACCAAGGAGCGCGGTTGGCTTCGTGATCGAGGGCGGTGATCACCACCTCGTCGCCAGCCGACCAACCCCTGGCAAGGGCGCGACTCAAGGAGAAGGCGAGGCCGGTCATGCTGGGACCGAAAGAAATAGTGTCGCCGGACGCAGCCCCGAGGAAGGCAGCGACCTTCTCTCTCGCCGACTCCATGAGACGGTCGGTATCGTGTCCCACCGGAAAGCTCCCGTGCGTGTTGGAGTTCTTCCCGAGGTAGACCTCACTCACCGCATCGATGACGACCTGCGGAACCTGACTCCCGGCAGGACCATCGAGGTAAGCGAGAGGGCGACCCTGGTGGGAGCGCTGAAGTGCAGGGAAGTCCGAGCGGCACGAAGAGATAGATCTAGTCGACATCGGAGCATATTAACCTGGGGCGTCTAGGGATGAGCGGACCTGGGCCCGCGACCACGCAGAACCGATAGCGAAACCCCATTGCCTCCTCGCCGAACGCCTCAGAACAATCGGTCTTCGTGTGCTAGCGTCACCCCTACAAGGAGTCCAGCATGTCCCGAACCCCGCTCTTCCGTACCCTGCGACGGGCGCTGCAAGCGGCCCGTAGGCTCGAGGAAACTTCCGGCCACCACGGCGAGGACCTCATCACGAGACTCGACCCCGAGTGGACTCGCCGGGCCCTGATCAAGAGCAGCGCCGTCACCGCGGCCGGGGTCGCCCTTGGCTGCCGAACCCTGACCCCGCGCCCCTCCTCGCCGGTCGACCGGGCGTCGGAAGTTGTCGTCATCGGCGCCGGCGTGGCCGGCCTCACCTGCGCACATCGCCTCAATCAGGCGGGAGTTCCTGTCCGCATCTTCGAAGCCCAGAAGCGAGTCGGTGGGCGCATGTGGTCGCTCCGCGATCGTTTCCCGGCCGGACAGGTTTGTGAGCTCGGCGGAGAACTCGTCGACAGCAACCACCTTGCGTTGCGAGGGTTGTGTACGGAACTCGGACTCGAGCTCGACGACTTCGACGCCGATGATCCCAGCCTCGCCCGCGATGTCTGGGCCTTCGATGGCCGCAGAATCCGCGACGACGAGATCGTGGCCGCCTTCCGCCCCATCGCCCGTCAAATCGACGAAGCCTGGGCTTCGCTGTCCGGCGACATGGTCTCCTACCGCGAGCCGAACGGTGGCGAGAAGATCGATCGTCTGTCGATCGCCGAATGGCTCGATTCCGTCGATTGCGATGGCTGGTTCCGTCGGCTCCTCGAGGTCGGCTACGTCACCGAGTACGGACTGGAGATCGATCAACAGTCGGCCTGGAACCTTCTGATGCTCATCGACAGCGAACCCGATCCCTTCCGCATCTTCGGCGACAGTGACGAGCGCTTCCACATCCGCGGAGGAAACGATCAAGTTCCGACCCGCCTCGCCGAAGGCCTACAGGGACAGATCGAACTCGATTCCAGGCTCGAAGCCCTCGCCCAGGCGTCTGACGGTAGCTACCTCGTCACCCTGCGCCAGGGCGCGAGCTCCCGCGAGGTACGAGCCGATCGCGTGGTCCTTACTCTCCCCTTTAGCGTCCTCCGCGAGGTCGACGTTTCCGTGCCGCTACCCGCCGTCAAGCAGCGAGCGATCTCCGAGTTGGGCTACGGCACCAATGCCAAACTGATGGTTGGCTTCTCCGAGCGCATCTGGCGAACCGAAGGTGGATCGAACGGCAGTGTTCTCGGCGATCTACCTTTCCAGTTGGCCTGGGAATCCACCCGCCTCCAGGCCGGTCGGCCGGGGATCGTTGTCGGCTATACCGGGGGGCGTCGCGGACTGGAGGTCGGGCTGGGCTCTGAGGCCGAACAAGCACAACTGTTTGCGCGCGCCTTCGCTCAAGTCTTTCCCGGTGCCGAATCCCTGGTGACCGACCAGGTGCGCTTTCACTGGCCATCCTTCCCGTGGACCCGTGGGAGCTACTCCTGCTACCGCCCTGGTCAGTGGACCGCCTTCGGCGGCGCAGAGGGCGAACGGGTCGGCAACCTCCACTTCGCCGGTGAACACACTTCGGTCGACTTTCAGGGCTACATGGAGGGCGGTTGCGAGAGCGGGGAGCGAGCGGCGATGGAGGTCCTCACCGACCTTGGAATCGTTCGTCACGACGCCGCCTGACAACGAGACTCGAGGCGTGCCCTCTCGGTGGCTGGGTCGGTCATTGCCACCAGCTAGAATACCGAAGCCTCGAATCATCGACTATCCACTCAAGAAAATCCCACCTGCGGTGGCCGTCGCGGGGACAGACTCTTCAAAGACATGCATTCACCGCCGCATTCCCGGGAGCCAATGAGAGCAACGCTGGAAAGGTCTTCGGACCGAGACAACAGCCGGAACCACCCCACAACCGAGTCGCTTCAGTTCGGACGCCTTACGGCCCGCCCTTCGACATGGCGAAGGGATTGGAGGCATGTACCTGCAGGCCAGCGCGAGATCGTTGAGTGGACAATGGTGAACGCACCGCGCCGAGTCGCTTTCGTATTCATTGCGCTATCCCTCTGTTCCTCTCCGTGCCATGCCTACATCGACCCAGGAACAGGCAGCGCTCTCGTCTACGTGGTTACGGGAGTGGTCGTGTCCTTCTTCTTCGCCGCACGGGCTCTCTACCACCGCTCCATAGAACTGATTGTTGGGCTCGGTACGAAGAAGCACACCTGCCACCTCGCCATCCATTCGGAAGACCCTCGCTACGAGATTACCTTCCTCCCCATTCTCCGTGGACTTGCAGTGTTGGGGGTGGAGACCACCTACTTCACCATGTATGAGAGGACGCAGGACTTTGAGCCGCTTCCCAGCGGCATCGCTCACATCGCCATCGAACCTGGCATGGTCGGGTACTCCTACCTGAGTCACCTTCGGGCCAGAGTTCTGGCGACAACGACACCGCAACTGGACGTGATGACTTTCCGGCGCTCCAAGGCGGTCGCGCACTACGTTCACCTTCAGCACGCTCTGGGTGAGGCCCTCTACGTCCGCCCCTACTCCTACGATTTCTTCGACTCCATTTTCTGCTGTGGAGAAACCCTAAGGACCAACATCAGGAAGATCGAGTTTGTGCGGAAACTCCCCTACAAAAATCTCTATGAGATCGGTGTGCCCCACTACGATGAACTCCTGGCGCTTTCCCCGTCCCCGGAGTTGCCAACTCACCTACCGACCGAGAGGCCGGTCGTGCTCGTGGCCCCGAGTTGGGGTCCGCTCAGCATTTTCGAGACCCTCGGCACCTCGTTCCTCGAGACCCTGACCGATAGCTTTCGGGTCGTCGTCCGCCCACATCCTCAGATGCGACACTCACAGCCAGTCCTCTATCAGGAAATTCTGGGACTCGACAAGGTCGAAGTCGACATCTCGAAGACCCCCATGCCCGCCATGGCCAAGGCCGATGTTCTGTTGAGTGATATCTCGGGCATCATGCACGAGTTCGCTTTCATCCTCGAGAAGCCAGTCGTGTTCCTACGACAATCGCCTGCCAGCGGCATGGATGGTCAACTATTTGGTGGCCTCAGTACTCTGCAGAGCAAGTCCTCCAAATTTCTAGTACCGATCGCGGCGGAAGAAATCGGATCTCTCGCCGACCGGCTCGCCGAGCTCCTCGAGCAAGACCGCAGTGAGTTGGCGAAAGTTCGCGATGGGCTGGTCTACAACTTCGGCCAAGCGGGCGAGGCCGCCGCACGGCAGCTAAGTGAGATCCTCGCTGACCATGACTAGTCTCCTCGAAACGATCTTCCTACTGCCCCTTTCGGTGATCTACGACTGGATCTTCCGTCACATCCTGGTCCTCATTCCTGAGCCGGGCTCAGCGCTGATCGCATTCAGCTGCGTGTTGAATCTCCTACTTCTCCCCCTCTATTTTCAGATGGAGATCAACGGTAGAAAGAGCCTCGCCCTGCGCAGGATCGTCGACGATGAAGTTGCTCGCATCAAAGCAACCTACAGCGGACGTGAGCGCTACTTCTACACTCGTGCGGTTCATCGCACCTTCGGCTATAAGCCCATCTCTGCTGTCCTCTCCTCCGGAGACCTCTACCTGCAGATCCTCGTCTTCGCAACCGTCTACCACTACATATCGAAGATGCCAGCCCTTGTGGGAAGCTCGTATCTGGGGATCCCCGATCTCTCGAGACCAGACGAATTGCTTTTCGGCGCAAATTTCCTGCCTTTCCTGATGACGGTCTTCAATATGGCATCCGCCCTCGCCTACGATGCCGACCGATCCAAGCGCCGTCAAGCGTTTATTCTCGCGGCTGTTTTTCTCGTCCTCCTCTACAACAGCCCTTCGGGCCTGCTTCTCTACTGGACAAGCAACAACCTCTTCTCTCTTGTCCGAAACCTCACAGAGTCAAAGCTCACTCCTCGAATTCCACCGCGATGGAGAGCTCGGATTCAAGAAGTCGCCAACCAACGCTAAGTAAACCACGCGGAGCCGTCAAACATCCCCACTCTCATCATCCTTGTCTTCAATGCCGTCCTACTGATTGCGGCGCTCCGGCGCGGTGCTCGCTCTTCCCTGGTCGCCGGGCAGCCCTACCGCCGACGTGCGCTCTTTGGACTCATCGTCTTTGCCGATGCCTGCTTCGTCCTGTGGATCAACTGCAGTGTCGGAAGTCTTCTCTACCTTGTCGTCGTGACCGGCATAGCCTCCCTTGGTTTTTCGGACGGCGCGATGGTGTCGGTAGCTCAGGACCTGGGTCGCTGGCGGCTGAGCACCTACCTGCTATCAGTGGGTACGGTCGCCCTGCTTGTCTACGTGTACCTACCGATCATGACCTTCCTTACGTCTCCCGGCGAGATCGACTTGCACCTCGACTACCTCCTTCACAACAACGTTGGCGAATCAATGGTCGCGGTCTATCTTGCCGGGGTGCTCTATTCGCTCGCAATCTCTCCTCGCATGCGAACCCTGCTGACCCTGGCAGCAGTCACCGGTCTCTTCACCGCGCTTTTCTATTCCTTCATCCTCCCCCTCGGCTACCCTGCAATGAACGGGCTGATGTTTGAGCAGATTCCGATCACGGCGCTGGAGCTGGCGGCTCGCACCACCCTGGATGCCATCCTTCTCGTCTTGATCATTGTCGCCACCACGCTCTCAATCAACTACCTCGGCGGTCGGGGATTGGTCACGGCAATACTTCTTGTCAATGTGATCCTCACTAGCGTCGGCATCCTGGAGGTGAGAAGGGACACGCTCTCCGGAACCGAGCCTACAAGTGTCGAAGCTGGGACCGAGGCGCCCCTACAGTTCTCACGCCACGAGAACAATGTCCTGATCTTGATCCTCGATCGCTTCATGGGGGGCTTTGTAGAGGAGATCCTGGAGAAGGAACCCCAACTCGCGACTGAATTGGATGGCTTCCAATGGTATCCACTGACGGTTGCCGCCGGCGACAACTCAATCTCGGGTGTGCACCCAATTCTTGGCGGCTACGACTACACTCCGCCCGAAATGAACTCCCGCAATGGAGTCCTCCGAGACATCTCGGTAGAGGCTTACCGCCTGTTGCCCTACAACTTCTCTCGAAGCGGCTATACCGTCAATGTGGTGAACCCTCGGGGCCTAGGGTTCACCATGAAGGGAGACTGTTCCTTCCTCGAGATGGACGACGTGACTTGCTCTCACATACCGGTGGCGACGGCGATGGATCGAGCCGAGGAGTTCGGGGTTCCCACCGAAGCGCTCTCGCGATCCAATTATGCGGACCTTCTGGTTCTTCTCGGCCTGATGCGCAGTTCGCCCTATGCAATCAAGGAGGTGCTCAGCGAGCGCGGCCCTTGGAGACCGTTTCTCGATCACTCCGCCGGTACGACTTTCCGTCAGTGGGCCGAACTCAAGTCCCTTCCAACTCTGACATCCAGCGAAGCGACGACTAGTAGCTTCAACCTCCTGTGGAACATCTTGCCGCACGAACCCTACTACTTGAGTAAGGACTGCAACCCAATGCCGGTACAGTTCGAGGTTCCCGCCGAGGTTTTCCGGAAGGAGGGGTACGCGAGCATGTTTGCGATGCAGCACGCCAACGCTGCGCGATGTAGTCTTCTCCTGGTCTCCGACTACTTTCGCTGGATGAAGCAGGCTGGCGTTTACGACAACACGAAGATCGTGATCGTCTCCGACCATGGCATCATCGGTCCGGTTGAAGACCACTCTAGTCGCGCGCTTCGAGGAGGTTCAACGGCGAGTGTCTTTGTGCGCTCGAGATCTGTTCTCCTCGTCAAAGAGCTTCGTACTTCAGGCCCCTTGAGAACCTCTGAGGCATTCCTCACCAACGCTGAAGTGCCAAGGATCGTCTGCGAGGAGATTGGCGGTTGCGTCAATCCCTACTTGGACGACAAACCAGTGCAGACCCTTGGAAGAGACCAGCCCTTCGTTGTTTCTATCGTCCCCTGGCAGTTTAGTCAGCAGAAGCGAAACGCCTTCGTGATCGGGAAACAACTGGTCCTTACTGATCGCGATCCCTACGATCGGAAGAACTGGAGAGAAGTGGAGAACGAGCCTTGGGAGTCGCCGGGCCAATCCAGCATTCGAGACGGCACCTAGGAGGAAGGATCGAGACAAGTCCCCTCGGTGGAGACTCCGATCCCTGCCAGCGCCGATCTCGCCAAGGCGGCATTCGAGTCGACAAACTCCAACCCGAGATCCTGGCAATGGACTCCGAGCGAGGAGAGTTCAGTACATCCCCCAAGGACCGTGTCAACGCCCCGGAGACGTAGCGCTTCCAACAAGGCCCGTACCCGGTCCGTCACGATGCTGTCCATCTGGCCCTCAATCTTGATCTGCTCGATAACCTCGCCAACCAACTCCTGGTCCTCCGAACCGAGGCGGGTACATTCCAGTCCAACAGACTCCACCGCACTTCCGTACAGGTCAGCCTTGGCCAGGGACGTCGATACCAGTGGGGTGACCTTCCGCGCTCCGTGGCTTCGGGCGGCAGAAACTGTTTCGTCGATGATATTGAGGACCGGAATCGACGCTGACCTACCCCAGCCATCAAACAGAATATGGGCGGTATTGCAGACGACCACAGCGAGCGTGGCGCCCTGACTGGCGAGCTCCTCGATGGTGGCAGCGATCGCAGCCGACGGATCCGTCTCACCGAGCTGCAGGTGACGCCCACGGCTTGGGATTTTGGTGTTGATATCGATCAAGACCCTGGGGTAGCACCAGTCCTTCGAGGCTCGAACGCCGCCATACAGCACGCGACAGAACTCGATGGTTGCCCAAGGGGCCACCCCCACCACCCCGAGAGTACCTTCGCTGAGCGGCCACTCAACCCCTGAGTGGACCGGTAGAATCTTAGGACTCAATCGCTGCCACCCAGAGAAAACTCATAGATCCGGAGACGAGTTTCAGGATACTTGTTGAGTACGCATCCTTCGGCAAACATGTTCTCGCTCCGAAGGAGGCGAAAGCCATGGTCCGCGAACAGTCTCTCGTACACCGCAGCGGTTCGATAGGTTGCTGAGTAACGAGTCTGCAGGTGACCCGAAAGACGGTCGTCAATCTCGTGTCGAGTCTCCAGTCCGGTGCCATCGCGAAGGAGCACGATGGTGTCCGGATGACAGACCCCGGGCAAGCGGCTCAGGACTTCGTCGGCTTGGTCGTCCGTTAGATAGACGAAGAGCCCCGAGATGAAGACAACGTCGAAGGTCCTGTCCGTCGAGAAGCGCTCGGCCGGGCTGACTACGAAGCGAACGTTCGAGACTCCTCTTGCCTCGACCTCTGATTGGCCGATCGCAGCAAGTTCCGCGGAGTACTCCACCGCCAAGACTTCCTTGGCACCACGGTCGACGAATCGAAAGGACCACTGTCCGACACCCGCTCCTAGGTCTAGTACTGTCTTCGACTCCACCGAGCCCAGAAACTCGAAGACCTTCTCTGTCTCCAGTTCCACCTTGAGAGCAAGGCTATCGGCATCCTGCTCCAGATTTGCGATGCTGTCGTAGGGGACGGCCCCGTATTTTCTAGCCCTAGCGTCCCAAAACGCCTTGACCTTCTCTTTGTCGATCATGGACCCTCCAGTCGGATAACCGCTTCAGCGAGGTGTATGGAACTCCAAAAGATCCTCCGCAGTCGCGATGCGTCGGTCATTGGACGTCAAACCCACGATCCGACTATCGCAGAGGAAGTCGAGATTGAATTTCGTGTACTCGTTCACGTGGCCCTGGGGAATAGGCAACAACCTAACCCCGAGTGGCTTTCGCAAGGCACTCGACAGGGCGGCGGTGTCCAGCATCAGAGCGCTGATCTCTTCCGGGAAGGAAAGCCCAGGCACGGGGATCATGTCTAAGCCGCAAGCACAGACGGACGATAGTGCGTGGAGAGTGTCGACCGTAATGAGGCGCTTGTTGTTGGCGGCGGCCAGAACAGGGTCCTCGAGCAGGGAATACATGACACCGTTGAATCCGACGGATGCAACACCACTCTGGGCGAGCGCGGTGCGCAGAGAATCAGTAAGGAGTGCGGTCGCGAACAGGGTCGAATGGCTGCCTACGGGAACTCCGGTCAAGCGCTCCACGAGGCCCGCCACCGAGACATCATCGACCGGCATCGGAGCCAGTGAAGCATCGAGGCCTTTGTACTCTGTGCACGAAGCCTCCGCAGTCCTTTGGCCAAGTTCGTCGACAAGCGCCAAAGAGGGTACCAACCCCTCCACCAGTCGATCTCTAGCTAAGGCCGGTTCGGGAGGTTCGCCCATCGCATCCAGGATCTGGTGAGCCAGCTGGGTGGTCTCGAGTGCAAAACTGAACGAAACCCTGCCCCCTTCATGCCTGGAGAAGGGAAAAAACGGTGCATTCGCGGGACAGTTGAAAGAGGCTCCCAGTCGGAAATTATCGAAGCCATTGTTGCTCTTCCGCGAGAGATTCAAAACGAGTTTCGCAGCCTCGTAGAGTGCATTGACCGCAATCCGGCCATCCTGGGCAAGGATGAGATTCGCGAACATTCGGTCGAAGCGGAGAATCCCGTCGAGAATAGCCGGCAATCGGACCTTCGGAGAACCGGCCGATACAAGGTCGACTGGGCAGCAGAACCAGCGAATCCCTTCGCTCGCGGCCAGCTCATCGACCCAGCGGAGCCGAGACAGTAAAGCGCCGTCGGTCTCTCCGTCCTTGCCGCTCGGTGGAAGCGTAAAGCGAACCGTACGGGGCGAAACGGAGTTTTGGTCGAACTCCCTACGTGCTACCCCCAGCAGCTCCTTGACTGTTCTTTCGATCTCGGTCGTCGACAGGACGTCGAGAGGCAGGCCGATCGTCAACGAGCGAATCACTCTCTACTCTGCTCCATCAGTCGCAAGTAGTCCGTCGGGGTGTTGATCTCATTGAACTCGTATCCACCTTTCGACGCCGAGTGAACCGGGGCACCGTCACACGGGAGGGTCTGACCTACGAAGAGATTCCCATGGGCGATGCATAGGCGTTTCCAACGCCGAAGAAGGTCCGGGTCCGAGATCTTGAAGAGCCCCACTGCCTCGGGATGCTTCGGATCCCGCACTGGCCCCTGATACGACTCGGAAATGGTTCCGTCTCCTCGCAAAACGCAATGGACCGCGGTCAAGGTTCTGTTCTCGCGGGCGTCTGTAAGGACCAAATCATCCTGCCCGTGGTCGAGGTGCTCGATCAAGTCCTTCCCAAAGAAGATGTCACCGGACACCACATAGGTCGGCTCATCCGTCAGTGCGAGCCCCAAGCTCATGGCATTGTTCGTCAGCGCCCAATCACGGTTGACGACAAACTCGAGATCCGGCGCCGATTCCATGACCTCGATAGCCCGATACCCGACCACCACGATGATCTTCTTGGCTCCGAAGGCTGCCCGAGCATGGTCAAGAATGGTCTGTCCAGTCCGGGGGTGTCGAATCAGGACCTTGGCCATTCCGTCCACCTGGTGCCCCCGACCTGCGGCCAAGATGATCGCCTGATCAACTTTCACGACGGAGCTCCTCGAGACTGAAGCTACAAGCAGGCAGTTCCACTGGGAAACGATGCTTGACCGTCTTGTAGGGATAGATCTCTCCCCCTAACACCCGCCTGACGACGTCGTCCCAGCCAAAGGAGTACTTTTTCGGCCTGAGACTCCAGACTTCAACGCTCGCGTAGTTGAATCTGACGGCGGGGAGGCGACTCAAGCCGAGCGAGAGTGCTACCTCCATCCGATGCTGACCATCCAAGACCAAATTGTGGTCGGTGTCCAAGGCGACCGGCTTCGTCCAGAGTTCTTCCTCGAGGATCTTGGCCCGAAGCCACTCCACGCGTCGGACGCTATAGCCTTCGATGTGTCTCAGCGACGCTGGATCGACCAACTCGACTACCATGCGATTCCAAGCCTCTCAAACTCGCTGACCTCGTCCGCTGTCTGCTGGTAGGTGACGGCATCGTTGAAGGTACGTGCGAAAAGGTCACCTAGGTCCCTTGCCATGCAGGGAAGACTGCCAAGGTTCTCGACCCAAGGCATCATGTAGTACTGTCCAATGGAGCGCCTGATCGCTTCCCGCCTAAGCCGTCGATCGTTCGCAACTTGATTAGGTCCCACGAAGAGAACACCCATCAGCTTCCGCCATCCGTCGTAGGCAGGGTTGTAGGAGTTCGAGTAGACGATGTCGCGGACATTCCCAGCAACGTCAGTTCGCACGGCTCCCCCGGTTCGGTTCACTCCGTAGACGCTCTGTGTCACCCAGAAGGAGTCACTCCCAGAACCAACCTCCAAAACTCGCGACCAGCCCTCGCGCTCGATCACCAGGTCCGCTTCGATGATCATATAGCCTTCTTCAGGCCGTCTCAGGGCACCGACACCGATCTCCGTGGAAAGAATATTGGTGTCGGTCGCAAATCGATCGTTGTAGACGAGCGTGACTCGGTCCGAGTACCTAGCTCGCAGAAACTCCTCCAGCGTCGCCGCTTTGCTCCCAGTGACAACGACGACATCTTCCACGCCAGCATCAAGGACACGATCGACGGCATACTGAAGAACCGGCTGTCCGCCTATTGGAAGGAGAGCCTTATGGGTCGTTTCAGTGAGCTCCGACAAGCGAGTCCCTCGGCCGGCAGCGAGGAAAACCACACCAGATGGCGGACTCTGGGCAGCATCGATTGCCGGGGTCGTTTTCTTGAGGGGACTACTCGCTTCCATTGTACGAACGGCAGTCTACAGGAGACGAAACCGGCCTCAAAGCCACGGTGTCCGCCGGGGAACGGTGGCGGGAACGTCCCCTACACCCGAAACTACCTCGCCTCAGATCCTGAGGGAGCCCGGTGACCTGCCAACTTCTCGGCGCCTACTGCCAGGCCCCTCCCAGGGCTTCGTACAGCGCGACGTAGGCAGTACCGATCTCGGTCGCGCCCCGGACTACTGCGTCCTCGGCGACCAGGTGTCGATCCTCCGTCACGAGCACGGTCAAGTAGTCGGTGAGGCCCGCCTCGTAGCGTTGCTTGGCCAGATCGAGAGCGCGCTTCGCGGCCTCTAGGGCTCGCCGTCGATGCGCCTGACGGCGTCGATGGTTGTCGAGTCGCTCCAGGGCGTTCTCGGTCTCCTCCAGGCTACGCAGCACGGTGGACTGATAGTCCGCGACGAGAGCGTCGGCATCAGCCTCGGTCACCGCGATGGCGCGGCGAACGCGTCCGAGATCGAAAAGGGGCCAACTGAGAAAGGGACCGAATCGCGTTGTCTGGGCTCCACTGTTGGTGAGGTCGTCGAGTGAGGTTGCCAACGCACTGAAGGAGGCGTTCAGGGAGAGCCGTGGGAAGAGATCCGCCGTCGCCACCCCGATACGAGCGGTCGCGGCGGCGAGTCTGCGCTCCGCCGCCACGACGTCAGGACGACGCCGCAACAAGCTCGCCGGATCACCGATAGCGATACGGTCAGGGATCGGAGGCAAGGCTCGGGTAGGCGTAAGGATAGAATCGAGAGCACTCGGCTCCTCTCCCACCAACACCGCAAGTCGTCGCCGAGCGCGTCCCGCCGCCGACTCCAGGTCGGGAACGAAGGCCCGGGTGGTCTCGAGCCGCTCGCGCGACTGCTCGACATCCAGGTCAGTGACCCGTCCGGCTCGTTGCAGGGCCTCGACGATCTCCAGACTCTCCTCCTCGTTGGAGATCGTGAGGCGGGCAACCTCGAGAGCACTCTGCAGGCCGCGGAACTCGAGATAGGTCCTTCCCACCTCGCTCGACACCGCAACGAAGACGGCGCGACGGTCATTGACGGCCGCCTCATAGGTAGCCCCCTGAGCCTCGATCGATCGGCGAATCCGACCGAAGAGGTCGACCTCCCAGCTGGCATCGAGTCCGGCCGAGTAGTACGTATCCGAGCCATCCGAACCGCCGACGGCGGCGAACTCGCCAAGGTCCCGCTCCTCGACTGATCCCGACACCGAGCCTCCCGGCCAGCGCTGCCACTTCTGAAGTCCGAGGAGGGCTCGGGCGGCTTGCAGGCGCGCCTCACTGGCGGCGAGATCGAAGTTGTTCTGTCGGGCTCGTTCGACGAGGTCGACAAGAACCGGGTCCTCGAGACCCTTCCACCACTCGATTTCGGGCTCCGTAGCCGCATCGAAGCCAGCCCGATTCTGGGCCTCCGAATAAACGACCGGCTGCGTCGTCGCTGGGGTCTCGTAGTCGGGGCCCACCACACAGCCCGTGCCGCCGACCAGCATCAAGACCGGTACCAGGAGAGTTCGTGGCGCCGGCCAGGCGGCGAACTGTGCGTAGGATCGAAGATCGAAGCGACTCATGACCGCACCCCTGGGGAGGAAGGAAGCAGCTCGGGATCGATGGCTGGATCGGTCTCACGGTCGGAGAGGTCACGGCTACCGGGGTCCCGGCCGCCGTCGCCACCGACGAATCGGCGCACGATGACGTAGAAGACAGGGGTGAGGAAGAGACCACTCAGAGTCACTCCAATCATCCCGGAGAATACCGCTGTGCCCAGGTTGCGTCGCATCTCGAAGCCCGACCCCGTGGCCAGGACCAGCGGCACCACACCTAGGATGAAGGCCAGCGCCGTCATCAGGATCGGCCGTAGTCGGAGTCGAGCCGCTTCGGCCGCCGCCTCGACGATCCCCATCCCCTGGTCCTCCTTCTGACGCGCGAACTCCACGACCAGAATCGCGTTCTTGCAAGCCAGTCCAATGAGGACCACGAAACCGATCTGGGTCAGGATGTTGTTCTCATAGCCCGCGATCCAGACGCCGAAGAGGGCAAACACGACACAGAGTGGGACGATGAGAATGACCGCGATGGGCAGCGACCAACTCTCGTACTGTGCGGTCAGGAGGAGCAGGACGAAGAGCACGGAGAGGGGGAAGATCCACAAGCCACTGTTGCCGGCCAGCTTCTCCTGCAACGCGATCTCGGTCCACTCGAAACCGTAGCCCGAAGGTAGGTGCTTCGCGGCCAACTCCTCCATTGCCGCGATCGCCTCGGAGGAACTAAACCCGGGCGCCGCCGCCCCTTGCAGCTCGGCTGCAGTGTAAAGGTTGTAGCGCACCACGCGGTCGGTTCCAGTCGCCTGACGGATCGTCACGAGGGAACCCAAGGGCACCATCTCACCGTCTCGATTCCGCACGTAGAGACGCTTGAGGTCTTCGGGGTCGAGTCGAAAAGGGGCCTCGGCCTGGGCGGTGACCCGGTAGGTCCGTCCGAATCGGTTGAAATCGTTGACGTAGGCAGCGCCCAGTTGAATCTGTAGCGTGTCGAAGATCGAGCTGAGGGGTATCCCCATCTCTTGAGCTCGAACCCGGTCGATGTCGACCCAATACCGCGGCTGAGCATTGTTGAAGGTGGTAAAGGCCTGACTGATGCGCGGATCCTGGTTGGCTGCTCCCGCCAGCTGCCAGGTCGCGGCTTCGAGGGCGGGAAGCTCTCCGCCGGCCCGGTCCTGCACCATCATCTTGAAACCACCACCGACACCGAGACCGCGAACCGGCGGCGGGTCGATGACGAAGAACTGGGCTTCGCGAATCTGCGAGAGCACGCCTTGCAGACTCTGAGCGAGGTTCGTCGAGGAGAGTTCCTTGCCCCGCTCCTCGATGGGATCCAGGAGTACGAACATCGCCGCAGCGTTGGATGCCGTCGCGAACGTAGCTCCCGAGAAGCCGACGATCCCCACCACGTCGCTGATCCCCTCCTGCGCACGCAGGAGCGCATCCGCCTCGAGGACGACTGCGTCTGTGCGCTGCAAGGAGGAGGCGGGCGGCAGACTGGCCGCTACGATGAGAAAGCCTTGGTCCTGGTGGGGAATGAACCCAGCCGGCGCGACAGTAAAGAGGAGGGCGCCCACCGCGATGAGGACGAGGAAGATGAACACCGCGAGCACCGGGCGTCCCAGCATCCGACGGATGGTGCGTCCGTAACCATGATTAAAGCGCTCGAAGCCACGATTGAAAACACCGAATAGGCCACCCAGAACCCGGTTCCACAGCCGTCCGAACCAACCGTCCTCCGCCTTCTCGCGGCTGCGGAGCAAGAGCGCCCCGAGCGCGGGCGAGAGCGTCAAAGAGTTGAAGGCCGAGATCACCGTCGCCACCGCCACCGTCACGCCGAACTGGCGGAAGAACTGTCCCGAGATACCGCCGAGGAAGATCGTCGGCACGAAGACGGCCACCAACACCAACGCCATCGACACCAGCGCCGAGCCGACCTCGGTCATGGTCTGGCGGGCCGCCTGCCACGACTCCATCCCGCGTTCCAGATTGCGCTCCATGTCTTCCACCACCACGATGGCGTCGTCGACGACGATCCCAATGGCCAGGACCAAACCGAAGAGCGACAGGCTGTTGAGTGAAAAGCCGAAGACCTGCATGACGGCAAAGGTGCCGATCAGCGAGACCGGAATGGCCACGATGGGAATCACTGCAGCCCTCCATGATTGCAGGAAGAGGACTATGACCAGCACCACGAGAGCAATGGCCTCAAAGATGGTGTGATTGAGGGCAGTCACCGACTCTTCCACGAAAACGGTGGGGTCGTAGGCGATGCGGTACTCGAGCCCCTTGGGAAAATCCTTGGAGAGTTCGGCGATCGTCTCGCGCAGCTCCTTGGCGGTAGCGAGCGCATTGCTCCCGGGGCGCTGGAAGATACCCACTCCCGCGGCCTGCTGGCCATTGAGGTAGCTGTTGCGCACGTAGTCCTGCGCCCCGAGTTCTACCCGGGCCACGTCCACCACTCGGGTCAACCGGCCTTCTTCACCCGACTTGACGATCACCTGTTCGAACTCCTCGACCGTTTCGAACCGCCCCTGTGCTCCCACCGTAAACTGGAAGGCATTGCCGAGAGGCATCGGTGGCTGGCCCAGGGTACCCGCAGAAACCTGGACGTTCTGGGCGCGGAGGGCCGAAACGACCTCTCCCGCAGTCAACCCGTGCGCCGCGAGACGTTCCGGATCGAGCCAGATCCGCATGCCGTACTCTCGGGCGCCGAACACGATCAGCTGTCCTACACCGCGAATCCGACGCAGGGAATCAGCCACCCGCAGCAGCGCATAGTTGCTGATGTAGAGCTCGTCGAAGACTTCGTCTGGCGACAACAGATGGACCACCATCAGGAAGTCGGCGGAACTCTTGCTCACCGCGATACCGAGGCGGCGGACCTCTTCCGGGAGACGTGGCTCGACCCCGGCGATGCGGTTCTGGACCAGGATCTGGGCGGTGTCGAGATCGGTCCCGAGCTCGAACACGACGGAGATGCTCAGCGCACCATCTGCCGTCGCCGAGGAGTTCAGATAGAGCATCCCCTCGACCCCGTTGATAGCCTGCTCGATCGGACCCGCGACGGTCTCGGACACCGTCTCGGCGGTGGCGCCTGGATAGACTAGATTCACCTGTACCGTCGGCGGTGAGATCTCCGGGTACTGCGTGATCGGAAGCTGAAAGTAGGCCAAACCTCCGACCATGACGATGAGGATCGAGATCACCGCGGCGAAGCGCGGGCGATCGATGAAGAAGTGACCAAACCTCACGAGTCTGAAGCTCCGGGAGCGTCCGAGCCGGTTGGAGTCGCTTGTTCAGCCGGCTGCGGGTCTACCTTGGAGCCCGGTCGCGCGCGCTGGATGCCATCGACAACAACGTCTTCGTGTGCTTCGAGTCCCGTGTTGATCACCCTCCAGCCATCGACGAGAGTTCCGGTCGTGACCACTCGACGCTCGACCATCCCGTCATCGCCGACGATGAAGAGCAACTGCTGGGTTTGGTCGCGCCCTATCGCCCGATCCGGCACCAGAAGAGCAGAGTGAGGCTCGCCGATCCGGACGCGCAGGCGACCAAACATACCGGGCAGAAGTGCACCGTCGGGGTTCTGGAAAACAGCCCGTAGGCGCAGGGTCCCGGTGGACGGATCGACGCTATTGTCGAAGAAATCGATGACGCCGCGTTGGGCGCTCTCGCCCCCCTCGCCGACGAAGAGGTCGACGGCGACCCCTTCGGTACCGGGCTTGCTGGGATCGAGGATGCGACGAGCGGTGCGCTCGTCCGGGGTGAAGTAGAAGTAGATCGGATCGATCGAGCGCAGGGTGGTGAGGACCGTCGAGTCCCCCGCGCCGCCGCTCACCAGGTTGCCCCGAGTTACCTGGGCCCGGCCCACTCGACCAGCGATCGGCGCGACGATGCGCGAGAACTCGACGCTGAGGCGTGCGCCCTCGAGGGCAGCCTGACTCGCGCCTACCGCAGCTTCGGCACTGGCGACGTCCTGGCGCCGCTTCTCGACCTCCTCTACCGACACCGCCCGGCTACCGATCAGCGGCTCGACGCGGGCCGCCTCGGAGCGGGCAAGGTCGAGCCGAACATCCGCCTCTCGCTTCTGCGCTTCCAGGCGAGACAGCTCGGCGCGGAAGGTCCGCGGATCGAGAGTAAAAAGGAGGTCACCCGCCTCGACCAGCGAACCCTCGGTAAAGTGAACTCGCTCGACGAATCCCGAGACGCGCGCTCGCACATCGACCGACTGGACCGCCGACAACCGGCCGCTGAACTCCTCCCAGTCGGTCACTCGCTGCTGTACCGGCTTCAAGACTCCGACCGCAGGGACCGGCGGCGGGGCAGCTCCTCCGTCCTGACCGGGACCGCCACAGGCGATCAAGAGACTGGCCATTCCAAGGCCTACCATCGTCAGAAGGGGCCTCACTTCGATCCGCCGTTTTGCGACAGTGCTATCGAGGTCACCCTGAGTCCATTGCCAAATGTTCATGCCATCTCCTCTTTCACTACCCAGCTCCGCACCAATCTCGATTTCTCCAAGACGAGGCGATCGGCGGACTCGACATCGCGAGCCGCGATCGCCTCCACCAACTCCCCGTGTAACCTCCGCGGTCCTACCCCATCGATCTCCGTTTCCCGCACCGTGTCGATGAGGGTCCGAAGAGCCCCTCGTACCGGATCCGCGATCGCCTCGAACAGTTCGACGAGGAGCTGATTGCCGCCCGCGTGAGCTAGGCACCGCTCCTGTTGCCGAATGAGGTCGATCAGTCTCTCCGTAGGCTCATTGCCATCGAATGCCCGCGATAGGGCCTGGAATCCCTCGCGAAGAGCCACCACATCCTCCTCCGTTCGTCGCTGAGCGGCCAATCGCGCCGCCTGTCTCTCCAGGCACTCACGCGCCTCGAGGGTCTCCTCGAGGGAGCATCCCTCGAGACGGCGGCCGAGCGAGCAAGCCAGCGGACTGACCGAACGGACATACGTGCCGTCGCCCGGTCGTGCTTCGAGAAGACCAAGATGGGTCAGCGCGCGCACCGCCTCACGAACCGTATTGCGACTCACCTCGAGACTCGACATCAGCTCCGGCTCCGAAGGAATCTTCGTACCCACCGGCCACTCTTCGGAAACGATCACGCGCTCTAGTTCGTGGGTCACGTCGGCCGCCAGGGTAGATCTCGACATGCAGTGTAAAACCATCCAGCCATTCCACCATAGAAAGGTAGGATGTTTCAACCCCCAATCAGGACATGAACGACGACCTCAGATAGGCTTCGGTCCACTCCGAGAACGACGACCATCCCTTACCAGAGACGCCCTTCGATGCTGACCCCAACCTCGCGCCGGTGGATCCTCCTTCCGTTGGGATTGATGGTCCTGATTCAGATCGTGTCGGGACTTCCTGCGCCGGCTGACGTGGTGTCGAAAGCGATCTCGGGCCCGCTCCGGGAGTCGCTCGTCGACTGGGTGGGGGGCGAGAGCGAACTCCGCCCCTTTGTCCGTAACCTGTTCAATGGACTCCACCTTCCCGTCTTCGGAGTCCTCGCCCTGGTCTGGGCGTGGGCCGCTACCCCGTGGACGCCCCGCCGTCGAGTCCGATACGCCGCGACTGCAAGCCTGTGCATCGCATTCGGGGTCCTCAACGAGATATCGCAGAAGGCCGTACCTACCCGCTGGGCCAGCGTCGATGACGCTCTTGCGGACGCGCTCGGGGTCGTCCTCGGAACGCTGCTCTACGTTGTCCTAGACAGCACCGTCCGGAGGTCCAGCAAACGAGAAGCTCCGGTTCGAGGCTAAGTCAGTCCGGCCACGTCTGCCGTGGCAAGACCCCATGAGCAACGGGTCGATCAATCCTCCAGATGGGATAGGAACTCCCGTTTGACGAGCGTCCGGAAGCGCTCCAGCCTTGCCTTCGATCCAACGCCAGTTCGCGCTTCGGCGATCAGAATATGAGGACAGTCAACGCCGTCGGGGTAGCGTTCGTGGCATTCGACACCCGCTAGCTCCGGAATCTCGCTCTTCCCGTATTCGCACCAGCGAACCTCTTCGAAGCCGGCCGCCAAGAGCGCCTCCTCCAGGATCTCGCGGTTCCACAAGAAGCGGTGCCGCCAGCCGTAGAACGACCGGTTGGCATGCAGGGCGTTCTCCATGCGCGGCCCTCCCGGACTGGGTGAGTAGACGTGGGACCAGACCCAATCCAGGTTGGGAGTCGTCAGTCGCAGCCATCCTCCCGACCTCAAGGCGGTGTTGGCGTCCACCAAGAAGCGGAGCGCTGACTCGATCTCGAGGTGCTCCAGAAAATGCTCCGCGAAGATGAACTCGACGTCACCGTAGGGGAGTCCCCCCGTAACGTCCAAGGCGACATCGACCTCGGAATACGTCTGGATGTCGCAGTTGACCCACCCCTCGAGCGCCACCCGTCCGGACCCGATGTGAAGTCGAATCGGATCGGTCGGACGGAAGGTTCGCACCTGTCGCCAAACGTGGTGCTTGAACCAGCCCAGGACTCGGCTACGCCGCACGTTCAGCGGAACGAGCAATCGGTAGCGAACGCCGTCCCGAAGTCGATGGCGAAGAGGCTTGCCCATGGCAGCCGGGACTCTATCAGTCCCACTCCGAGCCATCCCGCTCCCAAAGGCGCCGGCTTGGGTTTCAGAATCGGCCCCTAGGAGTCCAACGTCGCCAGGAGTCCACGACAGACTCCCTCGGCCGAGAGTCGAGGTCGCCAGTAGGCCGCGATCTGCAACGCGTCACGACGACCGCTGTCCCAAGACTCCATCTCGTCGATCATCGCTTGCGCCAGGGCCCTAGGACGGGGTCGCGAAAGGGTCCCGAACCGACCTTCCTGAGTGAAGCCGGCAAGGCTCGGGATGCGGGGTCCCACCACCGAGGCCCCGCTGGCCAGCGCCTCCATCGCGGCGTGAGGACCAGATTCCCAGCGCGACGAAAAGACCATCGCCCGACTGGTTTCCAGGACCGCCGTGAGTTCCGCCAAGGGGCGAACCCCCTTGACAACCAGGCTAGCGTACCGACCGGCCAATGCGGAGAACAGTTCCCCCCCCGCTCCGTAGACGAAAACCTCAGTGCTTGGTCGACGGCGTAGGAAGTGGTCGAGAGCACCGAGCATCAAACCGGGATTCTTCTGCTCGTCCTCCCATCGCGCCGCCGCCAGCATTCGATCCGTTCTCTCCACCGCGACCGCTCCCTCGCAACACGCATCGGGCACCGCGTAGGGCACTGCATGCAACCTCTCGATCAGCTCCTCCCGCCCTCGACTCTGCAGGAAGTGGGTAAAAGCCGCGACCGAAGCCTCGGTGGTAAAGACCACCGCATCCGAGAGCCGCGTGCTCTCCACGAACTCCTCATCCTCCCGCGAACCTCTTAGGCCGTCACCTAGGTAGCGGCCCAGCCAATACTTCAAGCACCCCAGTCGCGACCACCACCCCTGGCGGTAGACCAGCATCTCCTCCAGCGTCCGCAGCGGATAGGTTCGCAGCCCCATCTGACCATCGGTGTCGGCAATCGCTACCGTCCGCACCCCGGCTTCCCGCAAGGCCGCCAGCACCCCCACTCGACGGTGCCAACTGATGACCACCGCCACGTCCAGCCCCAACCCCCGCCAGAAGTCCGCAGAGCGCAACGACGCCTCGGAGTCCGCGACCTCCAATCGATAGTGGACCGGCGCCAATCCGTCGTGGGGCGCGCACACCACCAACCCCTCATGCCCGAGCCGCTCCATCCCCGCGACGTACAACTCGAATCGGAACGACAGATGAGTCGCGGCGGTCGCTCCTGTCCAAACGAAGCCTACTCGCAAGACTCTGCCTTCGCCGCCCGCACAGATCCCGACCCGCGGCCGACGGCTCCCCAGTATCTCTTCGCTTGCCACCGCCACGACATTGCTCGCATCGCAGCGATGATCTCACAACTACCGGCTCGGCGAATCGGTCCAAAAAGGACCCTAGAGGTACCCATCCTCCCGCAATCGGCTCAGCACCACCTCTGCCGCCTGTTCCGGCGAGAGCTTGCTGGTATCGAGAACCACTTCGGCGTCGGTTGGCACCTCGTATGGGTCGGAGATGCCCGTGAACTCTTTGATGATTCCGGCGCGGGCCTTGGCGTAGAGCCCCTTGACGTCGCGCCGCTCACAGACTTCGAGCGGCGTCGCCACGTGGACGAGAACGAAGCCTCCGAGGGGAGCGATGGTCTCGCGGACCCGTTGGCGGGTCGCCAGATACGGCGCGATGGGAGCGCAGATAGCCACTCCACCGTTCTTGGTGATCTCGGACGCGACGAAGCCGATACGGCGGACGTTGAGGTCCCGGTGTTCTTTGGAAAAACCCAACTCGGACGACAGCTCGGTGCGGACGATGTCACCGTCGAGAAGGGTCACCGGACGCCCTCCCAGCTCCAGGAACTTCACCAGGAGCACGTTGGCGACGGTCGATTTACCGGATCCCGAGAGTCCGGTGAAGAAGACAGTGAAGCCCGCCTTGTCGCGCGATGGATGGGTCCGACGAAGCTCCCGCGCCACCTCGGGAAAGGTAAACCATTCCGGGATCTCCTGTCCCATCGTAAAGCGCTCACGGAGTTGCGTCCCGGAGATCTGCAGCGTCTCGGTGCCGGGTGCGATCTCGTCGGCAGGTCGGTAGCGGCCCTCGGCAGCAACGTAGCTCACCATCTTGAAGGGGACCAACTCGATGCCGAGTTCGTCACGGTGAGCGCGCATGGCTTCTTGCGCCTCGTACGGTCCGTAGAAGGGCTTCCCTGAGGAATCGTTGCCGGGACCGGCGTGATCCCGTCCCACAATGAAGTGGGTGCACCCGTAGTTCTTGCGCACGATGGCGTGGAGTAGAGCCTCGCGTGGGCCCGCCATGCGCATGGCGAGCGGCAACAGCGACAGACTGGCCAAACCCTCGGGGTAGCGACCCAGCAGGGCTCGATAGCAACGAACTCGGGTGTAGTGATCGAGGTCCCCAGGCTTGGTCATGCCGACGACGGGCTGGATCAGCAGCTTCGCCCCGTTCTCTTCCGCGGCCCGACGGGTCAGCTCGTAGTGAGCGCGATGCATCGGGTTGCGAGTCTGGAAGGCAACGACGCGATCCCAGCCCGCGGCGGCAAACTGCTCACGCACCTCGGTCGGAGTCTGTCGTAGTTGCGAAAAATCATAGTGTGGAGGCAGTCGAAGGGCTTCCACCCTCCCCCCGACGCACATCTCGTGGGTCCGCTCTAGGAGGTGAGCCACGCCGGGGTGGGAGCGATCGCTCGTGCCATAGACAGCCAGAGCCTCAGCCTCACGCTCGTGCTCCCAGACCTCCGCTACGTGAAGCACTGCGAGCGGCAGCCCCTCTTCATTCCGCAGGACGAGGAGTCCGTCCACTTCGAGGGTCGCCGCCACCTCTGCGGTGACGTCGAGAGTCACCGGGATCGGCCACAGAGTGCCCTCGGGAAGGTGCAGCGTGTCCATCACCGACTGCGTGGTGGCACGGTCCATGAAACCGCAGAGAGGGGAAAAGGAGCCGCAGGCCAGCATCTCGAGATCACACAACTGACGCGAGGAGAGCGTCCAGGAGGGGAGGTCACGCGCCTGCTTGCGAAGCTCGGCCGCACGTTCGGGGGAGGCGAGCAAGTCGACGAGCTCGCCACCGTGAGGTGTGATCAGTTGGGGCATGAACAGAGTCCTCTCGGCGGAAAAGTGTGTTCATCGGGAAACTCGACCACGGGGTCGAGAGTAGCCAGCGACCCTAGCAGATGCGGGATGAGGATGTCGGCTGGGTAGAAAGAGTGGCGGTTCGCTTCATCGCTGCGATCCTCAGAACAGCGAACTCGAAACGATGGCGTCCGCGAGTGCATTGTCCCTGGAAACGACTACACTGGTCCGATGGCAACGATCCGACAGACCCCCGAGGACTTCCTCGTTGACGAAGTTCCGCTCTACCCACCGCATGGGGAGGGTCCGTTCACCCTTCTCCACATCGAGAAGCGTCTTCGCAACTCGGAGGATGTCGCTACCGAGATCGCGGAGCGGCTCGGCCTCGAAGAGCGGGCGGTGGGCTACGCGGGGCGGAAGGATCGCCGAGCGGTGACCCGCCAGTGGATGTCGGTCCCAGACCTCGATCCCGATCAGGCAACCGCACTCGATATCGAGGGGGTGACCGTCCTGGAGGCCTTTAGACACCGCCATCCATTGCGTCCCGGCGATCTCGAAGGAAACCGCTTCCGGATCACCGTGCGCGAAGTCGAGGACAGGCCCGAACAGATCGCAACCCGCGTCGAGACGATGCATCGCCACGGGATGCCGAATCGCTTCGGACGGCAGCGCTACGGACGACACGGCGACAACGCGGATCTCGGCCGTCGCGTCCTCGCCGGTGAGCGCATGTCGGGACCCCGACGCCGCGAGGGGCTGTTCCTCTCCGCCCTGCAATCACTTCTCTTCGACGAGGTCCTCCGGCGACGTGGACCGGACCTAGGCGTTCTCCTGAATGGCGACATCGCTTGGCACCACGAGACGCAGGGCCTTCGCCCGGTTCTCCGGGCCGCCGACCATCAAGGACTAGCCGATCAACTCGAACTGAGTCCCACCGGTCCGATCCTCGGTCACAAGATGCGGGCCCCCAAGGGCAAGGCGCTGGAACTGGAGAAGGCTGCCGCTCACGACCTCGACCTGCCGTGGATCTACCAACTGCCCAGGCTCCGCCGACACCATATGTCGGGAGGACGTCGCCCTCTTCGTATCGTGGTTCGAGACCTGGAAGTAGCGACCATCGAGCCCGGGGTCGTCCTGGTTAGCGTACTCCTCCCACCCGGGAGTTACGCCACGGTCCTGCTCGAAGAACTCTTTCCCGAGACGGAACTGTTGACCGAAACCCCTGACGAGTAGGCGGGACTACACGAACTCGCGATATGATCGCTCCTCAATGATCCCTTCGGTAGATCGCTTCGCTGAGATCTCGGCTCTGCGCCGTGGCCACATCGCGGAAATCCCCTATCCCGTGTTGCTCACGGCACTCGCACGAAGCCGAACGACCGGCATGCTACACCTGAGCCGCAAGCCGGTCGAGAAGCAGATCGTCTTTCTGGACGGAGTCGCGGTCGACTGCCGTTCCAACCTGGTCCACGAGACGTTGGGACGGTTTCTGGTCTCGGCCGGACTGATCGATGACCAGACCCTACAGAGTGCCCTGCCAGAATCGCTCAAGCGTGAGATTCCACTCGGTGAGATCCTGATGGAAAGGGAGATCCTCGACGCGGTCGAACTCTATCGGCAGCTGCGTCAGAACCTCGCACGCAAGCTTCTGGACCCCTTCACCTGGTCGGAAGGGGATTTCGAACTTCGCGACGTGACCGAGAAGCCGGAAACGACCCTCGAAGTCCGTACTCCACAGCTCGTCCTCACCGGCATTCTCAAACTCACGCCGTCGAAAAGCGTCATGGAAGGAATTCAGCCTCTCCTCGGGGAGCCCCTGGTGGTCAATCCAGCGCCGCCGTTCGACGAGCCAGACCTGATCATCGGTGGCGTCGCCAAGCGGGTCCTCGCCGCCGCCCGCACGGCACCGCAACCCCTCGATCAGTTGGCCCTGACCAGCGGCGTTCCTTCGGATACGCTGGGACGGGTGGTCTACGCGCTGGCCCTCCTCGGCTCTCTCGCGCCGCAAAGCGGCATGGCGGGGGCGGCGGTGGGTAGGGTCCGTTCGGCGGTTCAGGCCACCGAGGTGTTGATCCATCCACCGGCGATGGATGCGATGAACGCGAGCGAGCTGGAGGGTCTCAAGCGACGAGTCCTCGAAGCCTATCTTTCGTTTCGACGCAAGGATTCCTTCGACCTTCTGGAAGTGTCCGAAGAGGCCGATCTGAAGACGATCGAACACGCCTACCTTCGACACGCGCGACGGTTCTCGCCATGGGTCCTCGAGGCACAAGCGCCGGGTGACCTTTCGGAGAAAGCGCGAGCCCTCTTTCTCGCGGGCGCGGAGGCTTACGCCGAGCTCGTCCATACCGAGAGCCGCGGCATCCTTCTCGAGCGAAGACGCAACTCGCGTCGGGATCGCGCCAACCGTCCTACCCAGCCCATGATCGCGACCGATCTCCTCGATCCTGCCGTCCAGTATCGCAAGGGACTCGAGTTTCTGCAGAACGAGAACTTTCGTCGAGCCCTCGAGTTTTTGCAGTTCGCCGCGGATGTCGACCCCCAGAATGCTCTCTACCGAGCGGAGGCCGCGTTCTGTCGCTACCGCCTCTCACCGACCCAGTATGCGGAAGCCTCGCGCAATGAGATTCGAGAGGCGGTCCGGATCGACGGCAAGTGTGGACTCGCGTTCTACTACCTCGGGGTCCTCGACCGCGACGACGGACAGTGGGAGGACGCCGAGGACCACCTGAGACTGGCCAGTCGCCTGCTGGCGCCTGACCGCCGACCGATCGAGGCGCTCAAGGAGTTGACGATTCGACGCAAGAAGCGACGCTAGTGGCCTTCTGTCGCCTTCGGCTAGCGGGGCGCTGAGATGTCTGAGAATGATGTCTGACAATCACGAACTCTTCCCCGAGGCCAAGTCGAGATCCAAGGGGAGCCGCCGTCGCTCCAAGGGTACCTCTCCCGTGGTGAAGGGACGAGTCAAGGTTCACGATCCCTTCGAGCTGATCCGCTGGCTCGCACTCTCGCAGCCTGATCCTCGCAAGGCGCTCGCCGAGCTGGTGCAGAACAGCCTCGACGCCGGGGCCCAGCGGATCCGGGTGACGCGGATCCGCGAGCGCGGCATCCCCTGCCTGAAGATCCTGGATGATGGCGAGGGTGTCCTGCCCGAGTTGGATCGGCTGGAAGCACTACGGTACATCGCCACCAATATCGGCCATAGCCGCAAGCGGCGCCTCTCCCCCGAGGAGCGCTTGACCCTGATGACGCAGGGTCAGTACGGCATCGGCCTGCTCGGCTTCTGGAGCCTGGGCCAGATCCTCGAGATGCGCAGCGCCGTTGCCGGACAGCACCCTCACCGCCTCGTACTGCACCGCGACCGTCCTGAGTTCACGATAGAGAAGATTCGACGCCGCAACCTGTTCGACGACCGTTGGACCGAGGTGGTCGTCGTCGACCTCCATCCCCAAGCGAAGTCCGCACTGGTGGGGCGGCGTGCGGCGGACTTCCTCGCCGACGAGTTGCGGGGGCAGCTGCTCGATCGCGACGTGGAGCTGGTCGTCGAGGATCGCATGTCGAGGGGACGGGCGGAGAAGATCCTGCCGGTACAACCACGGCGTTTCCTCGGGGAGCCGATCGTGCAGTTTCACCGCTTGCCGATCGCGGGCTTCCCTGACGTGCAGTTGGAACTCTACCTGCGCTCTCCGAGCACCGAAGAGGGTCCCAGCCACGTGGCGCTCTACGCGGGCGGGACTCTGGCCAGCGATAGCTTCGCCGAGCTGTCAGCCCTTGATCTTGCTCACTCACCCTGGACCCACCCACGCCTCACCGGAATGATCGACTTTCCCGGCCTGCGCATTCCCCCCGGCAGCCGTCGAGGGGTCGTTCCCGACGCGGCGGCGGAGACCTTCGCTCATCGACTCCGCGAGCTCGAGCCGAGACTGATGGAGATTCTCGAAGAGGACCAGGAACGACGAAGCCGCGAACTCGATCAAAGAATCGTCAAGGATCTTCAGCGTGCCTTCCAAGGCTTCTTTCGCGAACGACCGCGTTATCGGCTCCTGCCGGTCGATGATCCCACCCTCGGCTCGGGCCGGACCGACGAAGATGGCGTGGTCGGCAGCGGCAGTGCACCCGGGGTAGCGGTGCCGATGAGCACCGACGTCCAGGACCAGGAGCGGGATTCCGAATCTCTGTCCAGTTCTGGCCCCTCGATCTCACCCACCATCCCCTTCCCGCCGGGGCCGCTGCACGCTCTCACCCTACCTCCGTCTCCTCTGCGATTACGTCTGGGGGGGCGCCGTCTCGTTCGCGCTCGAGCCGTCGACCGCAGTGGGAGGGAGGTCGACGGCGACGTGTCGTTCCGCTGGCGCCTAGTCGGTGCGACGGCCCAGTTGAGCGAAGTCGATCCCGCGGGACCGCAGGTTCAGATCATCGCAGGCGAGGTCGCGGGCGAAGCGACGCTCAACGTCTTCGGCTGGACCGAGTCGGAAGAGGCGTCGGCGGTAGCGACGATCGAGGTCTTCGACGAACCGATGCACCACCCCTCCCGCGACGGTATCCCCGAACCCACCCTGATCGATGATCCAGGCGCGACCTGGAGGTCCCGCCTGGTCGATGGGCGGTGGGAGGTCAACAGCGGCCATACGGAGTTTCGGGATATTGACGATCGTCCTGCCGTCAAGTTGCGCTACCTCAGCCTCCTGTTTGCCAAGGAGGTGGTTCTACGCAGCGCCCTCGACCCTCGCCTCGAGGGACCCCTCGAGCAGTTGGTCGAGATCGCCTCGTACGCCGACCGTCACATGTTGCGTGGCCGTCGAGCCAAAACATGACCGCCTGGCCCCTGGTGGTTTGACTCTAGAATGATCTAAGGCAAACCGCCCGAAGAAGCGTGGAGACCTCTTGCGATCTACTTCCCAGGCTGGGCCACTGGCTCCGAAGCCAGCGACTCCTGACTGACACGAGTCTTGGCCACGAAAAAGAAGTCCGAACCACCTTCGTGCCGCGACCAGCGAATCGGTGCAAACTCGACCGGCTCGCCCGAGTCCGCGAGTGACTTGTTGAGTTCGCGGTACATCGAGGAGGCGCCAAGCACTCCTTCGTTCTTCTCCAGGACGGCAAAGAGGGCGTCGGAGAAGCGCGCCGTCGCCCCCTCGCTGCCGCCCGTCGAAGTGTTGCGCTCGCCGGACGCCAACACCAGGCGGGTCCGTCGCGCGGACATCTCACGCAGATACTCCTGCCGCTTTGCCGGGCTCATACCCACCGGCAGCTGAGGTATCGACGAACGAGTCAGGGTGGCGGCATAGGCAGCCTCGGCGAGCACCAACACGTGCTTCGCCGGCACGACTTCCAAGTGATCTGCGAGTACTCGATGGGAGATCCAATTGGCCCGACTGGTGGGATCGGCGTCAACCGGCTTCCACCAGCCTCGCGAGCCCGCCTCGTCCTCCTCACTGTGGCCGGCGTAGAAGAGCACCAGGTTGTCCTTCTCGGTGAGATCCTCGCGCAGACGGTTGAGCGCCTCGAGGATCTGATAGCGCGTCGCATCGAGGAGCAATCGAACCTCGAATCCGTAACGGTCCCGAAGCAGGTCGGCGAGACGTCGAGCATCGCCGGGAGCCGAGCCAACCGCCGGAAGCGAGCGGTAATCGCCGTTTCCGATAACCAGCGCATGGTAAGGCCCGAAGTCTACGGCTCCGGCCGGCTCGTTATGCTCCGGCCCCGGGGCCACGGACGCCCCCTCGGTGGCGGCCAGGCGAGTGACTTCGGACTCCAACCTCGAAACATCTTGGCGACGTCCCTCGAGCTCCGTCTGGAGTTTCTTCAAGGTCTCCTGAAGGCGAGCCTCGGCGACATCATCCTGCTGCTGCTCGACGCGACTCTGCTGCAACGTCTTCTCGGTCTCACGTAGGCGACGCTCCAGGTCCTCGAGTTCCCGATTGCGCTCCTCGAGCTCTTGCCGACGTTCCAGTAGTTCCCGGTACTCGGCTCCTTCGAGAACGACGAGTTCCTCATCGAGTCCGGACGCCTTGCGGTACCAACTCAATGCCGCCACCGGGTCGCGCTCGACTCCAAGGCCAACCTCGTAGAGGAAGCCAAGGCTGGTCTGCGCTCCCGAATGACCCTGCTCTGCCGCCTTGCGGTACCAATCGGCAGCGGCCGCGTAGTCAGGATCCCGACCGAGTCCCTTTTCGAAGATCTGGGCCACGTAGAACTGCGCCTCCGCCTCACCTTCGCGCGCTCCGCCCAGCCAGACCTGCATCGAAGACTCGTAGGTCGCACGATCGAAAGCGGTGTACTCACCACCACGGATCCGACAGTCGATCGCGGTCGTACGCAGGGGGCGACGAGCCGACAGGTAGGTCTGGCGACGCCCCAAGCGTCGCACCTTCCCCGGCAGTAGGCAGTCGACGACGAGGAAGTCCTCCGCCTGTCCGACTTCGCTGTCACCCTTGGCCGGGATCGGAGGCGAAAAGGCCTCTGCCGCTGAGGTGGAGGCGAGGCCAAGGGTCGCCACTACGGTAACGACTCCGAGAGAACGCACAAGTGAATAGTAAGCAGAGTCTACGACTCCGCCCTGTGTTTTCGACTTCGGCTGGCTCATGAGTTCGCCTCCCTAAGCGTGGTCGGTACGAAGAAGAATTCCCCGCCTTGGTCTCCGGCGCTACTCAAAGGAGCGTACACCGGACGCTGTACGACGTCCAAACTGGCCGCGCCCTGCTCTACCGGATCGACCAGATGGTCGTAGAGTTGCCCCCCATCGAGAACGATCTCATTGTTCGCCAACTGTTCGAGGAGCGCCTTGGCAAAGACTGAGTGGGTGCCTCCCGCGCCGGCATCGACAACGGGTGAGAACCCGCCGGACGTCAAGGCGAGCCGCGACGTCTTCTCCAACTGCTTGCGGACGAAGGTCAAGCGGTCGACGGTCGGAGGCGGACGAGGTCTCTGTTCACCGGCCAGGGCGCCGGCGTAGCACGAATCGGCGATGACGAGGACGTTGCGGGCGGTGACTTCACGGAGCAAATCGCTCACGTCCTCGGTGGATAGCCAGTTGACGGTGGAATCGGGGTCGGCATCGACCGGCTGCCAGTACAGACTCCTATCGGTGTAGAGGGCCCCGTGCCCTGCGTAGTAAAGCAGTAGGCTGTCCTCAGGGCCCACCTTGGCCGCGACCTCCTCGAGATACTCGTAGATCTGCCGGCGGGTACCGTCGTAGAGAGTGGTCACCTCGAAGCCGTACCGCTCCGCCAGGACCTCACCAACGGCCCCCGCATCGGCAACCGCGGTTCGTAGCCGCGGCAGAGATCGATAGTCATTGTTGCCAATGACGAGGGCGTAGTACCGACCGAAGTGGAGGTCGGCGGGCAGGGGCCGCGGCAAGATGTCCTCGACGACCTCGGGGCCACCGGGCTCGGGGACAACTCTCTGTTGGCGCAGCACGACGAAGATCGTCGCAAGCAGAAGCAGCACTGCAAGCGGTGCGGCGAGGCGCGCCCAGCGGGGGATCCCCGTCGACGGCGGCGGCCCCAGCGAAACGGTGGGATCCATCGGTCCAGGCAGCACGGTGGTGCTCGACGTCTCGAGTTGCATCCGCGCCGAGCGCAGCCGAGTCTCTTCGGTGCCGAAGATATCGAGATCCTCGCCGGGCGCCGCCGTCTCGGGATCGGTCTGACAGAGTCCGATGAGCCGAGTCGTCTCTTCGACATTGTCGCCTTCCCTATGGTCTACGGCAGCGAGTGCCTCGCGAAATTCCGTGGCCCCATCGAAACGCTCCTCTCGAGTCTTCGAGAGGCTCCGTAAGACCGCACTCCGTAGCTCTTCCGGAACCTCGTCCCGAGGGTCGCTCTGGGAGAACGGCACCGGCGGCTTGAAGAGGTGACCGCCGATCAAGGAATTGGTGTCGTGACCCTCGATCGGATAAAGCCCGGTGAGCATTTCATAGAGAACGATGCCGAAGGAGTAGAGATCGCTGCGACTGTCGATCGGCGTGTTGCCGAACTGTTCCGGCGACGCGTACTGGACCTTACCGATGAAGGTACCGGTGCGAGTAATCTGACGGTCGTCCGACTCTTCGGTCTTCTTGGCGATGCCGAGATCGATCACCTTCACCACCGGGTGACCTTCGGTATCCCTTCCCAACATGATGTTGTCGGGGGAGATGTCGCGATGAACGAAACCCCTCCGATGAAGGTAGGCGAGGGCTTCGAGCCCCTGGTCGGCGAGAAAGAGGGTAAACGGCAGCGATGGTGGCCCCGCTACGTCGAGGATCTGACGGAGAGTGACCCCGTCGATGAACTCCATGACGATGTAAGCGGACCCCTCGGGGGCGACCTCGAACTCGTAGAGTTGCGCGATGTTGGGGTGGCGCAGTTCGGCTTCGAGGCGGGCCTCGCGCAAGAAGCGGGCTTCGAAGTCATCGTCTCCCGAGACATGCGGCCGCATGATCTTGATCACGCGGTGCTGGTCGAGGTGGCGGTGGCGAACCTTGTAGATCGCCCCCATCCCGCCCTCGCCAATCTTGGCGAGGACCTCGTAGGTGTCGCGAAACGCCCGGGTACTCACAGCTCGATGCGGAAGCCTCCCGAGATGTGATCGGCCTCCAAGTCGTCGCGCTCGAGATCACTCTCCCAGAAGAGGTAGAAGGACCGCCCGCGGGCGAAAGTCGCGGTAAACCCGGCGCCGACACTCAGGTAGTCACGGTCCGGCACCTCGGTAGGGATGACGAACTCATGCGCTTGCTGATCGAGCGAAAACCGACCACGGATCAGACGAGCGTCGTCCTGAGCTTCATGCAGGTAGGACACCCGGAGCTGCGGCAGTAGGACACCCCAGGAGAAACTTGCCGCATAGGAGAGTTCGACCCCCGCCTCCGCGAGGAGTGACTCAACCGATTGCTCTTCGAGAGTGAGGGCGGTTGCCCCTCCACCGGACTCGGAGTATGCGTCGATGCTCCCGTCGACCCAGCTGACTCCACCGAAAAGGCCAAAGGTCGCGGCGCCTCCCCATTCTGCCCCTACCGCCAGATCGACGGCCAGCTGATCACCACTGGGATCGCCCTGTGCGGTATACCGAGTCGCCCCCTCGAAGGGTACGGGAAGGTCGATGTTCCGGGTCAACGAGTAGTCGTTCGAGCCCCAACTGCCGACCAGGTCGAGATAGGCGTGCCTGCCGTAGCGAGTGAGGAAGCCAGTCAGGCTGTAGCCGTCGACATCGAGCGATCCACCGTCGCGGCTGAAATCGGTCGAGGTGTCGAGGTAGCCGAGGGCGAAGCCCACGACCATCCCCGGGGAAACTCGGTAGTCGTATCCCAAGGTCATTCCCAGGGTGTCGAAGTCGAAGCCGCTCTCGAGAGAGGTCTCGGCACGATCTCCCGTCGAGAGTCGTCCGCTGATGAAAACGTCTCCGCGCGTCGGCTCGTCCAGTTCACTCTCGTCATCGGAGAGTGGGGACAGGGGCTCCATAGGAACCAAACTCAGCGCGCTCTCCAATCCAGGAAGCTGGCCACTTCGATCACGCCCGGTGGCCGCGCGCCACAGAGCCGTCGGCTCCCACGAGTGATCCCCCAAACCCAGAGCGACCTGACTGCCACCGATCTGTCCCGAACGACGTACCGACGAGAGATGGCTGGCAACGTTGGACAGCTGGCCATGGGCTCCGAGCAGGGAAACCGTCCCCATCGAGGCCGCCTCTCTTAGCGTCAACTCCGAGATGGCCGCCCGCGCGTTCTCGTCGTCGAGTCCACCGAGGTAGCGACAGAGACTGTTCAAACCCTGACTGGAGGAGCAGGCCTCGTCCAGCGTCTCGGCGACCGAGCGTTCCGCGGGTCGATCCTCGAAGAGATCGCCGAGGCGCCGAAGGACCTGAATAGAGAACGTAGCGGACGCTCCCCCCGGCAAGGTGGCGACGACCGATACCGCGCCACTCTCCGCGCCGAGACGCACCGTCTTGGTGGCCACACCATCGCTGCCCGAAGTGGAACCGGCTCCGCCCACCAGGGTCGCGTCACCGGAAAGAGTCCAGGTCACAACGACCTCCGGCGCGGGCGCACCGTTCTGGGTAACGAGAACCTCGAAGCTCACATCACTGCCCGGTCGGGCGGTGAGCTCGCCGTTGCCGCGAATCGAGATCTCGGCGTCGGATACCTCCTCGTCGTCGTTGCGGATCGTGCCGCGACCTCGCCCATCGACGATCACCGCTCCGTTCGGCCCCTCGAGCACGACGAAGAAGGTTTCGTCGTTTTCTACTACGGTCTCGCCAATCACCGCCACACTGAGGGTACGGCTCAGATCGTTGGGTCCAAAGGAGAGGAAACCGCTCGTCGCTACATAGTCGAAGCCAGCTCGAGCCGAGCCGTTCTCGGTTCGGTAGCCCACCGTGACCCCGTTGGGAGCCGCCCGATCGAGGGAGACGACGAAGGTTGCGTCACGATCTCCTGCATTGCCTTCGAGAAGGTTGGTGTTGTTGATTCGAAGCTCGGGGCTCCCGGACGGTGGCGGTGGCCCGCCTTCATCGTCGTTGACGATGACTCCCCGCCCTTCGAGATCGCCGGGGAGAGGTCCGTCCAGCCCCGAGAGATCGACGAAGAAGTCCTCGTCCGGCTCGACCGTTTGGTCGCCGAAGATGGCAACCCTAAAGGTCCCATGGGTTTGACCCGCCGCAAACGCCAAGAGCTCACTGTTGGGCAGATAATCCGATTCCGCTTGGGCGCTGCCGTCACGGGTGGACGCGATGGCGAAGAGGGGTACGCTCCAAGGAGCCGAAAGTTCGACGTCGAAAACAGCGTCGGTCGTCCCGTTGTTCCCTTCCACCACCGTCACGTCACCGATCGAGATCGTCGGCGGTGACGTCGACACATCGTCGTCGACGATGGTGACCAGGGTTTGAAAGAAGTTCGAACTCGGATCGGTCGCGTTCCCGTTGCAATCAAGACCGAAACCATTGGAAGCATCCAGGAGGATCTCGAAGGTCTCGTCCCCTTCGATCAATCCGTCCTGGAGGATCGGTAGGTTCAATACTTCGCTAGCCGATGACTCTCCAAGGACCAGGAACGTCTGCGAGGGTGGATTGAAATCCATCCCCTGAGTCGCATCGATTCCGATCGTACTAACCCCGATCGTCACGTCGCTAGACGGACTGGAGCAGCCGACCAGAGTAACCTGCACTGGTAACGAGCCAGCGCCCTCGGAGACGCTCGGGTCGGGCGGCGTGAAGACCAACTCATAGCCCCATAGTGCCGTGGTCGAGAGCCCCCCGAGGAGAGCCAATAGCGTGCACCGCGAGGCTAGGTAGTGGATTCGGTTCCGACTCATGTTCCGACCTCCGAAGTGAGCAAGCCCAAGATCTCGAGCGAGCCTAACACGCGACCACGCAACGCTGAGTGAAACGGCACACAGGGAACGGCCAGTTCGGCCTGTACGGGATTGCCGTATTGGGGCCTCGCGTCACTTGATTCTCGATCGCTTTCTTAGTCCTTGATCGTTACCGAGATCATCTTCACCGGAGTCTTCGGTCGGTCGCCCGCACCGGTAGGTGTCGACTCGATGGCTTCGATGATGTCCATACCCTTCGTGATTCGCGCGAAAACGGGATGCTTGGAGGGGCCCGGCGAGAAGAAGTCCAGATAGTGGTTGTGTGCGGTATTGATGAAGAACTGAGACCCGCCCGAGTTGGGGCGACCGGTGTTGGCCATCGACAGGGTACCTACTTCGTTGGAGAACTGGGCATCGGCCGGGTGCTCGTCGGCGATCGTTCCGTGTGGAGGTCCCCCCGTCCCCGCCTGGGGGCTCGACGGATCCTTCGAGTGGGGACAACCGAACTGGCACATAAAGCCCTTGATGACGCGATGGAAGTGGAGACCGTCGTAGAAACCACTCTTGGCAAGGGAGATGAAGTTTCCGGCGGTGACCGGCATGGAGTCCAAGAGGACCTCGGCCTCAAAGGTACCGAGAGTGGTTTCGAAGACGGCAGTTGGGTTAGACATGATGGCTCCTGAGAGATTCTCGGACTGCATTGAATCCGATCGTTCGGTCGTCGTTGGGTCGTATTTGTTGGCTATGCCTCGGAGGACATCGGTCGTTCGTCGCGAACCGGCGTAGCGATCCGCTAGGATCGCTAACTCGAGAACGTCCACCGGAGAACCCTGATGATACACAAGACCAAGTACCTTCCCTCCCTCACCCTCCTGTCCCTCGCTACCTTTGCGGCCCTCATCGGATCGCCGGAAAGCGCCGTCGCACAGGACTCGCCGACCGTGGCAACCACCGGAGAGGAGAAGATCATGACTCCGAAGGATGGCATCGAGGATATACAGGACCCCTACCTCTGGCTCGAGGAGATAGACGGCGAACGAGCGATGGCCTGGGTCCTCGACCAGAACCGCCAAACCGCCGAGCGGCTCGAGAAGCTCCCCGAGTTTCCCCAGCTTCTAAAGCAGGCCAAGGCCGCTCTCGACAACACGTCGAGGATTCCCGACTTCACCCAACGCGGCGAGTATCTCTACGAACTGTGGCGCGACGACACCAACCCTCGCGGGATCTATCGACGCATGAGGGTCTCCGACCTGCGGGCCGAATCCGCTGCCTGGGATACGGTTCTCGACATCGATGCCTTGAGCAGAGACGAGGGAGTCCAGTGGGTGTTCAAGAGCATGAGCTGCCTCGCTCCGGAATACCGACACTGCTTGATATCACTCTCGCCGGGAGGCGGAGATGCGGTCGAGATTCGTGAGTTCGACCTCGATACCAAGGCCTTTGTCGATGGGTTCTTTCTGCCTGCCGCCAAGAGCCGAGTGGATTGGATCGACCGAGATACTCTCTTCGTCGGCACCGACTTCGGTCCGGGCTCGATGACCGACTCAGGCTACCCACGAGTTGCCAAGATCTGGAAGCGTGGAACGCCGATCACGGCGGCGAAGACTCTCTTCGAGGGCCAGATGAAGTCGGTCACGGTGAGCGCTTCCCATCATGAAGGCGAGACACGCGATGGTGTGGTGCAGGTACCAGACATCGATCTCCTCAGCGAAAGCACCACCTTCTGGACAGACGCCTACTACCAGATCGTCGACGACGCTGCGCTCCCGCTAGCCCTTCCTGACACGGCCAACGTCGTGGACGTTTGGCGAGGACGCCTCCTCATTCGCCTCTACGATGACTGGACCGTCAAGGAACGGACCTTCACCCGAGGTTCCCTGCTGATCGCCGATCCGGAGGCCTTGCGCGGTGGCCCGGGCGTCATCGAGCCGATCTTTGTTCCCTCCGACGGAATCGTCATCGAGCAGATCGCAGCCACCAAGCAAGGCATCCTCATCAGTCTCCTCGACCAGGTGAAGGGCCGTCTACGGCGCTATGAGCCCAAAGAGGGTGGTGGCTTCACGGCACGCGAGATTCCCTTCCCGGACCACGGCGCGATCGTGGTCACGACGGTCGACAAGGTCACCGGCGACGCCTTCGTTCTCTACGAGTCGTTCGTCGTACCCCCGACCCTCTTCCATATCAACGGTCCGAGTGGTGTGGCCACCGAGGTCCGCGCCCAGGCGCCGACCTTCGACGGCAGCACCATGCAAGTCGATCAGTACTGGGCAACCTCCGCTGACGGGACGAAGGTCCCCTACTTCGTCGTGGGAAAGAAGGGACTGCCGCGCAACGGCAAGAATCCGACCCACATCTTTTCCTACGGCGGATTCCGCAACTCGCTAGTCCCGTCCTATTCGGGATCCTACGAGAAGCTCTACGGCGCGTACGGTCCGATGTGGCTGGACCGGGGCGGCGTGTTCGTTCTCGCCAACATCCGCGGCGGCGGCGAGTTCGGGCCCGATTGGCACCAGGCCGCTCTGCGGGAGAATCGGACTCGTTCGTTCGAGGACTTCGAGGCGGTCGCTGCCGACCTCGCGCAGCGCAAGATCACCTCGGCGAAGCACATCGGCATCGAAGGGCGCAGTAATGGCGGTCTGCTCGTCGCCGCCACCTATGTGCGGCATCCCGAACTGTACGGCGCAGTGATCTGCGGCGTGCCGCTGGCCGACATGAAGCGCTACCACCAACTCCTGGCCGGCGCGAGTTGGATGGCCGAGTACGGCGATCCCGACGTGCCCGAGGATTGGGCCTTTATGAAGGAGTACTCTCCGTACCAGAACCTCGAAGCCAAGCGGAATTACCCCGCCGTCTTCTTCTACACCTCGACCCGCGACGATCGAGTCCACCCGGGCCACGCGCGCAAGCTGGCGGCGAAGATGATCGACCTCGGCTACGAGGTCTGGTACTACGAGAACACCGAGGGCGGGCACGGCGGTTCGACCACCAACGACCAGCTCGCCTACCGACTGGCGCTGGCCTACACCCACCTATGGCACCAACTGCAGTGACCCATTTCGCTCCGATCGATCCGCGCGACCTACTACCGACACTTCTCGACCTCGTCGACGAGGCCGGGCGGGCGATCCTCGAGGTCTACGACCGCGGCGACGCCAAAGTCACCCTCAAGGAGGACCGCTCGCCGCTCACCGAGGCCGACCTCGCCAGCCACCGGATTCTGGTGGAGGGACTCCAACGCCTCACGCCATCCGTGCCAGTCCTGTCGGAGGAGTCGCAGAGCATTCCTTGGTCCGAACGGCGGCGCTGGAAGAGCTTCTGGCTCGTCGATCCACTCGACGGGACCAAAGAGTTCATCCGTCGCAACGGTGAGTTCACCGTTAACGTCGCTTGGATCGAGGATGGCGTGCCAACCCTCGGGGTGGTCGGAGTCCCGGTAAGCAAAGAGGTCTTCTTCGGTGGAGTGGGTGGCTCCGCCTATCAGGGGAACGGAGCCGACCCCGTTCCCCTAGTCTGTGAGACCTACGACGGTACTTCGTCCCTGCGCGTCGTGACTAGCCGTAGTCATCCCAGCCCCGAGGTGGAGGACTTTCTCGCCCGGCTGGCGGAGCCCGAGAGAATCTCAGTCGGCAGTTCTTTGAAGCTCTGCCTCCTGGCGCAGAACCGAGCCGATCTCTACCCTCGCCTCGGACCGACCATGGAGTGGGACATCGCAGCGGCCCACGCCGTCCTCGTCGGGGCGGGAGGACTGATCGCAACCGTCGAGGGCGAACCGTTGCTGTACAACAAAGAGACCCTGCTGAGTCCCTGGTTCATCGCCCGGCGACCGGGGGTGAGGGTTCCCTAGGCGGACCCAAAGGGCAGTAGGCCCGATCGACTGGAGACCTAGTCTCTGCCGGGAGTGCTCCCTTGTGACTCCAAGAAGCGGTCGACGATGTGGCTCGCAATCGGCATGCAGGAAGTCGCTGCGGGTGAGGGTGCATTGAGAACGTGGAGGGAATGTTCTGACTCCGCGAAGATGAAGTCGTCGACGAGGCGACCATCGCGGTAGAGGGCCTGGGCGCGCACCCCGGAGCGAGCCGGCAAGAGGTCTCGTCGCCGAATCTCGGGCACCAACCGACGGAGGCTGCCGGTAAACACCTGCTTGGAGAATGAGCGAACCAGTTCAGCCACTCCGGTCAGACCGTAGCGCCCGGCCAGACGCCAGAAGCCCGGCCAGGTGGCGGTGTCGAAGACGTCGCGAGGACTGACGTCGCGGCGCCGGTAGCCCTCTCGGCGTCCGGCCGGCACCGCGTTGGGTCCCGCGAAGACCTCGCCATCGATTGTGCGGTGCAGGTGAACTCCCAGAAAGGGCAACTGCGGATCGGGGACCGGATAGATCAGACCGCGCACCAGATCCCGCGCCTCCGGTCGGAGTCGATAGTACTCTCCCCGAAACGGAACGATGCGCACCGGGACATCGACTCCAGAGGCTATGGCGATGCGATCGGAGAAGAGACCTCCACAGTTGATAAGGAATCCGGTGGAGAGGTTGGAGGAAGGGCTCCGCGAGCTACTCCCCCGAGCGATCTCCAGATCGAGGCCTTCCCGGCCCTGGGCCACTCCGAGGAGACGCGTTCCGAGCCGCAACTCGACCCCTGATCGGTCCAGCTCCTCGGCCATCGCCAGAGCAATCCGCGAGAAATCGAGGATTCCGGTAGAAGGGACCCACAAGCCGGCGTCGCCGCGGGCATGGGGCTCGCGCTCCGTGATCCCTTCGGGACTGAGCCACTCGGCGATCAACCCGTTCTTCTCTGCCCTCTCCGCCAGCGTCTTTAGCCGTTCGATCTCCGCTTCGCCCCGCGCTAGGACCAGCTTGCCAGGAAGCTCCACTGCGATCTCGTGCTGCTCGCAGAAGGCGAGGGTCGCGGCGTGTCCGAGGCGAGTAAACCGGGCCTTGAGGCTGCCGGGCTTGTAGTAGAGACC